>JAGVLG010000091.1 GCA_020054325.1 Gammaproteobacteria bacterium
CGAATTATTTACCAGGCAATTCCTTTAAAAACTCAACATTAATTCTATCAGCTTTAAATTTTAAGTATTTACCTTCATATTGATCGTAATCATTATATTCAGAAAAATCGAATAGAAATCCACCAACATGAAATATATTATTTTCAACATAGCCATATAAATAATGGGCAAAGGATTCGCCAATTTGTTCCACCTTGTTTTGTGCACAACTAATTATTTCTGGTTCTGCAAAGTCAAACTGTCTTAACTCAAGATCAACCAAATAGTGGCCATTGATATGTAATGGATAAATTTTTCCAGTGTGATCAAACGTTTCAATAACTATATTACTTTTTTGAATAAAGCGAGACTCCTCAATAGATTCATCTAAATCTATTAAGGTTACATAATTTTGCATGATAATTTCTCCATATTCACCTCGGTAGCTTTTTCGCTTTGATTTAAAGTTTTGTAAAAATCCAGACCATGCTTTACATGGTATGTAGCTATAAGTTGTGTTTGACAGGTAGTTGACTCGATGCAACTCGCCGCACCATCGGATTTCTAAACTTAACTTCACCAAGCGGTGGGCCATTATACAGCTTACCGTGCTCAAAGCTAAATAGTAGCGGACTTCTAAATTCGTGGCTCGCAACAAATGTCCTACTAAAAGCTGCAACAGTTGGTGCATATCTAAATGTAGAATACCCTAAACCTAGCACAAATGACGCATCCAGTATAACCCCTGAAGCAGAAAACTAATGTTTTTGAAGTCGCATTAATATTTCTTTCATTTCATTTGGGTATTTTTCTTGAAACTTAGATGTAAAATCTTTTATAAAACAATATATAACTTCTTTAAACTCTTTTATCGGAATCAATTCCACACCTTCAACACTTATAAAGTGCAGTCCCTGATACTCAAAACTATTATTATTATCCCACGAAATTTCAATGCTATCGTCTTTTTTTCTAATAAATATACTCCCTAAATGTGAATCGTCAGCTGCCATACCAAACCAGTGATTTTCAAGCCATTTATAAGCGTTATCATTCCAAAACCAAAATTTATCAGTATCCATGTCAGGCTCGGCAAGATTATTTAATTTGATGTACTCTAAGCTATTGTCGGCCAGGACAGAATTCGGAAAATTTTCTTCTTGAGTAATAACATTAAAATTATTAGACAACCATTCTACAATTTTAATTAAATTCCATTCGTACCTAATACGTTTAGTTACTATATCGTTATCCTTTCTGTAAATTTCCAAGATGTCTACGTTCTTCACCCATAACCGTAATAGCCCCCAAGAATCCTTCATTATCCCAAACTCATCCCCATATGGATGTGGTAATATTTCATATTCAAAAGCAAAACTTTTTTTATCTCCAAATATCATAATGTCAACTCTTATTTTTAATAATGCTATTGTACTGCTTTTTACTTATGTTGCCATCTTTTAGCATAGATCTTAAAATATCGTTTGGTATTTGATTTTTAATTGATAAACTTCCTCGTTGATTGATTACATAAGCATGCCACCCTCCTGTATTATCAGGCTGAAATTTAATTAATTTTCCGTTATACACATTAAATACTTGTTTGGTCCCAGGGTGAGAATATGCAGTATCCAATAGTGCTTGGCCTATTTCTGCATCAGGTATTATGTTCAAACCATATGACGTCCCCGGTTCATGCTTAATAGTTGGTGCATAAGTTCTGCCTGACTTACTATCTGGGCGACGCACCACTGGATTTCTAAACTTAACTGCGTCAAGCGGTGGGCCATTATACAGCTTACCGTGCTCAAAGCTAAATAGTAGCGGACTTCTAAATTCGTGGCTCGCAACAAATGTCCTACTAAAAGCCGCAACTGTTGGTGCATATCTATATGTAGAATACCCTAAACCTAGCACAAATGAGGCATCCAGTATAACCCCTGAATCAGCATAACCACTTGTAAAACCTGCCAAAAATGGGTTGCCTGCTCTGTGATACCTTAAGGAAGCCTGCTGATGACCCCTATAATGCCCAACATAGCTATCCCATAATTTTACGAATCCTTCACTATCTGTTTTGCCAGGGGCATTGACAGCTATTGGCAATTCGTAGGTCGGATAAAAACTTTCAAGTATTGAACGAACATATGGTATCCCCAAAGGACCAACGCTAGGGCAGTTATTTAATAACGTTTTATTTACTCCATAAAGTCTACCAACCATGTACATTGCTGCTTCGTCAAAATTAACAGATATCTTCCTTGTCGCCGGATATAAACTCGCTCTGTCGTGCATGAAAGTTGCTATGGATGCATCAATATCAGCTCTGTCATTAGCAGAATTAAAAAACTCAAAATAATCATTATTACGCTTGGATGCTTTTGAATTTTTAGGATCAATATCAGAACCTGCATCTATAATATCGGCATCTTTATAAGTTAAATCATCAACAGTGTCCCCAGCAACATAAACTTTTGGTGTCAATTCATGAATTGGCTTAGAGCTAACCTTTGGTGCTGGTTTTAGAGCATGTATAATTTTAATCGTGCCAAGGGTTGCCAAGCTCTGCACTACCTGCAATGCGACTTCCATCGCAATGGTATCTGAGCTAGAACCACGCACAATTTCTTTTAATGCAGTCAAGCTCGGGTCAAAGACTAGTTTCATGCTTTTATCAGTTGCGTCAATGCCTATGGCACAGCCCAATAAAGTAGCAGCGATCCCCGTAGCTAATGCTTCATCTGCAATGTTCTTCTTATTAAATGCAGCTCGCACAGAAGATTCTAGCGTCATTTGAGTTGCAACAATTAATTTAGAATGCGCAGCACTGCGTGGTAAATTTTGTAAACTATAACCTTTACTTAAACTTGAGGTTACAAAACTACCAGCAGCATTAATTATAAACGTTTTAGAAATTTCCTCTGGCAAACGCTTTAACTTACCACCAGCCGTTAAATTACTTACCAATGAACTAATTATTGCCTCCGCTGCGATCTTTGCAAATGTGGCATTACTAATTAGACTAGATGAAAACAACAACTGGGCCAACGGAGCTGCAAAAAGTTCTAAGCAAACAAAAGTTAATGCTACCCCTATCCCTGCCTTAATTAAAGCTTTTTTAAAAGCTTTTCTAGTCTTCCGATAGTTTTGATTTATATCTGCAACAGCATTGCCTCTTAAATGCCCGATTTGCTCTTGCAAAGCTTCGATCATAGCCTCGCGTAATGCTTCAAGTTTTGCCAGTTCATTAGAGGCAGCACTCAATTTATCCTGAAAGATAGCTTGACGCTCTTCCTGTCGTTGCATTAGTAACGTTTTCCGCGATTCAAAATAGTCTTCCAGTGCAGCTTTATCTAAGTCTCTGACATGTATACAATTTACATTATCGCTACGCATGTCGCGCACATTGTATAATAATGAATCTGAATTTTTTTGATTACGCAATAATTGCATTATACGTTGCCCTACTGCATCGACCACATCCTCTATTTTAAGCATCCGCACTTTGTCAGAAATTTTTTGAATAGCATCCGCGATACGTTTATATTGCACTAAATCCGCTACAAACCTAAAGTTGTGTTGCGGCAAATTCTTTGCAAACTGATACGCAGCATCTCTATTTTGCGCGACCATAAACTCAGCAATAAAGGCAGAATGTGCTGTGCTGCATAAGTCAGCGGCACTTTCCATACATACTGCGGTTGCATAACGCAATTCTGCGACGTACTTATCTGCTACTGCAATGATACTATCATGTGGACATTTTTGATCTATAAAAGCATGCACACAGGCTCGGAATAGATTTAAATCATCACCAACATTAGGAATCAACGTGTGATATTGTGCTGAATATCCAAAATAAACATTACCCTGCCTTACAAGATGGATTTCGGAATTAAATACCACCGAGCCAAACTCTAAAACACGACTTTTACTGGTTAAACTCCTATCATCAAAATAATCAGTATGTAAACATATTTTACATCCAAATATTCTGGCAATTATATTCAAATCAGATACTGCACCATGCCAATGATTTATGCCATTTTTCTGCAATTCCTCCTGGTATGCTGTAAAGAAATTCTGCTGAAATTGCGCGATTTCCAACTTTATGCGCTTATCTAACTCTGATATTGTATCAGATACACTAAGCTCAAATAAACTAGCATCTAAGACTGTATCAATACGCTCATTAATAATTTTAAGATCATCATTAGTTAACAAGTCTTTATAGATGTGATCATAAGCCGCCCTAGAATGTAAACCAGGATAATCATTGCGCAACACTAAACTTACTGACATCTGCATCTTAGCACGCATCTCGGCAATATATTCTCTAGCCTGATTTTCAGCTCGCTTCTGATGATACTCTTGCAGCTTTTGCATATATTGTAGTGGATCTTTAATAGCCACAATTTCAGCAGGTAACTTTTCAGAATTGTGCTCAAATATTTGAATGGGATCAATCTCGCAACCATGTACCATACGTTGCGGTATGCGATCTAGCGCTCTAATTGTAGCAATTAGTGGCTTTGCTGCCTCCTCAAGTAAACAATTTTGGATTTTTACTTCTTTAATATTTCCACATGAAGTTATAATATCTAATATTATTGTTGCTGCTTCCACATTTAACATTATTCCTGTAAGAATAACTCGATGTAATTTATCACTTCCATGTAATATTGATAACAACCCTTGATAAAAACCGACATCGAAATTTACAGAAATATTTAAACTAAAGCCATTTCTGGCTATATTATGATTATGCTTGATAATTGCCAAATGTGATCCCGCATCATAATTCGGTCTTGTATCAAGTTGAATTTCACATTCAGCCAAATTTTTGCAGCCTGCTTGCAACAAATCTACAAGTACAACAGTAACATCTAGTTCTGAATCTAAGGCCGTTAAATAAAGTGATGCTAAATGCCTAGAATCAATCGTCTGCTTTAATTTAACAACATTGGCATTATTAATCGCCAAATGCACTTGAATTATATTTACATTGTTTTGGATCCCGTCCCAGACCACATCCAAAACCTCCGAATTTAAGCTACAGTTTGTCAAGGCAATGCTTTTTATTTTTGGGAATACATATGTTACCAAGAACACTGCTAAATGTTCAGAAACGTTTACGCCATTGCAACAGTATTCAATACCATTAGCACCCGTTCTAAGATTGGATAGTCCCAATAGATGTAGATCACTTGCAGATAAATTGTGCTCCGGAATTAGACTCAGAACTCGTAATTCTCTCAATAGTTCATTAAGTTTAACTGTAGCAAATGAGCTTAGGTATGTTCCTCGATTAAAACTTGAAACCACTACAGGAAGATAAATTCCATCAAAACCTTGACGCGCGCCAATATCATTATATGCATCTATTTGCTGTATCAGTAGATCTTTACAAGCAATACCCTCCGCATTTAGCGCATTAACATCACAGCCATATGTATTAACCAATCTACTAAAGAAATCTAGCTTTTGCTTTTCATAAAAGTCGCAGTCTACTAAATTTTCTGCTGCAAAAAATAGAATAGTTCTTCCGGAACTTCCTGGAACTACTGTTGTGCAAAAATACTCCGGCTCGAGATCAATAAGCTCAACTGCCCTATCAAAATTACTACTCTGAATTGCCGCAACTATATCGCGTAGAATTCGATCTAGCATTGCATTACGTAGCACAGGCTCCATCTCTAAAATTTCTACAGCGGGAATAACTCCATACGCTTCATATCTATAGTCAACATTTGGATCCGCAACCAACTTTAGTAAAGTTTCTGTAAAACCAAGACCATTATGCAAATATAATGCTGTTAGCAAATGTAATGGCTCATAATTAAGCATTACAAAATACGAAAAGTGATCTTCTGGATTATTTAAGATACTCTCTAACAAGCATGGATCAGCATCTAAGCATTGTAATATTGTTGCTGTAATATGTTTTACTTTGGATTTAGATTGTTGAATATCTGCTAGAGCCTGCTTTAAGCCATTAATATTTAACGCAACAACTGCTTGCTGCAATTGCGTTTCAATTTCGCTTAATGAATCTTGGTATTGTTGCGATAAACTCGCGTTCAATCCCTTGATCTTTTCGCTTCGATCTTTTAACGCCCGTGTTTTACCGTTTACCTTGTCTATAATATGCTGTGCAAATTTCATGGTACTTCTTAATCCACTATTTTTTAGGTAATTTTCATGACATACTAGCAAAGTTGCTTATTGAAGTGAAGAGTATTGTAAGGAAAAATCAGGTATTATTTGTTATAAAGCCATTCGACTCACAATGCTCAACCTTCTTAAAACACAGTGAAAACACTTGCTATCCTTTACATAACCCAAACAGCATGGCATGCTGTTTACCTCACAAATAGCCTGGAATGGAATTGATGCCTGAACCAGATAATACCGCAGAGCCAAACCCTTATAAGACAACTAACGAATATACTAATCAATCTTATATCGACTTAAAAACGGCAATTGAGTGTTTTGCAGCAAAGCATAATGCCAGCCCAGATGTTTTTTTTGAAGTTTGGTTCGATTACATAAATAGCTTAATTGAGCAATCAAGTTCGATATCACAATTCATGTTTTTAAACACGCTACCACAATGTCCATTTTTTAGTAGTTTATTAGAAAGTACAACCCAAGATAAATGCATATACATTTTCGATGAACCATTGATAACCCAATCGCCGCCAGAGATAAAATTGTTCCACAACAACCCGCAGGCAACAAATAGTGCGATCCGTTCGATGCTTACATTATTTGTACTTTCGATACGTTACCCAGATTATGATTATTCAAAATTAACTCAAGAAAAAAATGAATTCTTAGATATTTTAAGTGAATTATTGCAAGATACGGCGGAAACTTCTTCATATTCAGCAACCGAGAGTGCAGCTCCTATCAGGCTTGTAGCACGCAAAAAACAGTACCTAGCTGCAAATTTCAGTAAATGTCTAATGCCTATTGATGTTTTGTTTAAGTTTATACAATCAGAACATGCTGAAACAGCAATTAGCAGAGTTAAGAAAAATCCAGTTCTCTGGCGCGCTTACGATGTTAGCATTCCAGACATTAACCTAGCAGATCCAGATCTTGAAATAGGCGGACTAGAATTCGGAATATTAGCCATTGAAGCATGTTTTGAAGAAATGCTAAAGTCATTACAACGCATTTTGGATCCACACAAACTTTCACTTGAATCGTGTGATATCTTGGAATATGCCTTTGCGATGAAATATCAAATAGGAGATAGAAACTTACCTACAAAATGCAGTTTTGACAAGTGCTATGATAAAAAGTACCATTTAATAAAACGCGATTTTCACATGGTTACTGGATTAAACTATACAGCAACCGTAAATATGGTTAATAATGTCAACAGAATTCTAGCAAACTCAGCTGCGATAATCAGAGACAACCCCGCAACCATTAGAGTGTCTTATTATTTCATGCAACAACATTTTATACCAGAATTTGCTGCTTTCCTAAAAACTATCCCGCATATATTAGAATTAATGCAACCATCAACAACGTCTATTACAAGACACCCCATAACAGAGCATAAAAATAGCCTTAGATTTTAAAGTAACCTGTCACATCCTGAGATCTGGCGCAGAATGTGGATCGAGATCATCTGGATCAAAATCTAAAACCAATTCGGTATCCTTATCCTCAGTCGAATTACACAGGAAACATTCTTGACCCTCACTAGTCCTCATAACTCTTATTGGACTAGATCTTCGTTTCGAAATAACCTCTGCTACTACAGTTTTTAGCCCTTCAAGAATACTAGGATTGTGACTTGGTAATAATTGTTGCACCGTGGCAGCGTCTTTACCAACTAAAGTTCGGCTATTGATACCGTATTTAACAACTGCCAAGTAATGCATTTCTGAAAACCAAGCAGAGCGCACTTCTGAACCTGTCATACCATAATAGATACACAAAAGTTGTTCATCGCTATAATTAAATTCATCATCCTTTGCAATAATTTCTGGTACTAATGTTCGCAGTGCGTAATTTGCAGCATTAAACTTCAAGTCGGCTGGCGTAAATTCAACATCAGCCAATTTAGCAATTATTCTTAATATTTGCTCATGTCTTGTACACTTTAAAACATCTGCATCCAACCCTAGACTATGGCATAAAGCTTGTACCCATGAAAAGTCTTCCGCTGCGTATACAGAATATGGACAGCCATTACGCACCGCAAAGCGGCGGGCTGCAGCAGTATTACAAAGATCAACAAATTTAATTTTCTTACCAGCGTAAGTTAGAAGCAATAACAATTCATCGCTAATTTCATATTCAGGTAATTGCGCATATTCGCCTCCTCTTAAAATTGTTAAGGCTTCTTTACGATTTAATTTTAACGCATTATCATACGCAATGCCGTTATTAACCAGCAATGCTACAATTTCCGAAAATTCAGGATTTAATACCTGCTCTGCTGACAAACCACTTTCTAAGCCTAGCCCAATCCTACCTGGTAACCGCAATAAATCATCTTTCAAAAGTCTGCGCATTTCCATCTTCAAGGCCACTAATGTTGAGGCTGAAACATTGCGATGTTCTAAAGCCTCTTCAATTGTAAGCTTTTTATCACTAAAGCACTCGACATGCCACAGTGAAATCAAAGCTAGTTTTTCAATATCTGATATTCCAGCTTCTAAAAAAAAGTAGGTGTGATGTAATCTAAACCAAGGTTGCTGCACATCTTCTAACCGTAACCCTTCACGCAAAGCGTGTAATTTATGCTCACTCAAATTTCGGACTTTATCCTTTGGATAGAACAACATTGGTTTGGCATGTAGAACATTATATCCAGCCTCCTTTACATCTTCGCGCTTTAAGCCATAATTTATGCCACAAAGCTCTTCATCATTACAATCTATCAAATTTTGTAAGACAGCAGGACCAAGATCATACACATAATTCATTCTTGTTGAGTTCAAACTTTTTACAGATAGATTAAAGCGAGATAGATCTATTCCAGCATGCCTAGCATTTTGCTCTAAACGCGCCGCAAAATAAGATTTCAGGGCCGAACTAAGAGCATCAAACATATTTGCATTTTTATACAAATATTTTGAGTCACTTAGACTGGGAAGAAAATTAATTAGTTTCAAACCTTCATACGCATTTGGCATTAGTCTATTTAAAGTAAGAACCGTATGATATACCGCATAATTTCTAACTGCAGTGCCCCACGCTTGTACGCCATTCATGACCTCATATACATTATGCTTATCTAATGCATCCGGCACAAAAGTATCTAGTACAATAGCATGATATAACGCATCCATTGATGCAAAAGTACAGTTAAATGCAGTCTGACGTGGCAGTTCATAACTGTGTACCTGCTCGATACATGAATGGTCTTCAAACTCTTCTAAACAAATGCTCTCTACCCGAGAACCAAACACATACCTGAGCTGTTGTATAAGCTGCTCACGATCTAGAATTTTATATAAAGTTATTGAATCAAAGCCGCGCGAACGATCCGCAATATACAATTTATCGCCTGAAATCAGTGCATTCAAATTGTGTGCAAAAAAGTCCATCATAATTTGAATTTCAAACGCTACGGGAACTTGTGATCTTATGTTTTCTTCTAGTTTATTCCAGTTAGATCTAGATGTCGGCAAATAATCTTTGAGTATAGTATCAATCCTCAACTCCGCTTGCCGCGCTTCTATTTTGCTCTGCGCATCCGGCATATCGTTATCAATATACTTAAACTTTTTCAAATAGTATTCTGTTCTAGGCGAATCCAAGCAATAGGCGCGATGATAAGCTAAATATTCAGATTGCATCAACCTGCCAAAGCTACCAGTGGGCTTATTGGCAACACCTTCAACAGAGTCATACCAAGGTTGCATCTCAAATTGATAATGTAACATTGATTTAAGTTGCATTACGCGAATTATTTTATAAAAATATTTGTAAGCTTCGCTATCACTGTCTGTCGGTACCAAATTGCCTAAAAGTGGCCGGGACGAAGCCAACGCACCAATGAAGGGATAAAAGAAATTGTACTCTGAATAAAATTTCAGATTATAGTCTTTGCGTGCGAACAAAGTTTCAGCAATGCATCGCAGTAATTTAATGTATTCAGCATCGATGTTTTCACAAAATGCTATATACTCAAGCGGTGATTTACCATTATCATAATCAGCATAAAGATCAGCACCAGCAAGTAACATAAGCCTAACTTTATCCCAAGACCCAGCTGCTGCAAACTCATATATTTTGGTTTTATCTATAGGATCAATTTCATTTAATGTTATTGCTGTATTTGCAGAATTTACCGCAGCGGGCTCTATAGTTGCAGCAGGGGCTTGCTTTGGAACTGATGGCACTACAAACTTCCAAGCTGTGGCATTTGTAGGCGCAAATAAATCAGAGGCTTGCAACGCATCGGTGTATTTATACGGCCCATCAACAGTTAACAAATCAGCCTTACTGCGTTTAAATTCTTCAAAGCCTTGTAACTGCCGCGCATTAAATTTGGTCATTGGGTGAAAGTATACAAATTTTGCTAAGTATTCCGAATTATAACCCGGACTAGTAACCATGTTGTATGCTAAACCCAACAACAGTCCAGTACGTTGGATATTATTCAAGCCATGTAGTTTATCTTGGGTATTATCATACAGCGCTAAATTCAATTGTTCCTGCGATATTTGATGCAGGAAGCAAACCAAATCACGCCAACTGCAATTTTCCTGCTTTAAACCATATTTAACGCATGCTGCAGCAACTGCTGCTTGATTGGCAATATCTTCAAACCTTACATAAAAATCACTATTAAAATGCGCCTTAACGTCCAACATGTAATAGGCTAATTTTTCAAATGACACCGCTGCGCTTAATATAACTTCCCTAGAAACATTCTGTTTGGCGTTACTGCTTAATATGGAATGCAACCACAGTTGTGCGGCATTATTGTAGTATAAATTAATTCCCTGAGCATAAGTCGTATTTATAATTTCTTGCAACAAATAGAAACGAATATAGAGATTTGATTTGTGGACATGATACTTCCCAGACAATAGAACATTTGGATCCCCAGTTCTAGCCAATATCCTCAGTTTTTCTATTGATGCACAGCGTAAGATCTCAGGCTTTATACCCAAATACAACCCAGGAATATGCGCTGCCGTTACCCATGAGGCAGCAAGGACATCCGGCATAATACCTAAATCTAATCCAATAATTTTATAGTTTGCTGCGTGATTCAAGATCCATTCGTAATTATGTCCCACTTCGTATTGCTGTAAATATGCCACCCCATAATTAACATCATTCAAAACTTCTATGAGTTCGGCAATGGTAACCGTTTGATCCGGAAACGGTAAATCTATAAAATTGAAGTTTGATAGCCGTGGTGCCCTTCCTACAACATGTGAAGTACCCTTTTTTAGTGTGACTAAAACTTTAGGATCTAACTTTGCTTTAAGGTCATTCAATATCTCATTGATATTTCTCTGGAAATTATCATAAATAATATCTTTGATGTCCACCAAAGGCAAACTTGAACTAAATTTTGCTTGGGTTAATAAGCTACTGGGGAGCTGTTTTGATAATAATAAAAAGTTATAACGCAATACTATTTTAAGTAGCGCTGCATAATCATCTGACGATTCAAAAAAACAGAACCCTACCGCACTAAATAACAAGCTAAATCTATCGCAAAAAGGGGTCGTGCTTGGTTTTGCTGCATCTGCTATTGTATATTTATGCAGGATATTTTTAAATATTAATAATTCATTTATTTTACCGAACTGCATCCTTAATTCATGCAGTAATCCAGCCCGATTATTAATAGTATACTTTTCTGTTATAACTCCCGAAGCATATGGTAACGTCAGTGATAGTTTATTACCATTGATTGCCACAATCCCCATGAACAATCTATTCGCATACTTGTAAACAATTTCAAAATGACAAAGTTCCTCTTGGATTACCTTAGCTTGCAGCTGTGTAAAATTTTCATCATGCCATGCAAGTATATTACTAATATGATTTTTTATTATGCCTAATTTATCTACCTGCACAGGTTTTAGAGCATCATGCAACAATTCTTGTTCTGTTTGCAGGGAATCTATTGCCGCACATAGTGTATGTTTAAGGAGCATTAAACAGCCACTTGAAAGCTCTAATGGTCTAATAGACTGACTGCATGTATATAGCAAATACATAATCTGTGTACTTTTCAATACACTATAAAATTTATGATAAATTAAGGAATCGCTGTGCGTTGGTTCAAAACGCCGATCTATTACATGCTTAGACACAAAGGCTTCAATAAATCCTGGAATATTAGTGGCGCTTAGTAAACCGTCAATATTATTTAAATTTTGAATATTCTTGAAAAATTCTACTGTGACATCACTAAGTGTTTCTTGAATAATTAATGGATTTAATGGAAACCTGTTCTTAGCATAACACATACTTAAGCTAGCACCGTTATCCAGCAAGTATTGCGCATCCTGCCAACAATTATGACAAACTGCAAAATACAATGCTGTATAACCCGAATCATCCTGGTAGTTAACTATGTGCTTTATATTTTGCAAAGCTCTGATTGCTACAAAATCACCTTGTTTAGCTAAGGCAATTAAATTTTCGCCAGAAGCCCTATTTTTATTACGAAACCGCGCGATTTCATAATCAGATAATTTATGCCTTGCGAAATGGTTTTTTAGATTGTCTTCAGTATCAGTAGATAAATGTTCTTGCCAAAATATTTCATCAAACATCTGCATTAAATCTGCTTTAATGCGACCTGGTTTTTTGCAAAGCACAAGATCTGCGACAGTGCGCCCAAAATCATCTTTTATAAACAAATCTATCTTTAATTCATGGCGGTTTGCTATAAGCCAGTGATATATATCGGCGTTGTCATTTAGAATTGCAAGATGCAAGACAGTTTGACCATCCTCATCTTGAGCATTAAAATCTATCCCTATGTTACATAAAGCTTTAAACACACCTAGCGTGCCCTTTCCATCGGCACAAACTAGGTGTAATGCAGTTTTACTTCTCAATATACACCACTATCTAGCCAAATATTTAAGCTGGTCTAAATTGTTGCCGTAACCCAGATCTAAAAGCATTGCTTGCATCTGCCTCAAGTGGTAACTGCGGCATTGGTGCACAACCTTCTTTGCGACGCGGCGGTTGTGGCGGCTGAGCTGCTGTTGCTGGGGCAGTCTCGGCTCCTGCAGCACCTTCCACTTCCATACCACCTGCTTTTGCCCCTTCTGCAGCTTCTGAAGCAGCGGCAGCTAATACATCGAGATTAGACGTAGCTTCTGATGCTTCGGGCTTAGGTGTAGTGCCTTCGGCTTGAGGCTTACCTTTATATTTACTAAACATAACTCACCTTTTATACAGTTTTCCTAAAAGACTTTTATCATAGCCACTACAAATTTACAACTTGCTGAACCATACTTAACTAGTAGGGGAGTTTTAATTATTTAATTAGAGGGTGGCATGAAGCTTAAAAAAATATTTGGCAAGTTACTAGGTAAAAACACAGCAGATGCTAATAAATCAAATGATCCTTCATTGATAAAATTTGATGCTTCTGCCATTGTAGCCGCTCCGGCTAGAACCTTTGCGACACAGACCACAAAGACTGATGCACATCTAACTAACCTAGTAATTAATATTCCAGTAGAGCAATTTCCACTTTATGATGCTGCAAAAATTGTGGTGCAACAGCAAGCTGCAACTATCGCGACACCAAATTCTTTGGATATTGTAGTGTTGATTAAAGAACGCCAAGAAGCTTTACATCACATCGTTAACTTTCTAAAAAATATTGGATTTCCACCAAGTGATCAAAATAATGCAATTTACACTACTTTAACACCTCTAATTCAAACTGGTGAAAATGCTGGCAAAATTAATCGAAATGCCCGTTATGGTAACTTTAAAGATCAGCAACAAGAAATAATCACTTATTTTGATGGCAGCGGCCACGGTAAAGCACATTTTTTAAATGATGGTAAAGAAAATCAAAAATTATTAATATTATTAAGTTGGGTGACAGCACTTAAAAACTTTGGACTAACTAAACCTTTAGAATATGCCAAGTTGATTAATGGTTTAATAGCTACACAAAATCCACAACAAATCAAACTCGCAAAAGCAATGGTATTTCTTGCCGAATCAAACCTAACCGATGCTATACTTTCCTACACTGGTACAGTACGTAATCCGGAATTCAAAGTATTAATAGAAAATGCTATTCGTGAATGGTATCAGGGTTGCAATTTGGTCTGCTTGTAAAAATCGCATTCTATATTAATATTTAAAGAATGGGTACATTACGTAAAAAAATTCTTATAGCCATTGCGATATTTTTCGCGATCCTAGCATGCCTTTATGGCGCAATATATTTCTTATGCAGCAAATACCTTACCAAAGCTGAAATACAACGAATTATAACTGAACGTTCTGATACGGTCTTAAAGCGTAGGGTAACTATCGGAGATGATGTACACTTTCATATCGACTGGAATTTAATGCCGATGGTGTACATTTCTAATGTAACTCTGGCCAATCTTAATGAAAGCCCAAACCCGCATATGCTTGCGGTGGAATCAATAGAACTCGAGGTGGATCTATTATCACTATTACAAAAAAACATAATTATTACTGGCTTAACTTTGAATAAACCGGATATTAAACTAGAAACTATAAAAGGCGTTGATAACTGGGACTTAAATGTAACTAAAGGAAAAGATGGTAAAACCGTAACAATTAATGAAGTTATAATTAAAGATGGAAAGCTCACATATAGCAAAGATCAACAATTACAGCAATCCCTAACTATCAATAATATTTTGATAAAATCAAAACATAAGGATACTTACTTCTTTGCATTATTAGATGCAATTCATGATAATGTGCCATTATTTGCTAAAATCGGAATCACTCTCGAAGAGGACGAAGTAAAACTTGAAGTTTACAAACTAAAATATGGCGATAGCGACTTAGAGGGCGACTTAAAGATTAAAAAGGATTCTAAGAAAGTATCAGGCGATTTTGAGTCAAATTATTTAAATTTAGAAACGATTATTGGCAAACCCAATCCTTCTAGTGATGGAGAATATAGTGTACCTGATACCGCAATACCTGTAGAATTCTTACGTAATAGCAAAGTAGATGTTTCTTATAAGATTGATAAATTTAAATATCACAATCTAGCCCTGCAAAATTTTAGCTTTAATATTAAAAGTAAAGATCAAGTAATAAATATTGCGTTTGATCCGGCACTTAAATTAGGTGGCGGTAAGCTAGATTTAACTGCTACATACGATCCAATGCCTGCCAGTCCTATTTTTACGTTACAAGCCAAATCACAAAATATTCAATTTGAAAAACTTTTCATGGAAATTGTCGGTAAAACTCCATTGAGCGGCAGCACAATAGATATTAATGCTAATCTACAAGGCACCGGAACAACTTTTGCAGCATTAGTTAATAGTTTATATGGAAAAATATTAATTACTATTGGATCCGGACAATATTTGAATGGTTCCCAATCTGTGCCAGGATTATTTGCAAATGTTTTATCTGGTGTAATTACGTTCAAAAAATCTGAATCCAGTACAGCATTTAATTGTGGCGTCATGAATTTTAAAGTAAACAATGGAATAGCTACTGCAAACCGTGGCATAGCTATTGAGGCCTCGAGTGTAAATGTTTTAGGAAATGGTAAAGTCGATTTACGCAATGGCCGCATTGCATTTTCAATAATTCCTAAAAACACTACTTCATTAGATGCACTAGATGTTACCCAGTTCTCGCTTGCCCAAGCGGTAACAGTTTCAGGGACAATTACCAAACCAGAAGTTCAATACAATCCCTTAAATTTATTGAATACCGGTAATATAATTGGCGCAGGAGTAGCTGCCGGATTAGGCTGGCAGTTGGGAATTGCATCAGTTGCTAAGGATATGTTGGTACCAGATCAAAATAATACAATTGCAGCATGTAAAACTGCTTTAGCGCAATAATTTTAAGTTCCCGCTATAGTCATGGCATCAATTAATACCGAACCCGTAATAGTATTACCACGATAATCGACATCATTACCAATTGCGACTATATTTTGAAAAATATCTACTAAGTTTCCTGCTATTGTTATTTCTTCAACCGGGTATTGGATCTTGCCATTTTCAACCCAATAACCAAAGGCTGCATGCGAATAATCACCACTGACAATATTGGTACCTTGACCCATTAACTCAGTAACCACTAAGCCAGTCCCCATTTTTTGCAGTAACCCTTCATAACCGAGCGCACCGGGCTCAATAATTAGATTAAAGACACCACCAGCATTACCAGCACTTTTCATTCCTAAACGTCGCGCCGCGTAACAACTTAATAAATATGTTTCCAGTTTACCATTTGCAATAATATTCTTGCTCTGAGTTGCAACCCCATCATCATCAAAACAAGCGCTACCAAGTGCCCCCTTAAGAAAAGGATTTTCAGCTATATTAACAAAATCTGGAAATATCTTAGAACCTAATTTGTCTAATAAAAATGAGCTCTTGCGATATAAGGCTCCACCTGAGATTGCTGAAATTAATGTGCCCCAGATGCCGCGCGCCATCTGTGGCACGAATAATACCGGTGCAGTGCATGTTTTAAGCTTCTGAGCACCTAAACGAGCTAAGGTTTTTTGTGCGGCTCTAATACCAATTGCATTAAATGCTTCTAATGAATTTATATTACGCGCTACTGTATAATCATAATCACGTTGCATTTTGCCATTTGCGGCAGCTAGTGCAGTACAATAAGCATTAAAGCTAGTTTTGGAAACGCCTTGTAGAAAATTATCGCTATTAGCATAAACAAAGAAGCTTTCACCACTTGAAAAAACCGCGCCATCAGTATTTTTAATACGGGGATCATAACCCAATGCAGCTGCTTCAATCTGTTGGGCATAAGCAATAGCTTGATCAGCACTAACCGCAGCTGGATGATACAAGTCCAGATCTGGAAACTCGGTCGCTAATAATTCTGTTTCAGCTAATCCGGCATATTGATCAGCCTCAGTATAATCAGCAATACGACATGCAGCAGCAATTGCTGAGGTAATAGCATCTTTGCCAAAATCGCTAATCGCTACCGCACCTTTACTCTTTTGCTTATAAACAACAATATCAATCGATTTATCCCGATTAAACTCTACAGTTTCAACCTCGCCTAAACGCACCTGTGTCGATAGTCCATTGCTTATACTACCTGTAGCAGCAACCGCAGTAACACCTGGCTTCTGTTTAGCTGTTTTAACAATGTCAGCAACGATATTAGTAATATCAGAATTTGTCACATTAGTTTGCATTAATCATTCCTTGCTGTACCACCAACGGTTATTTCATCTAGCTTCAATGTCGGTTGTCCAACGCCAACTGGTACTGTTTGACCGTCTTTACCACAAGTACCAATACCAAGATCTAATGCTAAATCATTACCAACCATACTTACTTTATGTAGAATCTCTGGACCACTGCCTACTAAGGACGCATCTTTAATCGGCGTGGTAATTTTACCATCTTCTATTAGATATGCTTCACTAGCAGTAAATACGAAGTTACCAGAAGTTGTGTCAACCTGCCCGCCTGCGAAACTTACAGCGTAAATACCTTTCTTAACAGAAGCTATAATTTCTTGTGGATCGTGGTTTCCAGCAAGCATATATGTGTTTGTCATCCGAGGCATGGGAATACTTGCAAAGGATTCGCGTCGGCCATTACCGGTTGAAACAGTACCCATCAGGCGCGCATTTAATTTGTCCTGCATGTAGCCTTTTAAAATGCCTTTTTCAATTAAAGTTGTACACTGCGTTGGTACACCTTCATCATCAATATTAAGTGAACCACGTCGTCCCGGAATGGTACCATCATCCACAATAGTACAATGTTCACTGGCAACACGTTGCCCAATGCGGTCCGTAAATACAGAACTACGTTTACGATTACAGTCACCTTCTAAACCATGGCCAACTGCCTCATGCAACAACACCCCAGGCCACCCCGGACCAAGCACTACAGGCATTACTCCAGCTGGAGCCGGAACTGCCTCTAAATTAACCAAAGCTTGGCGCACTGCTTGCTGGGCATATTTTAAACCAGTATCTTGCTGCAAAAACATCTTGTAATCCAATCTGCCGCCACCACCATACGAAGCACGTTCCCGTTTACCATTCTGCTCCACTACTACACTTACACTCAACCGCACTAATGGACGAATATCAGCTGCATAGGTACCATCGCTTGCAGCAACTAAAATAACATTATGTGTCCCGGCTAGTGATACAATAACTTGCGAGACACGGGGATCTTGGCGCCGTGCCTCGGCATTAATACTATGTAATAACGCAATTTTTTGATCATCAGATAACGATAGTAATGGATCATCTGGTAAATACAAATTGTGCGGTTTGATAATTTTCTGATCCCAGGCTTTGATCTTATTATTACCATCCATCTGTGAAATAGTCCTGGCTGCTGCAGCGGCCTGCTGTAAAGCTGGGAGTACGATATCATCCGAGTAGGCATAACCAGTTTTTTCACCGCTTACAGCGCGCACCCCAACCCCATGTTCCAGACTATAGCCAGCATCTTTAATAATCCCGTCTTCTAAAACCCAGTTTTCAGCTCTAGTACCCTGGAAATACAAATCTGCAGTATCCACAGATCGACCCAAAATACTATCCAAAACCTTCTCTAAATCGGTTTGGGTTATGCCACTGGGTTCTAGGAGTGCCTGGCTGGCAATTTCTAAATTCGTACTCATTAAATCTCTTTTAATTTACAGGTTAAGCTAGACCAATAACAAATCAAGAGTATGTTGCTTTCGGCTTCTTTTAATACAGAAATAGTAACATACCTAAAGATTATACCATTTAATAACGTTATAGTTATATCTACTTAATAACATGTGGCAATATTTCCTAAGCCGCTAGGCTGGGAAATTTTAGCCCGTACATCTCTAGTTATAAAGCAGATATGCTACATATGGATGATAACTGTGCACAAAATAAAATTAAGTCTTGTAATTCAGCTCATCAGCGTACTGCTATTATTGCTAGTGCCAATACAATTATCTGGAGATACTATTGCTCCGGTAAATATTACTGAAGCTGCTAAAGAAGATTGGCCAAAAATCATTTCACAATTAGAAGATGCGTACAATCGTTATCCAAATAATCCAGAAATTAAAAATTCTTTAGCGAATGCGTATAACAATTATGCTTTAGTTTTAGCAACCCAAAAGAAATGGTCATCAGCGGAAAAGTATTTACAACAAGCCGTGCAAACCAACCCTACAAATACCGCAATTAAACAAAATTTAAGCGCAGTTTATTTTTCGCATGCTTACGATTTATACCAAAATTACCCGCAAACTAGTTATTCGAGTTCTAGTTACAACACTGCTAAGCAACTAGTTAATCAAGCAATTGCTGCAAATGCTAATAATGCCCATGCGTATATTTTACTCGGTGATATTGAAAACGCTAATCAAAACCTCGCCGCAGCAGCCAAAGCTTGGCAGCGCGCTGCAGCTATCAAACCAAGTATTCCCGGACTACAAGAGCGCTTAGTTCGGGTATCGCGCGATGCTAGCGCTGAAGCAAATATGAATACTAAATATAATATGTTTTTTATTATTAAAGTCGACCCAGAAGTAGAAAAGCTTGCAGGCTTCGATATTAACGAAGCTTTAGACAGCACAAGAATTCATGTCAGCAATGATTTAAATTACACTCAAAACATTAAAATCCCTGTAATAGTTTATACGGTTGATAATTATAAAGAATCAGTACCTGATGCTCCAAGTTGGTCTGAAGGTGCTTTCGATGGCAAAATTCGTATTGTTTTAACAAAATATAAAAACAACATTGCACTTTTGAAAAGCACCATTGTGCATGAATACACACATGCAGTCATTCAAGATCTAACCAATGGCAATATACCACGTTGGTTTAATGAGGGGATCGCCAAATATATGGAATATAAGTATGGTCTGCCACCACGCATCAATTATCTCGCCCAAGCATTCAACTCAAACAACATTATTGAATGGGATAAAATTAATGATGCGATAGTATCTCCTAATGTTAACCTTGCGATGCTAGCATATCAGCAATCATTTAATTTTGTATATTATATGGTACAACGTTACGGTATGAGCAAACTACGGGCATTATTAGATTTATTAGGCACCAACATGGCATTTGATACAGCGGTATTGCAAACTTACGGTGTACCATTAACAACGATCCAACGTAATTGGCAATTGTGGCTGCCAGATTTTATTGCACAATGGGCTGAAGCGCCAGTTCCCGCAATACCCGACGCATAATTTTATTTGAACTAGTCCGCGGGATTGTATCAATAATACGTACGCCACTTATTTTAAACAGAGGGTTTAATTTTACATTAATCGCGTTTTGCATTTGCGACTTAACTTGATTTAAATCCAATTGCATCTTAGAATCTACAACAATAAAAATAATTAATTCTGTCGGAGCATCAGGATTATTTTTAGCAATTGCCACCGCCTCAATTATTCCAGGTATTTCAGGTAAGCTTTGCTCAATTTCTGCAGCACTAACCTTAATCCCACCTAAATTCATGGCATCATCCGATCGACCTAATGATTTATAATATCCATTTGCTAGACGTTGCATTTGATCGCCATGCCGTCGCATAATTATGCCTTCGCGAGTTTTTGGCATTTCAGCATAATATTCCTTGAAATTATCGCGATTTAACAATTCCCGCGATAAGCCAATGCTTGGTCCAATGATAGCAACTGTGCCAACATCACTAATCTGTTGTTCTTCATCTAATAATAGTAAATCCAAGCCCAAAGTTGGGGTTGCAAATGTAGCTGGGATGTTCTCGTGCAATACTGTACTTGTAATATAAGCACCGCTAATTTCAGTACCGCCACAATATTCAATTACTGGTTTATCACCAGCCACCCGCATTAAAAATTGCATGTCGGCAGCATTAGAAGTCTCTCCAGTGGATGCAAAAAGTTTGATATGGCTCCAGTTCAAATTATCTAAAGCATTTTTACTACGCCATGCTTTAACCAAACTAGGAACCACACCTAAAATTGTTACTTTGGTTTTAGCGATAAATTCAGTGAATTTGCGCGAGGTTGGCACATCATAAAATAAGGCTAGAGTTGCCGAATTAATCAAAGTTGCAAAAACTAGCCACGGCCCCATCATCCAACCTAAACTTGTCGGCCAAGCAACAATATCACGCGCTTGAATATCTTGATAAAAATAACCATCTACCGCACACTTAATCGGTGAAGTATGATCCCACACAATGGCTTTTGGTTCCCCTGTGGTGCCAGATGAAAATAATATATTTATAGGATCGTGTGGTTTGGCAACTACTGGTACAAACATTGGAATTGGTAATAAGAAGTCATGCCAACTACTATCTCCAGCACGCAGCTTAATACATAGTTCTGCATCCTTATACGGTAAGACTATCATTGGCAGCGGTAATTCTGCTAATTTTTCATATAATTCTAAGCGTTTACCATCGCGTATGATTATATCTTGAGTAAAAATTAATTTTGCATCGCTAATAGCAAGCCGTCGCGCCACCTCAACAGCCGCAAAACTATCCGCAATTCCAACTGCCACAAAACCCGCTTGTATTATACCTAAGTATATAGCTATAGCTTCGGCGCACATTAACATGTCAATAGCAATCGCTGCACCTGGTGGCAACTTGAGTTGTTGCAAAGAGTTTGAAACGCGATTAGTTAATATTTGCAATTCACTATACGACATTTTTTGGATGATGCCATCTACGGTTTGATAAATTATTGCGATTTTGTGAGGATCGGCTTTAAAGCAGCTGGCAACAATATTATACTCTGCCCCTACTAGCCAATTTGGCATAGTATTGCCGTGAGTTAAATCTAGAATTCGGTCGTATTTTTTATGAAATCTTATGTCAACTGCAGCAATTGCTTCACGCCAAAAATCTTCGCGTTTATTATTACTCCAAGCAAATAATTCAGCATAATTTTTAAAATGATGCTGTTGCTGAAAGTTGCCGATATTACTCATCTTTACCTTTCTCAGCATCTTCATTTTGAGAGCTCAATCTATCTAGCTCGTCAAAATCTACCGGTTGATCTGGAATAGCATACGCATTAGATGCCCACGCCCCTAAGTCCATAGTTTTACAACGTTCACAACAGAATGGACAAAATGGATTTTTCATATCCCACTTAACTTCTTTTTTACATGTCGGACATAAAACTGTTTCCAAGAAATTCTCCTGCAACTAAATCCTACCTCTGCTAGAATTATACCTATCTGCTCAATAACTTGAAGCATTTGAGGCGATAATCTCAAATCAATGAGCAGACACAGTATAGTATATCTAATCGCAGGAGTAGCATCATGACAATGGCAGATAAACCAGGCTTCATTTGGTTTGAGGGCAAACTAGTGCCGTGGAGTGATGCAAAAATCCATGTATTAACGCACGGGCTGCATTATGGTACCGGTGTATTCGAAGGCATACGCGCTTACGAAGCTAATAAAGGCACAGCGATTTTTCGACTCAATGATCACGTACAACGTTTGTTTAACTCTTTAAAAATTTTGAACATGAAAATCCCATATGATTTTCAAACTATTTTTGAGGCTATAAAAGCAGTTGTACGAGAAAATAAATTAAAGGCTGCTTATATCCGGCCCATCTGTTTTTATGGGGATGATCGCCTCGGATTATCTGTTAATGGAGTTAGCGTGAAAACAGCAATCGCGGCTTGGGAATGGGGCGAATATTTGGGTAAAGGCAGTGAATCTGGCGGTATTAAAGCACATGTTTCTTCATTCTCGCGCCACCATGTTAATGCTGCCATGGGTAAAGCTAAAATAAGTGGCCAATATGTAAATTCCACTCTAGCACAAATGCATGCGAGTGCAGCTGGCTTTGATGAAGCTATTTTATTAGATACCATGGGCTTTGTTTCAGAAGGTTCAGGTGAGAATATTTTTTTAGTAAAGAACAAAAAATTGCTAACACCAATGTTAAGCTCATGTTTAGAAGGTATCACCAGAGATTCAGTGATAGCTTTCGCAGCCGATCTCGGAATTCCGGTAATTGAACGTAATATTACCAGAGATGAACTTTACACCGCTGACGAGGTTTTCTTCACTGGAACTGCAGCTGAAATAACCCCGATCTGCTCTATTGATCATCGCGAAGTAGGTAGTGGCAAACCTGGGGCAATTACTAAATTAATACAGACTACATTTTTTGATTGTGTGCACGGCCGCAGTCTACAACATAATGATTGGTTAAGTTATGTATAAGCTAGCAGCGACTAACCGCCAGGTGCAGGTTTAAACTCACCGCTCTTAACACGCGTCGTCGTCTTCATCACTGAGCTTAGCGAACCAGCCATGGATGCAACCGCTGCAAAACTTGATTTTCTTCTAGGTGATGGCAAACCTAATGACCTCGGTGACGCAGGTGCTGGTGAGCCAGGATCAATTGTCTGGTAGGAGGCAACTACATCTGCACCTGAACCAGACTGCGTCGCTGCTGCGCCAGGAGAACCCATGCTTAAACCAGAAAATGCCTTAGAAAGGCTTGGTCTTCTGAAAATTAGTGAGGAGGCAGCACCTTCAGTCCGACTCGGTGAACGTGAATGGACAGGCGAACCGGCTGAAGGCGAACCAGCAACACTACTGTGCATTGGAGATAGTGGCGATACAGAGCGCGGGCTAGCAGCAAGTTGCGATTCATTTTGTTTTTGAGTACGCAAGTTATCTAATGCATCTGAAGCTGCATTTTCTCCATATAAAGCATCAAAGCCAGCCACATCAATTTCGCTACGCAACATGGTAATGGTTACATTCAGATCTACAGTACGTGCTTGCTTACCAGCAGCAGAGATAATAGTTAATTCTAAAGAGGCAATTTTAAGTACATCTTCGTCATCAAAGGTATTGATTAACCAAGTATTTATTTGGTCTTTTAATTCATGATATTGACCAGCATTGTAGGTAACACTGAGATTACACGCACGACAAGCAAGTGCGATTAATACTTCCGTATTAGTGAGACCAGATGTAGATACAATCATTTTTTCCTCTATTACCTAAGGGGCGAACTTTGTCAGCTTGATAAATTTATATTATTAAAGCCCATAGACTACCATACACTTCAATATAAAGCAAATTCTTTTAGGTACTCACCTTACCTAAATTCAAATGGTGACGACTAGGGCTATAATATATACATGCGTAATATTGCTGAATGGTTAATTGAAGCTGTTAGTAAATGGTTGCTAGTTGAGTCTCCGCCAAAACGAGGCTATCTGAGCGATTTTAATATTATATGTAAAGAGATAGTACAGGGTGATGTCTTATTAGTTGAAGGACGTAGCCGAGCTAGCTCTATAATCAGGCGCATTACCCAAAGCCCTTGGACCCATGCAATGTTGTATATTGGACGTAGCACCGATATCAAAGATCATAATTTTCGTGAAATTGTGGAAAGGATCGGTAACTATCCGCCAGAGACACAACTAATCATTGAAAGTGAAATTGGATTGGGTACAGTGATTGCACCCCTAGAGAAATATAAACTAGATCATATGCGGATCTTGCGGCCACGTGGTCTTACCAAAAATGCTGCACAACAACTTATTAATTTTGCAATAACCAGGCTAGGTAGAAAATATAATTACCGGCATGTATTGGATTTAGCGCGTTTTATATTTCCGTGGGGTTTGTTTCCACGTCGCTGGCGTTCAAGTTTGTTCCAACATAATGCGTTACAACCAACCATGGACATTTGCTCATCAATGATTGCTAGCGCTTTTGCTCATGTTGGCTATCCGATCCTACCTTTGGTGCGCAAAAATAATAGTATGCAGATAGAGTTAATAGAGCGTAATCCAAATTTATTTGTGCCGAGCGATTTTGATTTTTCACCATTTTTTGATGTGATCAAATACCCAATCATCCCTACGGATGCCCAAGGTGAATATAAAAATCTTAACTGGCGGTTCGGAGCAACTAGCAATGATCCCGAAGAAGATGCTAAAAATGGCTACTTCGATGAACCATTAGAATGATCGGATCTGGAATTATTTAGCATACCCTCTATACCGAGATTTTGTGCCGTTACTTCATCACTAGCTGCAGCACCTGGATTACCAGCCTTGGTATAAATCGCTGCTCGTAACCGAAATGCTTTGGAATTTTTAGGATCTTGCTCAATAACGTAATTTACATCTTTCAAAGCCAGATCTAATTGATTTAAATTTAAATGCATTATTGCGCGGCGATAATGTGCCTCAATACGATGCTGCAGTGCTTGCAGCTCATCGGTGGGATCATTTGGATCTTTATTAGGTACTGCAAACTGAATTGCCTTAGTATATTGTTCCAATGCTTCCATGGGTTTTTTATCTCTTTCATAGAGTGTGCCCAAATTAAAGTATGCTTGTTGGTAATTTGGATCTAATTGAATAGCTTTTTTGTAATCAGCCTCAGCGCCAGAAAAATTACCTTTTTCAACCAAAGATAAACCACGGGCGTTGTAAATTCTTGGATCATCATTTTTATATACTAGTGCTGAGTTAAAATCGCGAATTGCATCATCATGCTCTAACCGTTTTTCGAAACATAGCCCCCTGTTATAATAGGCATTGGCAGATTCCGGGGTAATTGCAATTGCTTTAGTATAATCTGCGATTGCAGCATTAAAATGATTTAACTTTTGATAAATTAAAGCGCGCTGATAATAAGCATTACCATCTTTTGGGTTCTGAACAATCTGTGAAGTATACATACTTATTAAATCTTTATCGCTTAAACCATGGTTTGGTTCTTTGCCATAATCTTTATCAGTAGCTACAACACTGGTTGTTTGGTTATTAGATGGATCTGATGTATGGCTAGCAGAACCCGCTGCTTGAGTCGCACCACTATTCACTTTACTGCCTTCCGGAAACCCAGCATGATAGCCGCCTGTTATAGGCGCAACAGGTGCAATGGTCTTGGTTATGGGCTTTGGTACTTGGTTGTTATTTTGGTTAGGGCTAGATAAGAGATGATACATTCCATATACAACAATAACGGCAACAATTGCAGTTATTAGCAATTTCCTATTCATATGCAATCCACCTATTTTGCCTGCGTATAGTGCCGCTGCAAACTAAAAACATTTGCAACGCAAAATCCATGGCACGATTTTTCCATGTAAAAGTAGCACCTAAGCTACGACTTAAATTTCCATTATCAAAGATTTGATCTACAAAAACATTATATTCATTTTGGAACTCTGCAACCAGCCAACGTGTATTTTTCCAAACTGGCGATTCGTAAATAATTTTTCCATATTCAATAAGTGGATTACTGTGTAATTGTAATGCCGCTTGCTTTTGAACTTGTAAATAATACTCTAGCCAACGTTGCGTCATGTTACCACCTTTAAGCTCCCGTGACACTGCTTGTACTTGCGACCCGAACCACATGGACAAGGATCATTACGACCAATCTTTGGCTGCTCACGTACAAAAGGTGGCTCATGTGGTGCTGGGGCCTGTGGCATTTCTGGAGCTACTGCTTGCTCTGGGTTAATTAAAGATCCAGCAGTATCATGTTGAAATTGTAATTTAGTAGTTTCTTTACGCATACTTTCATCAACTGCAGCAACATCGGTTTCTGCCCGAACTTGCATTTTAGCTAATAAGCCTACTACTTCATGTTTAATATTTTCAAGCATATTAGTAAATAATGTAAATGCTTCGCGTTTGTATTCTTGCTTTGGATCTTTCTGAGCGTAACCACGCAAATGAATACTTTGTCGCACATAATCCATAGTTGCCAAATGCTCTTTCCAGGCACTGTCTAAAGTATTCAACATGATCACTTTTTCTAAATGGCGCATGTTCTGTGCCCCAAGTTGCTGTTCTTTTGCTTGATGCAACTTGATAAAGTGATCTACTAGACGTTGTGTCAATACTTCCTGGTTTAAATTTTTATCTGCATCTAACCAATTCTGAATTGGTAATTTTTGTCCAAACTCATGCTCTAAAGCCTGTTCCAGTTCAAGAACTTGCCATTGCTCTTCTAAGCTTTGCGGCGGTAGATACTGCGCAACTAAGCCATGGATTACGCTTTCTTGCATCTCACGAATTGTGGCTGAAACATCATTAGTATCCATTAATTCGTTACGTTGCTGGTAAATAACTTTACGCTGATCATTGGCAACATTATCAAATTCTAACAATTGCTTACGAATATCAAAGTTATGTCCCTCAACTTTACGTTGGGCATTTTCAATTGCTTTGGTAACAATTGAAGCAGTAATTGCTTCTCCTTTAGCCATACCAAGTTTATTCAAGAAATTAGATAGATTTTCTGAAATAAAGATGCGCATTAAGTTATCGCGAATTGATAAATAAAAGCGCGTACTACCAGGATCACCTTGACGCCCCGAACGACCACGTAATTGATTATCAATACGCCTCGATTCATGTCGTTCAGTACCTATAATATGTAAGCCACCGCTAGCAATTACCGCATCATGCCGCTCTTGCCACTCGCGCTTTAATTTTTCAACATCAATAATATCGCCTTCAGCTGCTGCTGCCCTATGCTTCGCAATTTCTGCTTCTAAATTACCGCCTAATACAATGTCCGTACCGCGGCCTGCCATGTTAGTAGCGATAGTTACTGCCCCAGGCCGTCCTGCCTCAGCAATAATTTCTGCCTCTTGCTCATGGAACTTTGCATTTAAAACATTATGTGGAATTTTGTGTTTCTTTAATAAGCCAGAAAGGTACTCTGAAGTTTCAATTGAAATTGTACCAACTAATACTGGCTGCTTACGCGCGGCGCAATCTCGAATATCTTCAATAATTGCATCAAATTTTTCTTCTTGGGTTAAATAAACTAAATCACCCATATCTTTACGGCTGTTAGCTTTGTTCGTAGGAATCACCACTACTTCAAGGCCATAGATCTGCTGTAACTCATATGCTTCAGTATCCGCAGTACCAGTCATACCAGCAAGTTTATCGTATAATCTAAAGTAATTTTGGAATGTAATTGAAGCTAAAGTTTGGTTTTCACTTTGAATTGTAACGCCTTCTTTGGCCTCTACAGCTTGATGTAAACCCTCTGACCAACGTCGTCCCGGCATACTACGACCCGTGTGCTCATCAACAATAACAACTTCATCATTTTTAACAATGTATTCAACATCGCGCTTATACAACGCATGCGCTCGCAGTGCAGCATACACATGGTGCACTAAATTAATATTTTGTGCGTCATATAAACTAGCGCCCTCTGGCAACAAACCTTCTTTAACTAATAACTCTTCAATATGCTGATGTCCCTGTTCAGTTAAAAACGCTTGCTTATTTTTTTCATCTAAAGAATAATCGCCTGGACCATCTTTCTCGGTTTGTACTGTTAATCTTGGAATTAATTTATTGATCTTAATGTAAAGATCCGAGCTATCTTGATCGGCTCCAGAAATAATTAATGGGGTACGAGCTTCGTCAATTAAAATTGAATCCACTTCATCCACAATCGCATACGCCAATTTACCCTGCATACGCTCTTCTTTTGAAAAAGCCATATTGTCGCGTAAGTAATCAAAACCAAATTCATTGTTGGTACCATAAATTATATCGCAAGCATATGCGGCTTGTTTTTCTGGTAAAGCCATACCATGAATTACCACCCCCACAGTTAAGCCTAATGCTTCGTAAATTGGTGTCATCCAATGCGCATCGCGTTTTGCAAGATAATCGTTTACAGTAACAATATGCACACCATTACCAGTCAAAGCATTTAAGCACGCTGGTAAGGTAGCTACTAAAGTTTTACCTTCACCCGTACGCATTTCAGCGATTTGGCCGTTAAATAAGGTAATACCCCCAATTAACTGTACATCGAAATGCCGCATCCCCATAGTACGCTTGGACACTTCACGTACCAGTGCAAATGACTCTGGTAAGAGTGAATCTAAAGATTCGCCTTGATCATGTCTTTGTTTTAAACCTGCAAAATGTTGTTTTAATTGCTCTAGGGAAAAATCTACAAACTTTGCCTCCAGATCATTGATACTGGCAACATATTTACTATATTTTTTTAGTAGTCTTTCATTACGGCTACCAAATATTTTTCGCATTAAAGCGCTAATCATTTTTATGCTATCCTAACTGTACTATGCAATATAAAACTCATAAATCATTTACCGGTCTATTACGCAGCAACTCTCTGCTGCATAACTTCATTGCCAGGGTCGAAGACTTAGAGGCAATTAATAAACTGATCGTCAGCAAACTTGAACCAAGCCTAGCAAGTAATTGCCGCGTTGCCAACTTACGCGATGGCATTCTTATTCTAGCAACCACTAGCCCAGCATGGAACCACAAACTCCGCTTTTATTCGCTAGATTTACTTACTGAGCTACGTTCCGACCCGCGCTGGAGCGGTTTAAAATCTATCGAAATAAGAGTAGATTATCTGCCAAACACAGAAAGTGCAAGCCCAGCAAAACTCAAAGATAAAATATCCATGTCACAAGCCAGTGGGCAATTACTGCGCCAGCTGGCTGAATCTGTTAAGCACCCCCGCCTCGCAAATATGTTGCAGAAGCTTGGTTCCAGGGGAAAGTCAAAGTAGATAATATTATCCAAATGGCGAAGTGTTAACTGGAGATAGCAGCTACAGGCTCTTGGTAGGCAATCGGAGCTTCATCAGTAGTAAAGGTAACTTCTTCCCAAGCATCCTTATCTGCTAACAACGCCCGTAAAAGTATATTATTCAAAGCATGCCCAGACTTATAGCCTGAAAAAGCCCCAATTAAACTACGTCCTAATAAAGATAAATCGCCCACTGCATCAAGGATCTTATGTTTAACGAATTCGTCTTTATACCGCAAGCCGTCCTCATTTATAACTCGTTCATCATCTAATACAACAGCATTATCCAAACTACCACCCAGGGCAAGATTATTTGCGCGCAACCATTCGAAATCCGACATAAATCCAAAGGTTCTAGCACGGGAAACTTCTTTAACATACGATGTACTGGAAAAATCTAAAGTAGCAGACTGACTAGAGCTTTTCAAAACAGGGTGTTGAAAGTCTAACTCTAAGGAGACCTTAAAACCCTCAAATGGTTCTAAGAAAGCCCACTTGTCACCCTCTTCGACCCGTACATATTTTTTGATACGAATAAACTTTTTAGGGGCATTCTGTTCACTAATGCCGGCTGATTGCAGTAAAAATACAAACGGACTTGCGCTACCATCCATAATTGGCACTTCTGGGGCAGTCACGTCCACAATCGCATTGTCGATACCCAAACCAGCCATAGCTGACAAAAGGTGCTCCACCGTCGATACAGAAGCTTTTCCATGCCCTAAAGAGGTAGAAAGCCTAGTGTCTCCCACATTTTCAGTGCGAGCCTCTAGTTCCACTATAGGATCCAAATCTACGCGCCGAAATATAATCCCGGTATCCACTGGAGCCGGTTTCAGCGTTAGGAATATTTTTTCTCCGGTATGCAGCCCTACACCCATAGCACGAATATCGCGTCGCAGGGTGCGCTGCTTAATGTACTGCTTGTCTCTCATTAAAATTCTAATCCGATTGCCGCCGTAAAAACGCCGGGATGTCTAAGTAGTCCATATTCTGCTCAGTTGAGTCAGAATTTTCAAGTTTATTGTTTTGATTGCGAACTAACACAGTTTTGTCAAAACGCGCACTCAGATTGTCGCGGATTTCTGGCCGTTTCTCAACCTTATTTGCAAAAGTTTCGCCAAATTTTTTACCAGTATTATGTGTAGCAGCTGGGGTAACTGGCACAGCCTTGCCTAAGCCAGTAGCAACTAGGGTAACTCGCAGCTCGTCGGTCATATCTGGATCGATTACGGTACCGACAATTACAGTCGCATCTTCTGAAGTAAAGCTCTTTATAGCATCACCAACCTCTTCAAATTCAGAAATCGACATGTTCATACCAGCAGTAATATTAACTAATACTCCCTTCGCACCAGCTAGGTTTATATCATCCAACAATGGACTAGAGATCGCCGCCTCAGCCGCCAACCGTGCCCGGTTTTCGCCCCGCGCCCGCCCAGTCCCCATCATTGATACACCCATTTGCGACATAACAGTGCGGACATCGGCAAAGTCGACGTTAATTAATCCCGGGCGAGTAATTAATTCTGCTATACCTTGTACGGCACCAAGTAAGACATTGTTTGCAGCTTTGAAGGCATCTAGTAAAGATACTTCACGCCCCAACACTTTCAATAATTTTTCATTTGGGATAGTAATTAAGGAATCTACCGCTTGGCTCAAATTTTCGATTCCTTTTTCAGCTACAGCCTGACGCTTGCGGCCTTCAAATGGGAAAGGCTTGGTAACAACCGCCACAGTTAAAATACCCAACTCCTTAGCAACCTCAGCAATAACCGGAGCAGCACCTGTTCCAGTACCACCACCCATACCTGCAGTAATGAATACCATGTCGGCACCTTCCAAAGCATCATGAATACGTTCACGATCTTCTAGGGCACTTTGTTTACCAATTTCTGGATTCGCACCAGCACCTAGGCCTTTAGTTATGCCAGTACCTAATTGTAAAATTGGACGCACTGCTGAATTCTTCAGAGCTTGGGCATCGGTATTAGCTTTAATAAATTCTACGCCTTCAATATTGGATTGCGCCATATATTCAACAGCGTTACCACCACCACCACCAACACCAATAACTTTGATGACCGCATTTTCTGGAACATCATCTACTAATTCAAACATAATTTATTATCTCCCTTCGTCTTCGCTACATCAAAAGTTACCCTGAAACCAGCTTTTAACACGCCCAAACATATCTGGCATATCAAAATTTAATTTAAACTTCCGTTCAACTGCAGCAACACTATCTTGCATTTCCTGGCCATACAACAATAACCCAATTCCAGTTGCATAAATTGGATTTGTAATCATCTCATGCATACCATGTACATGACGTGGCACACCTAAACGTACATGAGATTGTAAAATGTCTTCAGCTAATTCTAATACACCAGGCATTTTAGCACTACCGCCGGTTAACACAATCCCAGCACCTAATAGTCCATCCCAACCGGAACGTTGCAACTCATCTAACACTAAAGCAAATAGTTCTTCATAACGCGGTTCTATAATCGCTGCTAAGTCTAGCTGAGAAATGTTTTGTTCTTTGTTTTGTCCGACAAAAGGTAATTGGATCTGGTGATCAGCGTGCGCATACTTTTTATAAGCACAACCATGATAAATTTTTATTTCCTCTGCAGCTTGATGCGGGGTTCGGAAGGCTACCGCAAGATCATTAGTAACTTGATCGCCCGCGACTGGAATAACAGCGGTATGGCGAATTACACCATCAACATAAACTGCGATATCAGTGGTACCCCCCCCAATATCAATCATGCAAACACCAAGTTGTTTTTCATCTTCGGTTAATACTGCATAGCTAGAAGCTAATTGCTCTAAAACCATATCTTCAACTTCTAAACCACAACGTCGGACACAGTTAACAATATTTTGTGCGGCACTTATTGCCCCAGTAACAATATGTACTTTACCCTCTAAACGCATGCCTGACATACCAACTGGATCAATAATGCCATCCTGATGATCAACAGTATACTCCTGCGGTAATACATGAATAATTTTTTGATCATTTGGTAACGTAATTGCTTTAGCAGCCTCAACAACTCTAGCCACATCTTCTCTGGTTACTTCACCACTCTTAACAGCTACAAAGCCATGAGAATTTATGCTATGAATATGGCTCCCGGCAATCCCGGTATATACCGAATGAATTTGACAACCGGACATTAATTCTGCCTCTTCAACCGCACGTTGCACGGATTGCACCGTTGCATCAATATTAACCACTATGCCCTTTTTCATGCCACGTGATGGATGTGAACCTAAGCCAATAACCTCAAGTCGGCCATCGTTTAAAACCTCAGCAACAATAGCAACTACTTTGGATGTTCCAATATCTAGTGCAACAATCAAATTATTATCTGGCTTTTTCAAGTATGTCCCCTACCCTACTGATAATCCATTAGTATAACGCAAATCTACCACTCTAATTTTTTGCTCACCCTGTGAACCATTTTGTAAACTATTATAAGCCCAAACGAAACGCTTGAGGCGCTCCTCAATTTCTTTATGGCCTACAATAATATTGATCTCATTATCTAGCATAGCGCGCCACCCGTGATCAGGCATTAACTCAAGCTTTTTAACCGCCAAGCCTATCGGCTTTAGGGTAGCCATCATTAGCAAATAAGTGTCCACCATTGCATCAACTGCATTTTGCTGCCCAACAAATTCTGGTAAACCATTAACGTTTGCTAGCGTAGTCGGAAAAAACAATTTACCTTCAGTATCAATGATTCCTTTACCTTGCCAAGTAGCTAATGGTTGGCGCTCGAATATTTTTATACGCACTGTCCCTGGCCACTCACGTTGCACATTTGCATCTGCAATCCATGGCACGCCGCGCAGCTCATTACGGATTTTACCTACCTCTAAACCAAAGAAACCTGCATTAAGATATGGGCGTACGGCTTCTTTGATTGCTTGCGGATCTGCATAATGCAACTTTTCGGTTAACGTTACTACTTCTATAGGAACAAAAGTAAGTTGTTGCAACCATTTTGAGGAATAAAACACTCCGGCACTTAAAAATATGCCTATGGTTAAAACAATTGGTACCTTTCTAATTCCTTTAGAGTTAGGCATTCGCTCCCTTCACTTTAACTTTAGTTGCTACTCCAAGCGTCATTGATAAAATTTCTAAAACTAATTCATCAAATTCTAAACCTGCAACTTTAGCAGCCTTAGGCACTAGACTATGTGAAGTCATCCCAGGCACAGTATTAACTTCTAATAACCAAAAATCGCCATTTAAATCACGGATTAAATCTACCCGCCCCCAACCACTAGCACCCACTGCTTTAAATGCCTGTTTTGCTAGTAATTGAATGTTTTCTTCCTCTTGCAAGGTTAGTGGACTTGGGCAAAGATACTCAGTATCTTCTGCAATATACTTCGCATTGTAATCATAGAAATCGGCTTTGGATCCAATCAAAATCGATGGTAGTGCATCATTGCCCAAAATACCTACGGTATATTCATCGCCGATGATCCATGGTTCAATCATAACAATTCCATAGCGCGACGCCAATTCACAAGCCTCATCAAAGGAGCTTGCGGAATTAACTCTAGTTACCCCGACACTCGATCCTTCATAAACCGGTTTTACTGCTAGGGGTAAACCAAATATTTTGACGTAATTTTCAATTCCAGTACCTGGCTCCCAAATGGCAAATGGTGGAGTAGCTAAACCTAAACTTTGCCATACGCGTTTGCTGCGTACTTTATCCATTGCTAAAGCAGATCCAAGCACGTTACTGCCCGTATAAGGAATATTCAAGCACTCCAATAAACCCTGAATCGTACCATCTTCGCCACCACGACCATGTAGAGCAATAAAGGCACGTGCAAAATTGCCTTCTTGTAATTTTGTGATGTAATCATATTTAGTATCTATGAGTTCAACTTCGACACCCTTACGTTGTAAAGCCGCAAATACAGCCTCGCCAGTCTGCAATGAGACTTCGCGCTCTGCGGAGGTACCACCCATGAGTACTGCAACTTTTCCAAACATATACATTCCTTGAATAACCCTAGACTATAAACTTTACTTCTGGCACTAAATCTACACCATGGTCCCGCAACACTGTGTGTTGAATTTCCTTAATTAGCTGCAGCACATCTGCAGCAGTAGCCTTACCTAAATTAACTATAAAGTTAGAGTGCTTACCAGAAACCTCAGCATCTCCAATCCTTCTACCTTTAAGTTTAGAAGCTTCAATCAATTCTGCAGCATATTTTCCTTCCGGATTGCGAAAAACTGATCCGCAACTCAAAACCCCAATCGGCTGTTTCTCATTACGCAGTTGTAATAACTCTTTAATACGCGTATTGGCTTGTTGCACATCCCCAGTCAAAAATTTAAGTTCTGCGGCTAAAAACCATTCATCCTGCTGCGGTGCCACATGCCTGTAGTTTATCTCATATTCCTGCGGTAGACGCTTTCGCAATGAACCATCTCGTTGTATCACTTCAACCTGAGTTACAAAATCCCAAGTTTCGCTACCCCAAGCGCCAGCATTCATAGCTAAAGCCCCGCCCATCGTACCTGGGATCCCTGCAAAGAACTCAGCACCAACTACACCTTGCTTGGCGGCAAATTTTGCAATCTTAGCGCAAGTAGTGCCGGCTGGAACTCGCATGGTTAAACTGCTTGGATCGCGCTGCAGAATTTGAATGACACTGGGCATCTTTAAAGTATGAATAACTGTGCCGTCAAAGCCCGTATCACTAATCAAAACATTACTTCCTAAACCTAACCAAAACAGTTTTTCGTCGGGTGCTAAACTGCGTAAAAACGCACTGAGATCTTGCTCGCTACTTGGTTGATAAAATTGCTTGGCGCAACCACCAATATGCCATGAAGTATATTCCGCTAAGGGTTCATTAAATTTTAATACACCTTGCATATATATTACCTAAGCTTGGTTAACCAAAAAGTAGCACAACTCATTTTCGAAGCGTTTTAACCCAGCTGCATTTTCCATAGCTTGGTTGATCATAATTGTGATAATTAATTCACGTTTACTCCGTGTTGTTAAATATCCAGCTAATGCTGAAACACCATTTAAAGTGCCAGTCTTAGCTTGAATATTTGCCTTTGCATCAAACGAAGTAAAACGACGCTGTAAAGTACCATTGACCCCAGACAAGGCTAACGCATCTCTAAAATACGGTCCTAATTTTTTTCGTTATGCATCGTGTATAACAAGCGCGCTAAATGCAACGGCGTTAATAAATTGTAACGTGATTCACCAGAGCCATCTAATAAACGCATTTGGCTAAAATCAATGCCAGTTGTTTGCGAAAGAATTTTTTGCATTGCTAGAGCACCAGTTTTAAAGGAGCCTTTGCCATACAATTCAGCGCCTAAAGTTTTGGTTAAACTCTCTGCATAAAGATTATTAGAATCACCTAATACCGCATTTAATAATACATGCAGAGGCTCAGAATCATGATGGGCAAGTTTTGCTAAATGATCCGGCACTTTGCCAAATTTAATCTTACCATGCAATTTGATATTCAACTTTTCCAAAGCTTCGTTAATTAGACGTTGCGCTTGCAAACGTGGGTTTTTAATGGCTAAACGTAAATGCGCCGGCTCTGTGCCAATTGGCCAACAGCCAGATAGATCAACATTATTATAATCGTCTACCTGAACCATAATTTGGCATATGGTTTCACTATCTTCATAGGTTACAGCTTTTACATTACTATGCAGGGTACGAAATTTTGCAGCAGGATACGCAGTGTCAAATTTAGCCGCAACTTCACCGCCAATTTCGCGCGCAGGAAACAATGTTATACCAAATTGATTGCGATCAATAATAATCGCTGATACCGGCGCTGCGTGATACCAAGGAGTTGAATCCCAAGTCCAGCCATGGCCAAGCATTGGGCCATCGAACAATGTATCATCGATCCACAAGTCACCCTGCACTTCTTTAATTTGTGTTTCTTGTAATTTTTTTAATAGACTGTGCAAATAAGGCAGCTTAAAGCTGGGATCGCCACTAAACTTTAATGCTAAATCTCCCTTATATACACCACCTTTTAAACCAGCGCTATTATAATACAACCCAGTTTCATAGCGAAAATCCGGGCCTAACTCCATTAACGCCGCCGCTGCAGTAAAGAGTTTGGCTGTGCTAGCGGGTAAGAAGTGCTTACTGCCATGATAATCATAAATAATTTTTCCAGTTGCAACATCTTGTAAAATTACACCAACCGTTGCTTCTGGCAAATTGTTCTTAATCATACTCGTGATCCGAGTATTAAAGTCTTGCGCAGTATTAGCTCTAACTGTAGTACAGCCCGAAGCACAAGCTACGATACAACTAATTATAAAAATTGGTTGCCATTTCTTCATACTGTACACTCTTCAAAATTATGCGCTAGTTGCTTAGCAATTTTACCAATATCTCCAGCGCCTTGGGTCAACAAGATATCGCCATCATTGATTACACCTTGCAAAATGTGAAATAACTGTTGCGGATCTGCTACAAAAATTGGATCAACTTGCCCACGGTTGCGAATACTGCCACAAAGATTGCGACTAGTTACACCTGAAATACTTGCCTCTCCAGCAGCATAAATATCTAGCATTAATAGCACATCCACATTGGATAACACACTAGCAAAATCTTCAAATAGTGCTTTGGTACGTGTGAAACGATGCGGCTGATAAATCATAACTAAACGTCGACCTGGCCAACTACCACGTACCGCATCAATAACTGCTTGTACCTCGCGTGGATGATGCCCATAGTCATCTAACAGAGTAATGTTTTTATTCGAATAATTAAACTCGCCTAATATTTGAAAACGACGACCCACGCCTTTAAAAGTGGTCAAACTTTGTTGTATTACTTCAAGCGGAATGTCTGCATCTAAAGCTACTGCGATTGCAGCCAAAGCATTCAAGACATTATGCTTACCAGATAAATTTACCTGCATCGGGATTGGTTTTGCAGTACCAGGGATCATTAAATTAAATTTGGTAACTTGACCATCAGTTTGCCAGTTTAAAGCTTTAATATCAGCATCCGCAGAAAAACCATAAGTAAGATACGGTCGCATTATTTTAGGTAATAATTCGCGTACTGCAGGATCATCAATACATAATACCGCTAAACCATAAAACGGCAAACGGTGAATAAATTCTAAAAAGGTTTTGCTTAGTTGCGCAAAATCATCGGCATATGTTTCCATATGGTCGCGATCAATATTCGTTACTACACATATAGTTGGATTCAAATGTAAAAATGATGCATCGCTTTCATCAGCCTCAGCAATAAAATAATTACCAGTGCCAAGCTTGGCATTAAAGCCGTAACTGTTAACCTGCCCACCAACCACAAAGGTCGGATCTAAATTTGCAGCAGCAAACACTGTAGCAATTAAACTTGTAGTAGTTGTTTTACCATGCGTACCAGCAATAGCGATACCCTGCTTAAAACGCATCAGCTCTGCCAACATTTCCGCCCGCGGTACAATTGGGATGCGACGCAAGCGTGCAGTTTCAAGTTCAATGTTATTTTTGGGTATAGCTGCGGAGACCACAACGACATCGCAATCTGCTACGTTTTCAGCAATATGTGAGTAAGTTACATTAACACCTAAACTTGCAAGCCGTTCAGTACATTGGTTTTTAGATAGATCCGAACCACTAACTTTGTAACCTAAATTAATGAGCACTTCTGCAATACCGCTCATCCCTATGCCACCAATACCAACCAGATGAATAGATTTAATGCGGCGCATGCCGGAATTTGATAATGTTCCGCTCAAGACTGTCTCCGTGTATGTTAGAATTCGTGCTAATTAGATGTAGTCGTCACTGTTTGGACTTAGTGCCGAGTTGATTATTGTATATTTAATTTCAATTCTTAGCTAGATAAGGCTGCAATTACAGCCACCCCAAAACAACCCTGTGTTTTGGGGTGTTATCGCCCAAAACAACCTTGTGTTTTGGGGTCTTATCACCCAAAACAACCTTGTGTTTTGGGTGATTCGAGCCTATACTATATGGAAAAGGGCTGGCACAAAATGATAGATTTATACAGATTTGAATTGGATTTCTTAACAGAATGGCTGGGACAAAAACACAGAAAACCTCTTGTTATTAAAGGTGCTAGACAAGTAGGAAAGTCTACTCTGGTAAAATTATTCGCAGAAAGACAAGATTTAAATTTGCTAACCGTAGATTTTGAAAAAGACCCTGATAATGAGTCTCTTTTCACATCAAATGAACCCAAAAAAATTATTAGCATGCTTAATGCTAAATTTGCTGTCAAAATTGATCCTGAACGCACCCTCCTTTTTATGGATGAAGTTCAAAAAACTCCAAATGTTTTATTATCATTACGTTACTTTTATGAGGAAATGCCTGAGTTGCCGATAATTTGTGCTGGATCATTATTAGATTTAGCGTTAACCCAAATAAATTTTTCTATGCCAGTAGGAAGAATTAGTTATTTGTACATGGGTCCAATGAGTTTTCAAGCATTTTTGATTGCCTTAGGCCAACATCAATTATTAGAGTTTTTAAGAAAATATACGATAGATACTGAAATGCCTCTAGCAATTCATAAACAATTAAACGAATTGATGAATGTGTATTGTATAGTTGGTGGCTTACCAGAGTCTGTTAGAAATTATGCTGAAAATCATGACTTTTTAGAGACAGAAAAAGTCAAGCAAGCACTTATTAGTGGTTATAAAGATGATTTTGCTAAATATGCGACCTCAGCGCAACAACAAAGAATGCGGCAAATATTTACTGCTGTGCCTAAGATGTTAGGGGAAAAATTTAAAGCTAGTAACGTAAATAGAGATGATAAATCTACAATAATTAAAGAAGCATTAGAAAAATTAGTCTTAGCAAAAATTATTATTAAGGTATGTACTACACATGCAAATGGACTACCTTTGGGAGCTGAAGAAAACCTTGATTTTTTTAAGACGTATTTTTTAGATATTGGCCTAGTTTCTAGCGCATTGGATTTGAGTGTTTTAAACTTAATGCCAGATAATAATATAAGTTTGATAAATGCAGGCAAGATTGCAGAGCAATTTATAGCTCAGCATCTTTTATATTTGCGAAATGAGACGCCAGCTTTGTATTATTGGGCTCGTGAGCAAAAATCTTCTGCTGCAGAAATTGATTTTTTATTTGCGCATAATGGCAAAATTGTCCCAATAGAAGTAAAAGCCGGAGCAGGTGGAACTCTTAAATCGCTACATTATTTTTTACACGAAAAAAATCTTAACCTTGGCGTAAAGTTTTCAAGCTTGCAGCCAAATATTTCGCATGAAACAGTCAAGTTAACGTCAGGAGGCCAATGTAATTATACCCTATTATCTTTGCCATTATATATGGTTGAAGAGCTACCCAGAATCCTCAATGAGTATACAAAACTCAATAATTGAAATAATTAGCTCCTAGGAGTGACTACCACCGCCAGCCACCCGGCTTTTTAGAGGCATTAGTTTGTGATGGAGACCCGGGTCGTTTTCTAAACCTACCAAGCAATCCTTTACCTCCTGACTTCGGTTCAGGAATATTCAGACTAGATCTTAAGGTTATACCGACATCTGAGGCACAAATAGCACTAAATTGCATATCTGTTAAAGTTTCCAGACCGATCCGTTGGCATATCAAATCTTGTAGCATTGTTTTAGTACTATATTGCTTACCTGCACCACTTTGTTGCTTAATATCGCTGGCATTGAACACAAAGCTAATTTGTTGTATAGCTTCGGCTGCCTTTGCTGTGGCATGGTCACTTAAGAATACATAGTGCAATGCACGTAAGAAATCTTCTGCTTGCTCCTGTGTATTAAAATCTGAAATATCAACTTGATATTGCTCGCCTTGCGCTAAAGGATTAGCACTGACTATTTCGACGATATTTTGTAATAATTGTATTGCGCCGGTATCGATTTTTTCAGGTTCGACTAGTTCAGCTTTAAATAGTAATCGTGGTTTATCATCCTCTAATGGTACGCTAGCTGGTGGCGCTGAAATTTTTACCGTGACTATTTCAGATTCAGCGCTAGTTTCTGGATCAGTTACAGTTGTTTTAAATTCTAGAGTATTATCCGCACCTCTGGCAACATACCAATTAGTATCAATATCTGCAACAACTGTATTTGTTTGTTTTTTAGATATATCATGGCGCTGCAAAATTTGAGTGCAAACCATATCATAGGTTAAATTGCTTGCTGCAGCTCTAAATTCAATGCTTGGGATGATAGCCGGGATAATATATTGCACCTGCAAACTCTGGATGAGTTGTAATAACGCAACATCTGTTTCTAACAAATCGCAGTATGCATCTGGTAATTTACCACGAGCGTCCTGTACCATGCACTGCGCCAAATCTAAAAACTGCTTGCCATGACGTTGCAAATTTAAGATGCCATCAGAAGTATGAATATCTTCAAACAGTGCTGGGTGTGTGTCGCAACCATCGATGATTTGTCGTAATTTATTCTCGACATTCGAATTGAGTTCAGAGTTTTCATATAAGCGCAAGATAAAATCTTCAAGCTCTGTAGCGAGACGTTTTACAGCTTGTTCTTCATGGCTGGTAAACAATACTGTTGAAGCTCTTTCTAGCAATTCATACAATGTTAACGCTTTATCTTTTTGTTGTTTTTGATCAGTTTGCATTAAATTGCTTAAAGCCCTGCGCCTGGAAACTGTCCCAGCTTGTAAAGCAGTAGCAATAACTTTTTGCAGCTTAGCACGGTGTTTTTTATCCCTGAGATTGGAGCCTACAGACTGTATCTTAGTAGTAGCAGCAAGCACTTGGCTCAAATTCTTGCTTAAACTAAGATATACTTCTGCATCGGGTAGTATCGACACTCGGCGACTCTGTATAGAGTGTAATTGTGCCCGAGACCGATCATGTTCTGCTGCTGCTAATTGTAATTCCTGCATATCAAAAACTAATTGTTTATAATTATTTACAATATGGCACATGGTTGATAATGCTTGGAACAGCTCAGGAGCAAACAATCCACCCTTAACATACTTTTTAAATATTTTATCTATTTGAGTGCGCTTTTTGCGATAATCTTGCAAATCGCAGGTGTAAAATTCCCGGATCAATTGCAACAAATCTGCCAGAGCCTTAATCTTTTTCTGTTCTTTATTTTTAGTATATTTTGCAATTGCAGCGCCTTGATTAAAAACATTTAATTTTTTTAACAATGCAAAAAGGTCATTGATTTCGGCTTGTAATTTATTTATTACTAGTGGTGTATTTGGATCAGATACGTAACTTTGCTCTGTGACAAAACTCTCTATCTCCAGCGCCACATTATTAATTCTATCAAATAATTGTAATTGCTTAACTCTATCAAACAAGGATAATTCCAACTTTCTATTTTTTTGTGAGGATATAATGTTGGTATCAGACAAAAATACTCCAGCCATTTGAATGTGCTGTTGCAAGTTGCGAATTTGCTCGACTACACCTTGCCTTACATTTATTGGAACATTTGCTTCTTCGACTGTAGCTATTTGGGCTACTAAGTCAAAGTCGCCGATCAATGCACAAAGGTTTTGTATGTGTTCTATTAGTGTATCTTGTGTTAATGATTCTGCATCGATCTCATCAGCTAAGCCTAAAATTGCACTAACTTGTTGCAATCTTGACTGTAACTCTTCTGGATTAAATGGTGTTGCTTCTCTATTGATTAAAGACAACAAAGTTATTAATGAATCATCGAACTCTTTTACCCGACGCGCAGTATCCTGGCAACTATTTAGCTCGGCTTTTGGAAAGTCTGGCATAAGAGGTGCTGGAGGAGGTGCAACATCTGGTGGTGGTGCTACCTCATCTGGCATAGGTGGTACTGGAGGAGGATCTTCTTCGTCGTCGTCACTGCCTACATACGTGTAGCCACTTGATGCTGAACTCCGCGAAGAACTATCAGGCGAGCCATCAGACCAGCTATCATCTGTGTCAACTACGCTAGCATCTGGTGATGGAGGCGGCGGTGCAGTTTCACCAGAGCTAAGTTGCATACCTGCAGTTCGTTCAATATCGCTCAATAAGACTACTGGTTGAAAATGAGCACCGCCATCGTGTAACACCCGAATTACACATTTTGCAGTTTCGGAATTTGAATAAACATACCCTGCAGTAGCACCCTTATCGGCTTCATTTTGAAAATATCTTATATCTATGCCTAAATCAGCGCAAAATTCTATAAAACTTTGATCCATTTCGGCAAATGCTTTATCTCTAAAATCTGCAATTGAAAATTTATCTGGATGCTTTTCTCGCATATAAGTTGCATACAATTCGCGTAATGCGTTAGCAAAATACAAAATTAGTTGATCATTAGAATTATTAATATTTTCCTGCGCAGGAAAATACCTATTACAGAAATTATCAAACCCATCATAATTAGGATCCATTTGAGCCTGTGCTGCAATATGTAAACGTAATCCTAATAACAGCGTATCGGATAATTGATGCTTTGGATTAACTAAATTTGATAACTTTTGGTACTCTGAATGAATATCAGATAGAATTTTCTGGACATCTGGTAGATTATGCCGCTGCCCGGGAACTACAGCTGCCATCAGCAAACCGCCAATTACTGCTCTAAACATGCAATTGCCATCACCCACTGTTGGTATCAAATAGGCAGTTTGCTGTAACTTAGCTTCCGGTTCCTGTCTAGCTGCAAAATTAGATATTGGCTCATCAAGAACTAATGTTGTTTGTTGTGCTCCCAAAAATCTCATTAAATTTTCTAATTTATTATGCGGAATCGTTTCTTCAAACATTGGCACTTCAAAACTCCTTTTAGGGCTTATGTAACTACACCTAAAAATGCTGTGGTTTTTGACCACTCATAGCTATAGTTTACTCTCTTTAGTTGCATAACTCAATTGTTTGACTTTTACGGCGCAATTTTGTTTGAGTTTGTACTGAGTAAATTCAGTGTGACCACACGTTTAACTGCTAAAGCGCTAAAAGTTCCTGAACTATAAGCATAAAATAGCGTCAAAATCTGTAGTCGATGTTGTTTTTGACTATGTGTTGTTATTTTCGGAACAGGACTTTTGTTGGGAGTGAGCAAATGAGTGGTTTAGTTGGGATTAGTCAAACTTACGCCATACCTACAATGGCATTTACCGAAGCACAGCAACAACAATTACAACAAGATGCTGAATTTGAGAAATTCCAAAGGGAACTACAGGATAGCAGCCATGGTAATAAACAGCGTCGAATGCGCTTGGCTGCAGAAAAATTACGTGATTATATTGAAAAACATGCAGATTTACAGACTGGTAGCACGATAGAAGCTAGAAAACACGGTTTTACTAGCTTACTTGCAAAAATATCAAACGGTAGCGTAGATGTTTTAGCCGTTGCAGACGTTTTTGAAAAACTAGCATTTACAGTGATGTATGATAGCAACATACCGGTGGCTGCTAAGGCGCTGGCATTAAATAATTTATATATGCCAGAAAGAACAAGCCCATTTGCACTATGTTCCCAAGGAACCAAAGGCTCAATACAGACTGAATTAATTAAACTTAATGCTTATAAAAACATTCTAAACCAAGTGAATGGTTTTGCACAACAAATTGCAGAGTATGCATTTGTAGAACGCGCCGGTAATACTACGGCTGAACAGCAAATACACTTGCGCGATTACATATACTGGCTCACATTTAAAATGGGTCTTGCAACCCTTAGAGAAATTAAAATTTATAATTATGCGCACGATTTATATTATCGTCAAAAAAAAGCTATAGGAGAAATCATTTTAGCTAAAATTGATGAACTTTACACTACTAAAGAACTCATTGATTATATCGTACACAACCTGCAAGCTGTTATATTATCAAGCTATCAACCCTTTGTAGACGAATTAAACAAATTGAATGATCTAAGCAAGGTCTTGGGAATAACAAATGATGAACATAATCTACTATTTGTGCATGACAAAGATAGTATTACAACAGATCTGACATATACCGAAATTAATGAAATTTTTCGTGCATGTTACACCGCGGATATCGCAGCCGAGTATAAAGAATCACCTAACGGCGCAGCAGTAATTATTTTTAAAGCTGAAGATGGCAGCATTAAAGAAATTACCTTGCCAGTTAATTCTAAGCTAATACCAGAATTAAAGGCCATAAGTAACAAAAGTGATTTTAGCTATTTACTCCCAGAAGTATTAAAAAAGTATTATTTCATAAATACGGAATTCTTGCGGTATAAAACTATAAAGAAGTTATTTGATGAGCAGCTCCTGAAATCAGCATTTCACGACACAAAATCTAGCACTTATTTAGGTGCTAATGTTAATAATTATGCACCAATAAAAGTTGAGATTGATAAAGATACTGCTCTAGTATTCTTGAACATAAACGGTAAATTAGATATTTTTGCCGAGCATAAAGGTAAATACGTGGAAGCAAGATATGTAATTGAAAATAACAAAGCAAAAATTATACAATTACTCAAAGAGTTAAAGAAAGAATCTTACAGTGATTACATTTTTATTATCGATCACCCATTATTCAATTGGCACATCGAATTTATAACTGAAGTTCCAATAATATTGCAGCGCATACTAGAAAACTCTGCATCTTCAAGTAACGAATTAGAGAGCAGGATTTATAAAATGTTCTTGAAACGTATTCAACTCCTTAATAAGGAAGATAGTACTGTAGCTGAAATTAATAATATGTTAGAAACCATGGCCACTCCGGCTTTACTACTGTTGTATGAAAGTCTAAATTCAAACCAAGATCAATATATAATACCTCATATTTTTAAAAAATTAACCAAGGAAATATTAGGATCTACAAACACTAGTACAAGCAAAGAAAAAAATCAAGCTGCAAAGTGTTTTGAAGAATTGCTTCGAAAAGGTAAAATACAAGTCTTTCTTGAGTGGCTTGATCAAAACCCAGAAAATAAACAACACTGGGCTACTATTCTTAAGCTAAACAAGAAATTACGATTATTTCTAACTAAGTCACCAGAGTTATTTGCATGCAACAGCCCTGGATCATCCCTGCAAGACATTGCGCAATTTATTCTGTTGCATTCAAACCCTGAGGATTGGAGTTTTAATGATTTGATCCCAGATGACCAAAGGACAACTAACGACAAAATTGCGATCCAATACAACCTATATGTTCTTGATAAACTATTGCATGGAAAAAATATCAGAAGAACTCTCGCCTGGCTTCTTAAAAATGCAACTACTTCTAGGCTGTTTATGAAAACATTAATACATGATCCTAGATTTATTCCAATATTAAAGATGGTTGCAAGAAGGAGAGTATATGATCCAATACTTGATGACATGTTAGGGTCTGATGTTTTAATAAAAGAAGTCATATCGAATCCAGGAGGAGAGGTTGCTAAAATATTTGAGAGGTCTGTCATTCCACTGCTCGATATACTGAACGGTGATATACGTGTAAAATTTTTAGCTAATCATGAGAAACTTGGAATTCCTGAGGAAGATGCAATCAAGTATAACACTCGAATTATGAAACTTCTACTTAGGAGTGATAATTATACTTTTCACTTTTGGAACGCATCTACCATTTTTAAGTTTATTGCTAAATATCCTGCAATGATTGAAAGCTTGCAAGAACACTCTGTGTCGATAGGTATTACCCAGCTCTACCGCAAAGAAAATGGTTTAATTGCTCTGGCGAAAATTGCTGCAAATGCTGCTATATCAGCAACAGAACTCGCAACAATTTTTGCAGCTGATAGTTTTCAAAAGTACCTAGCCGAGTCAGTAAGTAGCATAGATCTAATTAACGCATTCTCTTCTATCAACCCACAATATAATCGTGCTTTCTTGATAGGCAGTGAAAGGTATGTCGAAAGCCCTGTTGCCAACGTTCATAATTACATGATTGCATCAAGGATTATAAAAGATGGAGACATGAACGAGATATTAGAGTTTATTGAATGGCTACGCAACAACCCCAAAGCTGCAAACAGCTTATTAGAGAGCCATCAAGATATAACAGCACAACTAGTTACAAGTTTATTTGCAAGCGTAGGAACGGCATCCGTATACTATCTTAGTCGCATTATGCCCGTCATATCTCATATTGATGGACTGCAAAGTTATATGCTGCAAGAACTAGATTTGTATCTAAATGATGAATCAAAATTCATTGCAAAATATTGCCCAAATAATTCTAATAAAATAACCTTTGCAAAAAAAATCACTACTGCAATGACATATTTGTATGATGCAGATACTGTCGAACCTGAACTGTTATCTAAGCTACTGACGGTAGCGATCAAAGTAAACAGTAAATTAATTAAGCAACGCGGACTGCTACAGCTAAGAAAAAACATAGTGCTTCATTACCATGGTAATGACTATAAACCCCTACTTCAATATATAGCAAACAGGGGCAGTATATCCAGTAGAAACTTAGATACCGTAGATACGCTTACAGATCAAATTTGCACGGAACTATGGCGCGGGGGTTATCCAGTTATTAGTAAAGATTGGCTTCCACCAGTTAATATCTACGATAGTAACATAAACCCAAACATCTATAGAATATATATCGCAATAATTCTTTCAGATATTTACTACTCGAAAAAAGACGGTAGACCATATTATAATAGAATTCTTGGCGAACACTTACCCTTATTGCTGGCAGCACTTGCATCACCAACTCCTGATCAAGTGTTTTTAAAAGTGGTTAAGAGGTTTTTTTCAAGAATGTACCTTGATTCATTGTTGACTTTTTTTGAAAATCCAGCTGTCCAGGAATATCTGAGAAAATCTAATGACAATCTCGCTAAGAAAATTATTATTGATAGTTTAATTTATAAGGCCTTTTCCTATTCCATTACTAGTGAAAGAAGCATGGATCGAGTTCACGCAATTATCAAAAGTGCCATTAAAGTAGGTGATACTCCAAATTACACCAACTTCAATCAATCAATTGCAAAAGCGTTGACCAAATATGTAAACCCAAATATCGCAAAGCATTTTATTGCGATCGATAATCCAGATTTTTTTGCATTTAATGCACTTATTGTAGATAATTTTCTTGAGGTAAAACATAAAGCTACAATAGTAAAAATGTGCGAGTTTATTATCGCACATCCTGATTTCCGAAAGTACCTATTTGAAAACAAGCTCGCTACATATGAAAAAATCCTAGCAACTCTTAAAAAAATGAAGCATAGTAAGATGGTAGATGTATATTCTGCCCCCATCAGGGCTCGAGAAAGAAATGAAACTGCTACTGTGTCGCCTAATGCAATATCACCATTAGCGGCGCGAGTGCTTGCTGATGCCAGTGGTGCTTTAGCTCGAGCTAGGCAAGGGGAAATTCAACCTGGTCTCGACCCACATAGCAATGCTAATCCACCAAGCAGGCCTAGAAATTACTAACACAAATTCTTTGCATAACTCAGGATTGCTGTAAAAAATCAATCACTTGCTCTAACGCTTCGGGCTTAGCTACTTTACGCGCTGCCTGTGCCATAGCTAAAATTTTTGCTGGGTTTGCTGCGAACTCTTCTAAGAGCTGTAGTAAATTTGCAACACTTAAATCACGTTCTTGGATCAATACTGCAGCATTTACATCTACTAAATACTGCGCATTTTTAGTTTGATGATCATCGACTGCATAAGGGAATGGTATTAAAATACTTGCTACGCCAGCAGCCGCAATTTCTGCAACAGTTAATGCGCCGGCACGACAAATTACTAGATCAGCCCAGGCATACGCATTTGGCATATCCTGAATAAAATCTACTAATTTGACATTTGTCTCGATATTAATACCCGCGTTAATATAAGCCTGTTTTGCAGCTACAAAATGTTTACTGCCAGTTTGGTGCCAAATTATCGGGCGCAATTCAGACTTCCAATTATTTAAAACCTGGGGAATTAAATTATTTAAGGCTTGTGCGCCACCGCTACCACCCAGAATTAAAATCTTTAATCCTGTGGCAGCGTTACTGCGATTGCGACGATCTGGTGGCAGCAATTGATGAAACTCTTCTCGTACCGGATTGCCAGTTAAATGCGCATTAATTTTATTCGGAAAACTATTCGGAAAGCCCTCTAAAACCCGATGAGAAAATTTCGCAAGAATCTGATTAGTCATACCAGCAATCGCATTTTGCTCGTGAATTACCAATTTTTTACGCATAATCCATGCAGCTAATCCTGCAGGCCCAGTAACATATCCACCCATACCTAACACTATTTCAGGTTGAAAGCGTTTAATAACCATTAGAGACTGCATCAGCGCCCAAGTTAATCTTACAGGTGCTAAAAGCTTGGCAAAAATTCCCTTGCCTCGCAATCCGGCAATATTAATGGTATTTAGCAGTAATCCGTGTGCCTGAGTAATACCATACTCCATACCTTGCTTAGTACCAAGCCACTGTACTTCATGTCCTTGTTGAATAAGGCGTTTCGCCACCGCCAATGCTGGAAAAATATGCCCACCGGTGCCACCAGCCATGATTAAAACGCGCATTTACTTTAAGCCTTACTCTCTTAGATGTTGTAATTATCATGGATAAAAATAAGTTGCGCAACTAAGTTAAATGGTTAACTAAAGTTTGACATAGCACTAATAAATTGTTAGGATGCAAGTATTCCTTACTCTAACGATGAGTATATAACGATAAAAACCGTGAGAGGCTGTGATATGCAAGAAGTTTTAATGGCTAGTTTGTTAATGTTCACTTTCATGTTTTCATTTATTACGCTAAAGAGGATTTTTACTGCAAAAACCTCAACCGATCTAGATATCAACACTGAAATCTTAGTTCCAGAAACTAAAGCAGCGACCACAAGTACTAATAATATCAAATTCTATGCAAGTAAAATTATTCGTGGCATCCTACTTGTAATAAATTATGCCTTCATCATGGCTGTGTTATTCTTCTGTTGTATTGGCTTTACGTCCCTAGCAACGCAAGTCAACAAAAAAACTGAAATTGTTCAGGTGCAAAGCTATACGCCACAACAGCAGAACGCACAACAAAATGCCTTTGAAAATGAATTTAAAGCAATGCAGCAAGATAAAAATAAAGGCATCAAGGTAATTACTGCCGATCAAATCAAAACCAAGTTTACTGATGTTGCAGGCTTAAAAGAAGCTAAAGAAGAAGTTCAGGATATTATAGGATTTTTACAGAATCCAGCAGAATTCGGGCGCTTAGGTGCTAAATCCCCTAAGGGCGTTTTATTATATGGCGAGCCTGGTACCGGTAAAACTTTATTAGCACGCGCTATTGCCGGTGAATCTAAAGTAGCCTTCATTGCAGTATCTGGATCTGAATTTGACGAAGAATACGTTGGTGTTGGTGCCGCTCGGGTGCGACACTTATTCGAATTAGCACGCGAACATGCGCCTTGTATCATTTTTATCGATGAGGTGGATGCGCTAGCACATAAACGGCACGCACATGATCCAGCTTGGTCGGCACAAACTGTAAACCAACTATTAACGGAAATGGATGGTCTGGATGAAGCTAAAAATAAAGGTATTGTTATAATCGGCGCATCGAATCGTTTAGAAGCAATGGATCCAGCAGTATTACGTCCAGGGCGTTTAGATAGGCATATTAAATTAGATATACCAACCTTAACAGAGCGGGTTGAAGTACTAAATTTATATCTAAAGAAGGTTAAGGCTAAGTCTGATGTTACTGCAACTAAAATTGCTAAAATGACTAGCGGTTTTAGTAGCGCTGAATTGGCAAATTTAGTTAATGAAGCTGCTATATCTGCTACTAAAGCTAAACGTAAAGCAATAGAAATGCAAGATTTTGATAGCGCTAAAGATCGTATCGTATTGGGCTCAAAGCGAGCTGCGATGAAAGTTACCGAAAAAGAGCGCAAAACTACAGCATACCATGAGGCTGGACACGCCTTAGTTGGGCATTTACTTGGAGCTAACCATAACCCAATTTACAAAGTCACTATTACACCACGTGGTCCATCTTTAGGTCATACTAGCTTTGAGCCTAGTGATGATGAACACTCAATGAACTTGCAACAACTAGAAGCGTTAATCGCTACGCAATTAGCTGGAAGAATTGCAGAAGAGTTAATATTCGGCGAGCAAAATATTACTACTGGGGCTGAAAACGATTTACAACAAGCCACACATTTAGCCTACAATATGGTGACGCGTTGGGGATATTCAAAACGCATTGGTTTAGTAAATACCGGAGTTACTGCAGAATTTGTTTCTAAAGAAGTAATCGAACAAGAAGTGCATGCGATCATGCAACGCAATTACGAACGCGCTAAGCAAGTATTAATGCAAAATCGTACTAAACTGGAAGGAATTGCCAAGGGCTTGCTAGAACACGAAACTTTGGATGCAAAGCAAATCAAAGAAATAATCAGCAAAAATTAAAACTCTTCGCAACCTGCAAGGCTCTAAATGGCACAGACTACCTGCAATAGGTCTTCATATATTGTGTCCTATACATAACGTATAGAGCCTTCAAATTCTCATCACTAGTTATAACAGTACGAAACTGCGCTGGTACAAACTGTAAATTATTGCGCAAGGCATCCTGCATTGCTTGGCTCTTCATAACCGACATATCTAAATTTACATGCGCCGATAATATATCACAGGTTGTAGTCTTTGGTGCTGCAACAACTGCGGCAGCAGCGGCAGATGCAGCTTGTGCGGAATTTGCAGGTTGGCCAGTCTGCACAGACTTAGTTGCTTTGCCGTTATTAACTGTAGTTTGTTGCTGTGGCAAGTAACCTTGCACGTTTACAGATTCATGTACCTGAGATTGATCAATATCACCCCAGAGTGATTTTTCTGCTTGAGTCGCTGTTGCGAGAAACAGTCCTATAATTATTAGTCCGAGGTTAAGACGACGCATATTAATCTCCATTATTATAATATGTCATGATCAATATAAAGTGATACTAATCTAAATTACTTACTATTTATTCTAGTCTCATAATCAATTCTAAACAACAAGCCAATTGCGATACACGCTACAATCATGCTACTTCCCCCTGCACTCATAAGTGGTAGAGTTAAGCCTTTAGTTGGTAGTAGTCCAATATTAACACTTATATTGACTAAAGTTTGTAGTGTTATTAACAGTCCAATACCATATGCCAGATTACCTGAATATTCAAAGCCTGCTAATTTTGCTTTACGCCCGATTTCCATGGCACGAAATGCTAAAATCCCATAAAGCGCTAAGACACAAAACACTCCCAGCAAACCTAATTCTTCTGCCAATACTGCAAAAATAAAATCACTATGTGACTCTGGTAAATATAATAATTTTTGGATGCTACCACCCAAACCTGAACCAAACCAAGAACCGCGTCCAAAAGCAATCAAGGATTGCACTAATTGGTATCCAGTATCAAATTGATCTGCCCAAGGATCCCTAAACGAAGTAATGCGTTGTAAACGGTAAGAAGAAGAAACTGCTACAAAACCTAATACACATAATATTAGCGGCAACAAAATAAAAAAATGTTTTACCCTAGCACCACCTAAAAATAGCATACCTAAAATCGTACAGGCAATTACTACGACCGCACCAAAATCTGGTTCTAACATCAACAAAAAGGCGATAGTACCAAGCACAACCATCGGAATTAAAAAACCTTGTAAGCTATGAGTTAATTGATAGTTACGACGTACAATATAGCCAGATATATATGAAATTAAACCTAATTTGGCCAGCTCTGAAGGTTGCACTGAAATTGGACCAATAAATAACCATCGCATACTACCGTTAATTGGTCGGGTTACGCCTGGTATTAGTAATACAATTAATAGCAAGGCGCTAATGAATAAAAAAGCATTACTATACCGCTGCAAATATTTAATTGGAATATAAGTAACTGCAAATGCCGCAACTATACCGGCAAAAATATATACTGCTTGATGCCAGGCAAAATGAAACATTGCAACATGCATCCGCTCGGCAAGCGGCACTGAAGCGGATGCCACCATAATAAAACCAATCGCAAGTATGGCGCTAACGCTTAACAGTAACAAAACATCAAATTTATTTGGCGACTGTGGTATCATGCTTATCAATCCATTGCAGCACATGTTCTTTAAATAATTTACCGCGGTGCGAGTAATTTTCAAACATGTCTAAACTCGCACAAGCTGGGGAAAGCAACACCCCATCGCCTCCTCGCGCTACTTGCTGCGCTAAACTAATTACTTCCGGCATATCTTTTGCTATGTAGCATGGAACAATGCCATTTAACAGCCCTGCTAAATTTTGACGCTCGCTACCTATTAATATAGCCGCTTTACAATAACGGCGCACCGGCTCAATTAATGGTGTAAAATCAGCATTTTTTCCAAGGCCACCCAAAATTATAATCCATTTACCAACAATAGACTGCGCTAAACCTTCGAGTGCAGTAATTGTAGCAGCGACATTCGTACCTTTAGAATCATTCACCCAAATTACATTATTAAATTCCGCAACCTTTTCACAGCGATGCTCTAACCCTTTAAAATCGCGTAATGCTTGCAACATCGCTGGTAATGGGAAGCCAGCGGCTTCGCCTAAAGCTAGCGCGGCTAATGCATTGGCGATATTATGATCTCCTAACATAGCAACTTCGCTGACTGCTAACAAAGCTTGCGAACCTTTAGCAAGCCAATTTGTACCTTTGTGTTGGATCACGCCGTAATTATTATCACTTGGCACATCTAAACCAAAAGTTATGTGTTTTTCTGTGTTTTTCTGTTGCGGCTTAGTTAAAGGATCTGCTCGGTTGTATATATCATATTCAGAATTACTATATATTCGTTGTTTTGCTTGCTGATACTCAATTAAATCTTTATACCGATCCATATGGTCCGGGGTTATGTTTAATATTGTTACTGCCTTGGGGTGTAATGAAAATGTAGTCTCCAGCTGAAAGCTAGATAGTTCAAGGATATAACATTCATTGCTGTCATTAAGTAAATCTAAGGCCGCAGTTCCCAAATTGCCACCAACTCCAGCCTTAATCCCACTAGCTGCAGCCATTTCACCAAGCAAAGTAGTCACTGTACTTTTACCATTTGAACCAGTTATTGCCAGTACCGGCTTATCGACCTCTCTGGCAAATAATTCTATGTCACCAATAATTTCTATCTTGTTATGTCGGGCTGTTTCTAATGCCGGCTCTGTTACTGGTATGCCAGGGCTTAATATAATATTGGTAACATATTCTGGAACCGAGATCTTTCCTAACAACACTTCTGCATTAGGATATATTGCGTATAACTCATCTAAATGTGGTGGATGTATCCGACTATCAGTTACAGTGATGTTATAGCCTTTTTTTGATAAAAATTTAACAACAGATAATCCAGTTATGCCTAACCCAACAACTAAATAATGCTCTACAGACATCTATAACCACCATATACTTTTTGAAACTACCGTAATTTTATAGTTGCCAGGCCAAACAATACAAAAATAACTGTTAAGATCCAAAATCTAACAATTACCCTTGGCTCCGGCCAGCCAGCTAATTCAAAATGGTGATGAATTGGTGCCATCCTAAATATACGTTTACCACGCAATTTGTATGATCCAACTTGCAACATAACAGAAATAGTTTCAACTACAAAGACACCACCCATGATTACTAAAACTAGTTCTTGGCGTACTAATACTGCCATTATGCCTAATGCCGCACCTAAACCTAGCGCACCGACATCGCCCATAAATATTTGCGCTGGATAAGCATTAAACCATAAAAATCCTAAACCAGATCCCACTATAGCACCGCAGAATACCGCAATTTCACCAACCCCTGGGATATATGGTAATACCAAATACTCGGCGAATTTTACATGGCCAGTAATGTAGGCAAAGATCCCCAACGCTCCAGCAACTAAAACTATTGGTAAAATTGCTAAGCCATCTAGGCCGTCAGTTAGATTTACTGCATTACTAGTACCAACAATTACAAAGTAGCTAAAGAATATATAAAAGACTCCCAATGGTAATACCATATTTTTAAAAAATGGGATCAACAAATCTGTTTCTGCTGGAGTTTGTGCTATATGGTACAGAAACACAGCAGCAACAAAACCGACTGCTGATTGCCAAAAATATTTCCATTTGGCAGGTAAGCCACGCGGATCTTTACGAATTAATTTGCGATAATCATCAACCCATCCCACCAAACCAAAAGCTAAAGTAACTGCTAACACAACCCATACATAAACATTGGACAAATTAGCCCACAACAATGTACTAATGGTAATTGCAGTTAAAATTAAAACTCCCCCCATGGTCGGAGTACCTGTCTTGGTTAAGTGGCTTTGCGGACCATCGTTGCGAACCACTTGCCCAATTTGTGCTCGCGCCAATTTCTTGATTATGATAGGTCCAAGAAACAATGCAATTATCAATGACGTCAGTGTTGCTAAAATTGCCCGCAATGTAATGTATTGAAAGACACCAAACGCATGAAAGTATTGTTGTAAATATTCACTGAGCCATAAAAGCATTTTACTATTCCTAATATTCTTGCAGCTACGTTTCAATAACGATAGCACTTACCACTTCGTTTAAACGCATGCCGCGCGATCCTTTAATTAATACTACAGTATCTGCATCTAGCATAGTAGATAATTCATCAATTAACTTAGTTTTATCTTTAAAAAACTTAGCATTTATCCCAAACTTTTTAACTGCATGCTGTGCGAGATCCCCAAAAGCTAATAAAAAATCAATTCCTGCATCTTTAGCTTGTACCCCGAGATCTTCGTGGCGCTCCACAGCGTGTGTACCAAGCTCTAACATATCACCTACTACTAAAATCTTCTTTCCTGTTTGTTTTGCTAATACATCAATGGCATATTTCATAGCAACCGGATTGGCATTGTAACAATCATCAATTATTTTGGCGCCTTTAGTACCATTTTTAATTTCCATACGCCATTTGACTGGTTGCATTTCTTCTAAACCACGCTTTATGTCTACCAAGCTAACATCTAATGCTCGCGCAACTGCTGCTGCTGCCAAGGCATTTTTAACATTATGTAACCCTAACAAAGGTAATATAATCTCTATCATGCCAATATCGGTAACTAATTCAAAACGAATGCGATGATGCTCTTCTACAATGTAAGCGCAGGTAATATCTGCCGCGCGCTCCAATCCAAAAGTTATGATGTTCTGAGTTTTAAGTTTACTCAACCAAAAAGGCGCATAGACTTCATCGATATTAATTACTGCAGTACCATGCGGTTGTAGAAATTCATAAATTTCTGCTTTGGCAGCAGCAACCCCATCGAGGCTACCAAAGGTTTCTAAATGTACCGGTGCAACATTGTTTATTACGGTGATACTCGGATTTACTAATTCCATTAAATATTTAATATCGCCAGCTTGACGCGCCCCCATCTCTAGTACTGCATATTGATGTTCAGGTGATAAATCTAATAATGTTTTTGGCAGACCAATTTCATTATTAAAACTTCCCTCTGGAGATAGCACATTAGCAGATTGTTTTAAAATATTTGCAATCATACTTTTAACCGAGGTTTTACCACAACTACCAGTAATCCCAACCATAGGGATCTTAAACTTACTGCGATAGAGCGCAGCAATCTGACCATATGCCCACAGAGTATTGCTCACCTGAATTACTGGAACGCTTGCGGTGATCTCTTTGCTCGCAATTATAGCGGTCGCACCCTTTGCAATTGCTTCAGCAATATAATCATGGCCATCAAAATTTTCTCCAGCTATTGCGATAAATAAGGCACCCGGTTGTAAAGTACGAGTATCGGTTGAGATTGAAGAGAATTTAACATCCGGACCATGATAATCCGCATCTAAGTAATTACATATTTGCAGTGTTGTTAAATTACTCATGCAATTCTACTCCTTTTTAATAATGCTTGCTGTGCAACTTGTACGTCTGAAAATGGCAGCTTTTCAGTGCCAATAATTTGATAATCTTCATGTCCTTTGCCCGCAATCAAAATGAAATCTTGGGCTTCAGCTTTATTAATTGTATTTTGAATTGCACGAGCACGATCCATTTCAATTTCCAATTTTGAATGCGACGGTAACCCATGCAGCATATCGTTAATGATCTGTTGCGGATCTTCGGTGCGCGGGTTATCTTGTGTCACTACAACATAATCGCTGTTTTCAAATGCAGCCTGCAACATTAATGGGCGTTTCGCACGATCACGATCACCCCCGCAACCAACAATACAATATAGTTTACCTTCGACATGCGCTCTTAAAGCCTGCAAAGCTTTAATTATCGCATCTGGAGTATGAGCATAATCAACTACAATTTGTGGAGCATCAACAATTGTATTTGGAACAAGTTGCATACGCCCTGGCACTGCTTTTAAATCGCGTACTGCCTGCAGTAACTGCGAAAAAATAACTCCTTGCAAACCACAAACGGCGACACTTGCCAATACATTGCTTTTATTGAAGGATCCTAATAAATTGGTAACGAACCTGCCATTGCCCCAAGGCGTAACCAATACATCATCCAATAAATATATATCTGCTTGCTCAGAACTACATGAATAAGTAATAACATTAACCCCAGCAGGTATTAAATTTAATAATTGCGGCGCGTATGCATCGTCTAGATTAACTACAGCATTTTGCAGCGGATAACCGGTAAATAATAATGCTTTGGCATTAAAATAATCTTGCATATTTTTATGATAATCTAAATGATCTTGAGTCAGATTAGTAAAAACTGCAGTATTAAAACTAATCCCCAATAAACGTTGTTGCACTAAAGCATGCGAAGAAACTTCCATTGCAACATGTGTAGCACTTTGTTCAGTCAAATTGAATAATTCGCGTTGTACCGTACAAGGATCACTCGTGGTTAATTCGCTAGTATGCAATGCATCTAATAAACCATTACCGATAGTCCCCATTACTCCGCAAATGTTTTGGGTTGCATTTAAAATTTGTGCGATGTAGTGACTAGTTGAAGTTTTACCATTAGTACCGGTAACAGCAATTACTTTTAAAGAATTAGCAGGGTTATTATAAAAAAAGGCTGCTAAACTGGGTAATCTTTGCCTTAAATCTATAACTTCAATAATCGGTACATCCTGACTTGGAATAGAATATGGAGCTGCTGCTAATACTGCCGCCGCACCATTCGCAATTGCAATCTTGATGTACTCTCTGCCATCTACTTTTGTGCCAGGCATAGCGACAAATAAATCGCCGGCTTGAACACTGCGACTATCGAGGCGTATATTTCGTAATTCACACTGCTGTGAATTGGATAAACCTAAAAATTTTAGTACTGCTGATAAATTCACGTGTTTCTACTTCCATTGTGTGCTACATGCACACCATGCGTATCTAATAAATCCGGGGCAATTTTAAATAATCTTAAAGCGCCACTAGCAATCTTGGAAAATACTGGGGCAGCTACCTGGTTACCATAATACTCGCCAGTTGGCTCATTTATGAAGACCACAATGGCAACCCTAGGGTTGATTGCAGGCGCTAAACCACAAAACACTGAGTGGTAATGCCCCTCTTCATAGCCATTTTTGCCAACCTTACGTGCGGTACCTGTCTTACCAGCTACTCTATACCCTACGACCCTAGCATTCGATCTGTCGTGCTCTACAGCAAAAGAAAGCATATTGAGAACCTGCCGAGCTACAGTAGCATTCATGACCCTAATGCCCTCAGGTGCTTGATTTTGCTTAATAAAAGTAATTGGGTGCTTTACCCCACCGGCGCCAATAATAGCATAAGCTTGGGCCAACTGTAATGGGGTTACAGCTACCCCATAGCCAAATGACATAGTTGCCAAAACAAAGGATTGTCCTGGTTTTGGCAGGGAGAGTGAACCTGGATTCTCTCCTGGGAAGCCGCTACCTGTACTCCAACCTAAACCAAGCCTATCGTAGGTATCCCACAACTCTTTAGGCTGTAGATTCAGCACTAGCTTAGTGATCCCCACATTGCTGGATTCTTTTAAAATCGAGGCGACGTCTAAAACCCCATTATTATGCAAATCCCGAATGATCTTACCTTGCAAACGCATTATCCCAGGCTTAGTATCAATTAAGGTGGCTGGGGTAATTTTGGTGTGTTCTAAGACACTCGCCATACTAAATGTCTTAATGACCGAACCTGGTTCAAAGGCATCAGTAACAGCAATGTTACGGTAATTATCTGGATTTTGTTCACGAGCGCGCTTATTGGGGTTATAGCTAGGGTTGTTTACCATGGCCAATACTTCGCCAGTTTTTACATCTATAACTACTGCGGTTCCAGAGCGCGCTTTATGTTTTTCAACCGCGGCTTTAAGCGAGCGATAGGCTAAATATTGCAATCTTTCATCAATACTAATACTTAGATCATTGCCAGGCACTACCTCACTAATATTGGCAAGGTTTTCTACCTCACGACCCAACCGATCTTGCTCAATGCGCTTCTTGCCAGGCTTTCCCTGTAACCAAGTATTATATGCTAACTCTAAACCTTCTTGGCCGCGATCATCAATGTCAGTAAATCCTAATACATGTGCGGTTACTTCAGCATTTGGATAATAGCGGCGATACTCCGGTATTAAATGTACTCCAGCAATTTCTAAGGCTTTAACTTGCGCGCTAATTTGTGGCTCGATGTGTCTTTTAAGATATGCGAATTCTTTTTTAGCATGCGCATACTGCTTAATTTTTTCTTTTACTTTAGAGTGCGGGATCCCTAAAACTTTCGAAAGCTGCTTTAATTTCGGATCATCAATTGCAATTTTTTTGGGATTAATCGACACTGAATCAACCGGAGTACTGATTGCTAAAGCTTCGCCGTTACGATCTTTAATCATACCACGATATGCAGCAATTTTTACTTCACGTACGGTACGCGCTTCGCCTTGTGATACTAAAAAATCATGCTGGAGTACGTGTAAATATGTTAAACGCGCCGCCACTGTCACTAACACTAAAGCGAATAAACTCAGCAGAATTATATATCTGCTGGGAATCGCTTTAAATATTAGTGTCTTAATTTTCATGGTTTTATCACATGTGTTTTTTCTGGAATTACCATACCTAACTGCTCTTTGGCGACACGCTCCACCCGAGCCTCTGCTTGCCAAGTGCCTTGTTCGAGTAACAATTTACTCCATTCAACCTGCATCCTGTCCCTTGTTGCATATAGAGATTGTAATTGCGCATGCATCAAACGCTTAGTGTGTTTGGTATAAATTACTGCTAACGCTTGCGCAATTACAAAAGCACCGAGCAGTATAAATGTCATAGCTTGCTTGGTGCGTATAATTTCAGTAAAAGGCCCTTGCAATGCCAATTTAATCATTTGCAGCTCCTGTTAACTTCTCTGCAACACGCAACACCGCACTACGAGCCCGCACATTATTTGCAATTTCAAGTGCAGAAGGCTTTTGCGCTTTGCCGATCATGCGTAATTTAGGATTTAATTGTGCTTGGGTCACTGGCAACAAATGTGGAAAATCATCACCTTTAGCTTCTTTAGCAATAAATTGCTTCACAATCCGATCTTCAAGAGAATGAAAACTAATTACTGCTAAACGTCCTAAAGGAGCTAATACCATGAGCACTTGCTGCAATACCATCGCTAAATCCTCTAGCTCATGGTTAACGTGCATGCGAATCGCCTGAAAACTACGTGTAGCAGGATGCTTGTGTTTTTCCTTAACAGGGATTGCATTGCTGATTATTGCAGCTAATTGCGTGGTAGAAGTGATTGGTTGTTTTTGACGTTCGTTTACAATTGCAGCAGCAATGCGCTTACTAAACCGCTCTTCACCTAAAGTTTTTAATACACTAGCAATCTCCGTTTCTTTGGCCGTTTTCAACCACTCTGCTGCCGAAATGCCACTATTTGGATCCATGCGCATATCTAAATCGCCATCGCGCATAAAGCTAAAACCACGCTCGGCTTGATCTAATTGCGGTGAGGAAACCCCTAAGTCAAAAAGTATCCCATCAACTTTTTGCACAACTTGTTGTTGCTCACAAAATACTTGTAGTTCTTTGAAAGAGCCAGCGTACACTTTAACACGCGAATCGAGCGCTGCTAATGCATTAGCATCAGCAATTGCTTGCGGATCTTTATCCATAACTAAAAGTTTGCCGTTAGAATTTAAGCGTGTCAAAATGGCGCGCGAATGCCCACCGCGCCCATAGGTTGCATCCACATAAAATCCAGATGGCTTAATATTTAATGCATTAATAGCTTCATCTAGCATTACAGCTTGATGGTTTGTTGGCTCATTTTGTTTCATTTTTTCTTCTAATTTAGCAACTAACATAAACATCCTATAAGGACAACGTTTGCAGCTCGATAGGTAATGCGGTAACCTTGCCAGCCTCAAGCGTTAGCCATTCCTTGCGCCGTGCTTCCCAATTGGCAGCACTCCAAATTTCAAACTTTTTACCTTGCCCTACTAACATCACTTGCTTTTCTAATTCAGCATAATCGCGTAATACTTGCGGCAACAAAATTCTACCGCTGTTATCTAAAGTTACTTCGCAAGCATGCCCGATTAATAATCGTTGCACGCGTCGTGCTGCTGGATTAAAACTTGGTAATGCTTCAAGTTTGGCCTCAATATTTTCCCAGTCGGGTAAAGGGTACAATAATAAACACTTTTCTTCAGTATCTATAGTCACTACAAGCTCATTATCTGCATCTGAATACAAAATATCCCGATATCTCGTTGGCAACGCGAGCCGGCCTTTCTCGTCCAAATTGATCGCGTTTAAACCACGGTACATGAACTCTTTTTAAACCCCACTTTGATCCACTTTTACCCACTTATCCACAATATAGGTTGAATAGCTTATGATTGTCAAGGATAGTTTCCATACTTAGTTTGATTACTGTTTACAGAACAATGAGTTAGGCATTTGTTTTGTTTACTGGCTAATTTATGGATAAACATGACGAGCACCAGTATCTTGTTTGATTAAGGGTCGGCTTGATGGCCAAGTTTAGATCATATTAGTCTCAATACAAAACTTGTGGAAAGGCAATACGCGACACCCAGTATCTCGATGAATATAATCCTGCTTGCCCATATGTACTTGAAAGAATTTCGGGATTTCTGTACGTTGCTTGAAGTATTTAATGTGCGGTGAAAGATCTGCATCGTTGAGTTTACATTCAACGGCAAATAGTGGTTTTTTTTGTTTTAATACAACGAAGTCAACCTCTCGACTGTCCGTATCACGTAAATAGCGCAATTCCATATCGTAGCCTTCCCAATCTTGCTGAAAATGACAATATTTCAACAGCTGTGATGCTACCATATTCTCAAAACGCACACTTGGATCCTCAATAATGCTCCAATCCCAAAGATACAGCTTCTGTTCTTTTTGCACCGCACGTATTCTAGGGGATCCAAATGGTGCAATTCTAAATGAGATATACATAGCATCCAGCTTCTGGATCCAATCTGCTACAGTAGCTTGAGCCACTTGCAAGGTTATGGCCAAATTGTTTATCGAAAGAGGCGAACAAATTCTATTAGGTAGTTCTAACACCAATAATTCTAACTTGCCAATATCACGCACCTGCGATAATTCGCGTAAATCATCATAAATCACTCTACGAATTCTTTCATTTTGCCAACGTCGCAGCATTCGTGGATTTTGTTTAAAGAGCGGCTCTGGAAAGCCACCAAACACGAATAATTGCTCCAAATCATTAAGGCTGGGTTTATTGTTAAGTTCTAGAAGAGAAAACGGATGCAAACGATAGTAGTGATATCTACCATGCATTGAATCCCCTCCCCTATTAAAAAAATCCAACTTGGCCGAGCCAGTAACAAGAAAGTTCTGCTTGTTTTTTCTTGTGTCAAAAAAACCCTTAACTAAGTTCTTCCAGTCGGCATATTTATGGATTTCATCTAATACTACAATTGGCACAGAAGGTAATTTACCTTGCAATAATGCCTGTCGCATTGGCGCATAATCCCAATTTAGATAGCCTGGATCTGTTAGTGCCTTAGTCTTTAGATATTGCAATGCAACAGTGGTTTTTCCTACCTGCCTTGGACCTCCTATAAAGACCATTTTTTGCCTTAGATCTTCAGTAATATATGAACTCAAATAGCGTTGCAATTGCATTAGTATTTTAAACCCTACTTTAAAACAATCATGAGTATTTTAAAGTATACTTTAAAATACTCATGAAACCAAGTGGTACATCTAACCATAGCATTAACAGTTGCTATTTGTTATAAAACTGGCAAATCGGGAAAGACACTAAATTGGCGCTATACAATAGTCTTGCTAAACTATACGAGTATAAAATTGTTATAATTTTGCAAGGATTGCGAGAATGATAAACTCTTTTGTAGTTTCATTAGGTTTTATTTTACTTTTAATTTCATTAACCTTAAGTGTAATCCTTGGCCGTAATGTCGGCCTAAAACATTTACAATTGCTATCAAAAGAGAAACTCGAGATAGTTGGGGTAGCCGAAAGCTCAGTATTTGCACTATTGGCATTACTAATAGCTTTTACTTTCTCTGGTGCTTACGATAGATATGAAACACGCAAGTTGCACCTTGTAGAAGAAGCTGATGCCTTTGGAAAAGCTTATAACTACAGTTATCTTATTCCTAAAAACGTACAAGCAACAATGCAACAAGATATTCGTAATTATCTTGATTGTTATTTAACAATATTTAGAGACGTATCGAATCGTGCCAAAATTGCCAGCGATTTGGAGCGCGCAGAAGAAATTGAAGCCAAAGTTTGGCAGGCTGCTGTTAAAGCAAGCGAAGAAACAACTAATAAAGCTTTAGCACAAGTATATCTACCCGCCTTTAACGACATGTTTGAAGCCGCGCATGTAGGCTATTATTTAACCCAAATGCATCCACCCCGCATTATATTTGTACTCTTGGTTGCTCTGGCCTTACTTGGTGGTTTTCTAGTGGGGTATACTTCGGCTGAGACCAAGCAAAAGCGCCCAATCCATTCTATATGTTATGTGGTTTTAACTACTGTAATAATCTATGTTATTATCAACATAGAGTACCCGCGCATGGGTATTGTTGATATGGATGCTTTTGATAAGGTTTTAATCCAAGTAAGGCAAAGAATTGAATAAGCATTCATGACTGTCGAAATTGCCGACAGCCCCTAGGCAAATGACTCTTCCTGATGTGACTCAATGAATACTGCCGGTTCACATTGACTGGAGTCTAATTGCAATAGCTCTCTGGTCAACTGATCAATATCTCTTTTAGCTTGTGTAGCCTTAAGTGTATCAAAAATAGACTCGCCACGCGCCACAGCATTTGGAAACTCTGTGCTAGCATGTACATACGCGTGCATCAATTCATCGTTATATTCAGAGTCACCGGAAATAATTTTTAATGCTTCTTGCGATAATACGGCGCGTGGATCATATTTATTTACTGTGATGCGTAATGGGATAGTTACATGATAACTTTGCTGTAACTCTTGAATTGCAGCTTTAGTGGCTTTTAACCCAGAAATGGCATAATTTTCAGGTACAACTGGGGCTACGACTTGATCTACCGCTAGAGTTACTGCCGCTACCGATTGTCCTAAGTTTGGCGGACAATCTACAACAATCAAATCGTATTTTTCTTTCAACTTATTAAACGGTAAACGATAAACCTCATCCAGTTTTAAACGTTTCAATTTAATCACGTCATCTAATAAAGCATTTTCAATCCTGCTTGCTAGCACATCTAAACCTGGAGCAACCCGCGTTATAGCTTCATCAAAACTATAACCTTCAGCCAGGATATCAATCATAACTGGTAAGCTCTCAGCGTCTACTCCGAAGGAATTGGTTAAATTGCCTTGTTGATCTAAATCGACACACAACACTCTTAGGCCATACAAATTTGCCCTAATAGCTACCGCACATGCTAATGAAGTTTTACCCGTGCCACCTTTGACAATTTGAAATGAAATAGTTTGGGGTTTAATGTTTAAGCGAAATACTTGCCGTGCAGCTGGATAACCAAATGCCACCGTACTCAGAGTTTTAGTATGCGGTAACTCAGCGTCTAAGATTCTTTTATATAGTTGCCGACTCGAAATACCTAAAAATTCGGCGGCTTCTTTTGCTGTTATCTTAGGATCCATCTACTTTCCCTTATGCGTCCCAGTACTAAGCATTATTGTAGAAGGTTCATCCTCAATTTGCTACAATAAGTTAACAATACAAAGTTTGGTAACTAATATGAGTACGATAACATTATCCCCAGCAGCACTTACACACCTTAAAAATAATATGGATAGTTGCCCACCAAATACGGTGGGGATCCGAATCGGTTTGCAAGATGCTGGCTGCTCTGGTTTTTCTTATACCATGGATTTTACTGCTGAACAGTCTGCAGAAGATCAGGTTTTTGAGTTCGAGGGGATCAAAATTTTAATGAATCCTGAAGTATTTAAATTCTTAAAAGGCACTGAAATCACATTGGCGCAAGATGGGGTTAATTCCGTGCTAGAATTTAATAATCCTAACGTAGTAAATGCCTGTGGTTGCGGCGAAAGTTTTCAGTTTAAGGAAGCTACAGATTGAAAAAATTAATAATCATCAGCCCTATAATTATGATCCTTTGTGGAGTAGTGCTGGCTGATGATTATCAATCATACCCCGGACAAGTCTCCGGACCAAGCGCTGGCCAAATTCAGGTTTATGATCCACCCCAAGTACAAAATACCCCGCCAATGGCACCCCAGCAAGTACCAGGCTATCAGAATCCAGGGGCTTATATCGAAATTAATCCGGCAATGCGGCGTCATAACTTAGAAGAGTGTAAAGTGATTGCACCAAATGGCACGGGGCTTATTAAGCAATATATGGCCGATTCTGGACCAAACCAGTTCGGTGATCCAAACGCATGGATCTGGGTTCCAATTGGAATGTGTGCTAAATTAAACGCAGGGGATTACGCTGATATCCCGCCTGAAATTATGGACAAGATTTATTACGAATAGCCACCTTAAAAGGAATTAATATGCGCAAAATACTCGTATCTATTTTATTAAGCATAACTGCAGCAATCAGTTTTAATCTTCAGGCAGATATCGGACAACTACCGGCTGGCGAAGTAAATGGTGATGCCGGAGTAGTAAATTCGTATGATCTACAACCAAACCCTAACCCATTGTTGCCAAATGCACCTCTAAATCCTTCTGGGACAATGAACCCACCGCCACCTGCGTTACAACCGGCTAATCAAGAGCAAATTAATAACCAGCCTTATGTACCAGGGCCTGCGGATAACCCCGCAAATAATCAAATGATGGAAAAATGTAAGGTACTTGACAGCGACGGTAATGGCTTAATTAAAGCTTATATGGCAGATTCAGGGCCAAACCTGGAAGGTGACGCTAGTGCTTGGATCTGGGTACCATATGGTCAATGTGTAAAAATTAATCATGGCGATTTTAATGGAGTATCTGCTGCGATCCGCGCAAAAATTAATCCATCAGATTTAACCAATGCACAAACTATAGAATAATTTTTATAGTAACTTTAATAGCTGAGGGTATACTTTAGGAGTTGCGGCAATAATTTGTTTGCCTTCCAAGAAGTTATCGCCACCATGAAAATCACCAACAAAACCACCAGCTTCACGCACTAATAAAGCCCCTGCTGCCACGTCCCATGCAGCTAAGCCTACTTCCCAAAAGCCATCAAAACGCCCTGCGGCAACATAGGCTAAATCTAAGGCAGCTGATCCAAAACGACGAATGTCAGCGCATGCCTCTAATGTAGTGCTCACTCGAGCCATGCATGTATCTAAAGTTTCATTAGTACGTTTGTATGCAAATCCTGTAGCCATTATTGCCCCATCAATTGCGCGACATTCAGATACTCGAATACGTCTGCCATCCAATTGTGCTCCAGCACCCTTAGTTGCTGTGAATAATTCATTGCTGATCGGATTATAGATTACACCATGCTCAATAACGCCACGAATTTGGATCCCGATTGAAACACAAAAGTGCGGAATACCATGGATATAATTCAGGGTTCCATCTAATGGATCGATGATCCAAACCACATTGTTAATATTGGTACCAGCTTGTACCCCGGATTCTTCGGCATAAATACCATGATCTGGATAGGCTTTTTTGATGATATGAATTATTTCTGCTTCTGCAGCCCGATCGACATTGGTGACAAAATCGTTCGGGGCGCCCTTACTGGTAACCCCAAGACGATCGCGACGATCCAACGCACGAACCATGATAGTCCCAGCGCTGCGCGCGGCTTTAACGGCAATGTTCAAATACGGATGCATAATTTTGCTACAGATCTAAATTTTTCTTGGGTGGATAGTAACATAACTATGGTCGATTATCAACGACCACCTTGGGTTTCGGCAATAAATCATTACGCGACAACCCAAATATGATCGCCATTGCGCTTGCTACAAATATTGAAGAATACGTACCTACTGCAATACCAATGCATAACGCTAACGAAAAACTAAATAATGACTCACCACCGAATATCAGTAATGCTAAAACTACCAACATTGTCATAAACGAAGTCATAATTGTGCGCGATAACGTTTGATTTAAAGCACCATCCATAACTTCCTCAGGGGTGCCCTGGCGCATCATTCTAAAGTTTTCACGAACACGATCGAATACTACAATTTTATCGTTCAACGAATATCCGACTACCGCGAGTACTGCGGCTAATGCTGCCAAATCAAATTCAATTTGAAACAATACAAACACACCCAGCACAATTAATGCGTCATGTGCCAAGCCTAATGCAGCACTAATTGCAAATTTGTATTCGAAACGTAATGCAATATAAATCATGGTAGCAAGAATAGCTACAATAACTGCTATGCCACCCTGCTCGGCCAATTGCTGTCCAACTTCAGAGCCAACAAACTCAATACGACGAATTTCAACAGGTTGTTGCTTTTGTGAAAATGCCGCATTAATTGCAGTCCGAGTTTTACTTTCTGCAGAATGGTTATTATCTGATAGGCGTAGAATAATATCTTGGGTGGAACCATAATGTTGCGCTCGGGTTGCATGTAGACCAGCATCTTGCAAAGTTTTTTGCACCTCTTGCGCTTCTATCGGTGCTTGAAACCGCAACTCGACTTGCGTACCACCAGTAAACTCTAAACCATAGTTTAAACCCTTAATTCCTAACAAAGCTAAAGACGTTATACATAACAGCAGCGCAATACCAGTAGTGTATTTTTTCATAGCCATAAAATGAATATGCGTTTGGCTCTTAAAAAATTCCATGTCTATATTCCTATTGCTAATTTCTTGATGTTACGTTTGCCATAAAGTAGCTCAATAAGAGCTCTGGTAC
>JAGVLG010000112.1 GCA_020054325.1 Gammaproteobacteria bacterium
GGTGGATAACTATGGCTTGAAGCCCAGGTGATATTAATTATTCAATTTTTTAGGAGCAGCGAATGGCGCGCGTTACTGTCGAAGATTGTGTTGAGCAAGTTCCAAATCGTTTTGAATTAGTGTTGATTGCTTCTAAGCGAGCAAGAAAACTTACTAATGGATCGGCGCAAGCAGCTATAGATTGGGAAAATGACAAGGCTACGGTGGTTGCATTACGTGAAATTGCAGCTGGCTTCAAATTCGCTGATGAAGATGATGATGATGAACAACAACAAATGCGTACCAATCCATTAGCATCTGGAATTCACGCACGGAATATTTCTGGATCCGATGATCCGGTAGACATTGAATAGGAAACGAGTTTGGTTCAATTTAATGAACTAAAAAAACAACTTGCGACGTATTTAAGTAAAGAACAAATTGAGCTCATTACTGAAGCCTTTCATATGGCCGAGCAAGCTCATTCAGGTCAATTAAGATCCTCTGGCGATCAATACATTACCCACCCGCTTGAAGTCGCCAGTATCCTAGCAGATATGCATCTCGATTATCAAAGCATCATTGCTGCTATGCTACACGATGTTATTGAAGATACTTCGGTAAGCAAAGAGGATATCGCTGCAAAATTTGGCGACAAGGTGGCGGAACTCGTTGATGGCGTCAGTAAATTAGCACAACTAAAATTTGAAAGCCGTGCTGAAGCCCAAGCCGAAAATTTACGTAAAATGATGTTGGCGATGTCACGTGATATCCGCGTGATATTAGTGAAACTTGCTGATCGTTTACATAATATGCGAACACTTGGGGCTTTATCTCGGGATAAGCAACGACGCATTGCATTAGAAACTTTAGAAATCTACGCGCCAATTGCCAATCGGCTTGGTATGAATACTTTTAGATTAGAATTTGAAGACTTGGGTTTTTCATATTTGTACCCAGTGCGTTATCGAGTTTTAAAAGAAGCGGTGCGTAAAGCACGTGGCAATCGTAAAGAAATTGTAACCTCAATAGAAGCTGCGTTGCGCAATAAATTGCAGTCAGAGGGGGTGAACGCGCTTGGTATTGTTGGGCGTGAAAAGCATCTGTATAGCTTGTATCGTAAAATGCGGTTTAAAGATTTGTCATTAGCCGAAATTATGGATGTGTATGCATTGCGCATCATAGTTGATTCAATTGACAACTGTTATCGTGTACTAGGTATTGTGCATAGTTTGTATAAACCAGTACATGGTAGATTTAAAGATTATATTGCAGTTCCTAAAGCAAATGGCTATCAATCCTTGCATACTACGGTACTAGGGCCGCACGGAGTTCCAGTAGAGATCCAGATCCGTACCGAGCAAATGAATCAAATGGCAGAGAATGGCATCTCAGCGCATTGGTTATATAAATCATTTACCGATGAAAATGGTGGTAATGAGGCTGAAGTTAGGGCTAGGGAATGGTTAAAGGGACTACTAGAGATCCAAAATAATACTGGTAGCTCCCTAGAATTTATTGAACATGTAAAAATTGATTTATACCCTGATGAAGTTTATGTGTTTACCCCAACTGGTGAAATCTTGTCTTTGCCAAGCGGAGCTACTTGTGTCGATTTTGCTTATGCAGTACATACCGATGTTGGCAATTCTTGTATAGCAGCAAAAATTGATCGCCGTTTAGTGCCATTGAGTAGTAGATTATCGAGTGGTCAAACTGTAGAAATTATTACTGCTGATGGCGCGCATCCAAATCCAGCATGGTTGAGCTTTGTAGTAACTGGTAAAGCACGGATTAACATTCGGCATTGGTTGAAAAATCAACAACTAAGCGAATCACGCTCCTTAGGTAAACGTTTAGTTGAGCGCGCTTTAAGTGCTTTATCATTAACGCTTGAAAGTATTGCCGAGGAAAACTTTGCAAGGGTTGCGAAAGAATTAAAATTACATGGCAAGGAAGAATTATTTGAAGAGGTTGGCCTAGGTAATCAGATGGCGCCGCTAGTCGCGCGCCGCTTAGCAGTTGATTCTCCGAAAGGTGATGACCAAACTGTTGCGCCATTAGCGATCAAAGGTACTGAGGGTATGGTGGTTAGCTATGCCAAGTGCTGTCGTCCAATTCCAGGTGATATGATCCTTGGATTCTTAAGCGCGGGACGCGGTATGGTAATTCACCGTGATAATTGCAGTAATGTTTCAGAAGTGCGACGTTATCCAGAGAAATATGTATTCGTACAATGGGCTGAAGAAGTTCTTGGCGAGTTTCCAGTAGAAATCAGAGTTGATGTTTTAAACAAACGTGGCGTATTGGCTACCCTAGCCAATGCAATTTCAGATTGCAATGCAAATATAGAAAATGTACATGTTGAAGAACGCGATGAAACCCATAATGCCTTTGTGTTTTTATGTTTAGTTAAAGAACGCAAACACTTAGCGCAAATTTTACGACGTTTACGCTCGATTAGCGTAGTACTTAAAGTAGCGAGAAATAAATGATGCGAGCTGCGCTTTTAAAACAAGTCAAACAACCTCTAGAAATTTGTGAAATTCGTATTCCAATACCAAATGCAGAACAGGTACAAATTAAAGTAAATGCCTGTGCAGTATGTCGTACCGATTTACATATTGTAGATGGCGAATTAAATCAACCAAAGGCAGAGTTAATCCCAGGGCATCAAATTGTAGGCCACGTTACAGAATGTGGTAGCAACGTACAAGATTTGAAAGTTGGCGATAGAGTTGGTGTAAGTTGGTTAGGATTTAATTGTGGCACTTGTGAGTATTGCTTAGCAGATCAAGAAAATTTATGCGATCATGCGAAATTTACAGGCTATTCTTTAGATGGTGGTTTTACAGAATACACGCTAGCATTTGCCAGACATTGCTATAAACTACCGGATGGCTATCCAGACTTTCAAGCCGCACCATTACTATGCGCTGGAGCGGTTGGGTTTCGGGCCTATAAAAAAATTGCTAATGCCAAGAAACTTGGGATATATGGCTTTGGATCTGCTGCGCATATTTTAACGCAATTGGCAGTGTTCCAAAATAAACAAATATATGCTTTTACTAGCCCAGGCGATATAAACGCGCAGCAATTTGCATTAAAACTTGGTGCATGCTGGGCCGGAGATTCCATGCAAACTCCCCCAGAATTATTAGATGCCGCAATCATTTTTGCTCCAGTTGGATCTTTAATTCCGCAAGCTTTAGCCGCAACTCGTAAAGGAGGTATTGTTGTTTGTGGCGGTATTCATATGAGTGAAATTCCGGCGTTTAATTATGACTTATTATGGGGTGAGCGTATATTATGCTCAGTTGCTAATTTAAAACATGAAGATGGTGTAGAATTTTTAGAGTTAGCACCACAAGTACCAGTACAGACACAGGTTATTAAGTACGATTTGTCGCATATAAATCAGGCGTTAGATGATTTACGTAACGGTAGGGTTAACGGCGCTATAGTCGTCGCCATTTAAATTTACGCGTTGTTACAGCTCTCGCTCACAGCAGTCATGTATTAAGTATACACTCCTGCTGCTCGACTCGAGCTGTGCCTAGCCTAAATCTAAATGGCTTAGACTATATCCACGTCGCCATTTAAAATTAGCAATAATTGGCAACTTATAAGCAAAAGCCACAGAAAATATAATTATACTACTGCCACACCCAATATAAAAACTATCAATTTGCGCTGGGTTACCCGTAGCAAGATAACTCCATAAGGTTATAGTCGAGCAGCTAATTACGGCATTTGCTAAAAACCATTTTTCATTTATCTTGCCTGATGCAAAATATGCAAATAATAACGGGATTAATAAAGTTGCAGTGAAGTAGCTTTTAATAAATAGCCATGCATCTTCAATTTTACCAGAAAAATATTGTGCAATTGTGAAGGTTAGTAGCGCGGTTATAAAGATGGCAAAGCAATGTTGTAAACGAAGGTTTTTAATTTTAATAAGTTTTAAGTCATAAAAAATTATGTTGCTGGCAATAAATAAAAATGAATCTAAGGTGCCTATTATAGCTGCAGCAAAGCTAGCTAGCAAAAGCCCTTTGAAACCATTTGGTAATAATTGTATTCCATAGATCAAATATGCATTAGTAGAATCTGCATGTGGAAGTACGGCCTTAGCATACATAGCTCCAAAAGTAGTGCATATATCAAACAAAAACCAAATTATGGTTGCAATTATTATGCCTCGGGTTGCAACTTTGTCATTTACTGCTGCCATACATCTTTGATAAAAACAAGGGCTCAAGAATGTAGTGCTAAAGGCGATAAACAACCATACTAATGTATTAGGTAACGTTTTAGTGCCACATGGTGTAAAATAATTTGAAGGTAATTGTTGTTGTAAAAATCCAAGGCCGCCAAAATTTATTACTGAGAATAACAAGGTTAAACTAACACCTAAACACATTAAAACAAACAAAACTACATCGGAATAGACCACAGTTCTCAGTCCGCCAGATACGGCATATAACGCTATAAAAATCACGCCAATGCCTATGGCAGTGGTTAGACTTAATGGAAATAGGCATTGTATAAAAATACCGATACTAATTGCATAAGCGATAGGTAAGGTTTTTAGGAAAATTATGACAGCAGAAAGCTTAGCGGCTTTGTGTCCAAATAATTTTTGAATTAACTCTGACATTGTCACCGCATTGTAAGATCGAATGCGTTTTACAATGTAAATTGCAAAAACAAAATATGCCGAATACCAGAATATCCCTTGAGTAAATAGATTGTAGATCCCTTGTTCATAGGCAATTTGTGTTACACCAAAGATCCCGCCATACCAGGTAGTAACTAGTGTTGCAACAAATAACGGCAACGTAAGCTGGCGCCCCATTAATAGATACTCCAACACGGAGGCTTGGTTATTACTATTGCAAGGCTGTAACAGACGTTTGCGGTATTGGCCGTAAAAGGTTACAGCAATACAACAAATAAAAGATCCAAAGAAAACTAACCAATCTAAAAATGAAAGATGATCGCTAATATTTATAAAAGGTTCAAAAACAGGCATTACACTCTCCCTACGCCGGTATTAACCAAACAGGTTCAGAGGGTATTTCTCAGCCTTTTTTGGTAATAAACCTAAGGCACCCCTGGTGTTAGTAAGGCGTCAATGGTATATATACGGGATAGGTTTGTCAAGGCTTAAATCATGAGCTTATTACAGCGTTCCATAATGGATTTAAAAGGGGTTGGTTCTCAGCTTGCCAAGAAATTAGCACAGCTGCAAATCACTACCTTTCAAGATCTTTTGTTTCATTTGCCAATGCGATATGTAGATCGAACTAGAATCCACCCATTAAATACAGTTTTAGTTGATGATCCGGTAGTTATTGAAGTTGAAGTTGTTAAGACCACGGTGATCCCAAAACCGCGCCGCAATTTAAGTATTAAAGTGCGCGATGCAGATGGCTTTGCAGAGTTAAGATTTTTCCACTTTAATAGCGCTCAACAAACACAATTTCAACCTGGAACTAAAGTTCGTTGTTTTGGGCAAGCGCGTTTAGGAAGGACTGGACTGCAATTTATACATCCTGAGTACAAGATTATTCAAAAGGATACACTTGTCCCGGTAGAAGAGTATTTAACTCCTATTTATCCCGCTACAGATGGTGTATCACAAAAACTATTACGCACCCTAGTGGCGCAAGTATTAACTGTATTACAGCCAATCCAAAACAGTCTAGATATCTTACCAGCTAAAATTTGCGCAGAGCTTAATTTTATGCCGCTGTTTGAATGTTTGCAACATTTACATTTCCCAACCCCAGATTTTTATAAAGAAGTATTAAATACTGGAGTTCATCCAGCGCAACGCCGTTTAGCATTCGAAGAATTATTGACCCAACATTTAAGTTTAAGACAAAAGCGGCAACGTCACATGCAATTAATGGCGCACCAAATTTTAGCGCCAAATATACTTGGTAAAAAATTATTGCAAAATTTACCATTTGCTTTAACTACAGCGCAGCAAAATGCTATTGCAATTATTCAAAAGGACTTAACTAACAAATACCCAATGCTACGCTTAGTACAAGGCGATGTTGGTTCTGGTAAAACTTTAGTTGCAGTTATGGCTGCGTTAGCTGTAATTGAAGCTGGGTTCCAAGTAGCCTTTATGGCGCCCACAGAAATTTTAGCCGAGCAGCATTACCAAAATATTAAAAAATGGTGTGAGCCATTAGGTGTCAATGTTGCATGTTTAACCGGTAGTCTTAGCGCTAAAGAAAAAAGTGTGATAAATACTGCAGTTAAAAATAGCGAAATCCAATTGTTATTAGGCACACATGCACTATTTCAAGAAACAGTTAGTTTTGAAAATTTGGCACTAGTGATAATAGATGAGCAACACCGCTTTGGAGTAGCACAACGCTTGGCTTTACATAACAAAGCGCACGATAAACATTGCCATCAACTCATATTGACTGCAACACCTATTCCACGCACCCTAGCCATGACTTTCTATGCTGATTTAGATTATACCGTAATAGATGAATTACCGCCGGGCCGCAAACCAATTACTACGTTATTAGTTGGCAGTGAGCGACGCACTGAAGTTTTGCAACGTATTGCTAATTTGTGTCAACAGGGTCAACAAGTGTATTGGGTATGTACTTTAATTGAAGAGTCTGAAGTTTTGGAATGTACCCCAGCCGAAGTTGCTTATCAGGAACTACAACAACAAATGCCGCAATTAGGAATTGCGCTAATCCATGGTAAAATGCCAGCGGCTTTAAAAGAACAAACCATGCAAGAATTTAAGCAAGGCAATATAGATTTATTAGTGGCAACCACTGTTATTGAAGTAGGTGTTGATGTGCCAAATGCTAGTTTAATGGTTATTGAAAATCCAGAGCGCTTAGGTTTAGCGCAGCTGCATCAACTTCGTGGTAGGGTTGGCCGTGGTGCATTGCAAAGTTATTGCATTTTATTATACAAACGGCCATTAAGTGCTAAAGCTGCGCAGCGTTTGCAATTTTTACGCGATTCGCAAGATGGTTTTGCATTAGCTGAATTCGATTTAAAATTACGTGGCCCAGGCGAAGTTTTTGGTACCAAGCAAAGTGGTTTGGCGAATTTGCGCATCGCAGATTTAATGCGCGACAAAGATTTGATGCCAAAAGTATTTGCAGTTGCTGAAATTTTAATACAAGAGTATCCAAATCTAATACCTGCGTTAATGCAGCGTTGGTTACGTCAACTTGAGCAATATGCTGTAGTCTAAGGCGCATCTCCTCAATCAGTGGACGCTTTAAAATTTACGCGCATTATGTTGGTTTTATAACACAGTATAAGGTCTCGCTTCTAAAGTCTAAAAAATGTTATTATGATGCCCAGCTCTATAATGTTTTGGATCCAATCATGAATCTAAGTGAATGCCAGCAATTCTTGCTTAATAACCAGGCAGATATCTTTGCTCTAACTGAAAAGTTAGTAGCAATTAATTCTGGGACATTCCACTTAGCCGGTTTACAAAAAGTTTGCGAAATTCTGCAGCAGGAATTCTCCGCCCTGGGGTGTGAACAATCGATTATGCCGGTCGCACCTTTTGAAATAATTAACGATAAAGGCCAAACTGATGAATTGGAATTAGGCTCAGTGTTGCGCTGTTGGAAAAGAGCAGAGGCTTCAATCCAAGTTCTATTAATCGGCCATATGGATACAGTTTTTCCACATGATCATAAATTTCAACAGCCTAAGAAAATTGGTGGTGATATTTTAAATGGCCCTGGTGCGGCCGATATGAAAGGTGGTATTGCGATCATGCTATGGGCTTTAAAGGCCTTTGAGCAATTGCCAGAAGCTAAGAATTTAGGATGGGAGGTTTTATTAACCTCGGATGAAGAGATCGGTTCACCTGGCTCTGAAGAAATTATTAGGCAAATCGCAAAAAAACATAAAATTGGTTTTGTATTTGAACCGGCGATGGATGACAAAGGCACGCTTGCAGGACAACGTAAGGGTAGCGCCAAATATGCTTTAGTTATGCATGGTAAGGCAGCGCATGCTGGTAGGCATTTTGCTGAGGGCAGAAATGCAATTTGTAAAATGGCCGAATATATCAATAAGATTGATGCTTTGAATGGACGGCGGGAAGGGGTCACCATAAATGTTGGCATGATTCACGGGGGCGAGGCTCTTAATATTGTCCCAGATTGTTGTGTTTGTAGACTCGATATTCGTTTTCCTACTAAAGAAGATGCTGAATGGGTTAATACGAATTTAAATACAATTATAAAAAACTTAGAGCCAGAATCTGGTTATAAAATAGAATTACATGGTGGTATAGAACGTAGCCCAAAGTTACTAGATGAAAACACTTTGCGGCTTTATAACTTAGTACAGGAAGTTGGCTCTACTTTAGGGCAGAACCTGACATGGCAACCTTCTGGAGGTTGTTGTGATGGTAATATTTTATCTGCAATGGGGATCCCTAATGTAGATACTTTGGGCGCGCGTGGTGGTAAAATCCATTCTGAACATGAGTATATAATTATTCCAAGTTTAGTAGAACGCGCGAATTTATTATGTGCAATTTTGTCACATTTAAGTTTGCATGGTTTTTAAATAAAATGAATTTACATAAATTTAAACTAATATTACAAGAAAAAATTACATTAACAGCAAATACGCAACATTTTAGATTTGCAATAGATGATCCATCTGGTTTGGAATATAAACCCGGACAGTTTATCAGTTTACATATTGAATCTGATGGGAAAGAACACCGTCGTAATTACAGTATTGCGAATCCACCGCAACAGGACAACCTACTTGAAATTGCCATGGCATTTTTACCAAATGGTTTAGCCTCAACTTTATTAGAAAAGACACAGCCTGGCGATAAATTAGATGCTAGTGGCCCATATGGCCAATTTGTATTGAAAGATCCTGTGCCGCCGCAACGTTATTTATTAATTGGTACTGGAACTGGTATTACTCCATATCGTTCTATGTTGCCACAATTAAGACACTTATTAGAAACTACCAACACCAAAATAGTAATATTACAAGGGGTCCGTACTCCAGCAGATTTATTATACAGTGGTGAATTTGTGGAGTTTGCAGCAAGCTATCCTAATGCGACATTTAAAGCCTGCTATAGTCGTGAAATGCCGCATGAACCGCAAGATTTTGAAGTATCAGGCTATGTGCAAGATCAATTAGCAGGATTGCATATACAGCCTGGGAATGATATCGCGTATTTGTGTGGTAATCCGGCCATGGTTGATGCAGCATTTCAGGCGTTACAAGAATTAGGTTTAGATCGCGCACATATTCGTAGGGAGAAGTATTTATCTTCTAAGTAGCAAGGGGCAATTACTTTAACAAGGATGGTGAGTAGTGCAAGAGCAGGACTTTGTGATTCGACCGATATGCTCTAAAGACTTAAAATGGTTAATCGATGGTACCGCGCATATTGGCCCTGGTTTTACTTCCCTACCAAATCATAAAAAATTCTTAGCAGATAGGATTGATTTGGTAGAGGAAAGTTTTAAGGAAAAGAACCAACCTGAAAAGCGGGTATATCTATTTGTACGTGAAGATTACCCAAGCAAAGATCGTATTGGAATTTCTGGTATACAAGCAAATTTGGGCTATGGTGAGCCGTTTTACAATTACCAAATTTCTAATATTGTGCAAACTTGTAAAGAATTAAATTTGCGCTACGAACATCGAGTATTAAATTTAGTTAATGATTTTCAGCATGCTACAGAATTAATTTCGTTTTGGATCCACCCACAATTTCGTGGGAAACATATAGGTCGCTATTTATCATTAATCAGATTCTTGTTTATCGCGCAACATCGTTTTTGGTTTGGCGATGAATGTGTAGCTGAAATTCGTGGTAGTTGTGATGAAAATGGTATTGCACCATTCTGGGAGGGCTTGGGAAGAAACTTTTATAAAATGGAATTTACTAAGGCTGACGCATATACAATGCTCTTAGGAAAACAGTTCATATCAGATCTAAACCCACATGAACCGATATACCTAGACTTATTACCACAAAGTGCTAGAGAAGTAGTTGGGGTTGAACATATCCATGCTACTGGAGCGCGTAAATTGTTAGAAAGGGAGGGATTTAAATTTCACAATTACATTGATATTTTTGATGGGGGTCCATTATTGAATGCCGAAACCTCACAGATCCGTACAGTTGCATCAAGTAGAATGGCAAAAATAGGTAAGATTGTCCCAAATATTACAGAGCACGAAAAAGTATTTATTTATAATTGTAGAGTTAAGGATGCTAGGTTTACCAGGGCTCATATTATTTTTGATGACAATCATGAGCTGGTAGTCCCAAGTTTAACGGCTAAACTGTTAGACATTTCTATTGGCGATTCGGTGCGTTATGCACCCATAGTAAAGGAATAGTATATGCAAACAAAAGGTGATCTTTTTATTGCTGGAGAGTGGGTGAGTGGCGAAGGCTTACCTTTAACATCGATCAATCCAGCAACGAATACAGTTATTTGGCAGGGACTTAGTGCTTCAAAACGACAGGTTGAGGCAGCGGTCGATGCAGCTCGTAATGCATTCTATTCCTGGATGCAATTAACCTTTGAAGCTCGTTTGAATTATTTGCACACTTTTGTAAATGAATTAACCAAGCAGCAAGAACAACTTGCTGTGGCATTATCAGAAGACAACGGTAAACCATTGTGGGAGGCCAAAACAGAAATAGCTTCTATGATTGGCAAATTTGAACTTACCAAGCAAGCTTATTTGGAACGTTGTAAAGAAGTAAATAAGGATATGCAAGGTGTTAGTTCCATTACCCGGCATAAACCGCATGGTGTAGTAGTTGTATTAGGGCCATTCAATTTCCCCGGGCATTTACCCAATGGCCATATTATGCCAGCTTTATTAGCTGGTAATACCGTTATTTTTAAACCGAGTGAATTAACCCCATACTTTTGTATAAAGGTTATGCAATGTTGGCAAGCAGCTGGTTTACCAGCTGGGGTATTAAATATGCTAAATGGTGCTGGCGAGGTTGGTAAGCATTTAGTAGATCATCCCGGCATTGATGGCATATTTTTTACTGGAAGCTCTGCAACAGGGTATAAGATTCAAGATACTTTAACAGAATATCCGCAACGAATTTTAGCATTAGAAATGGGTGGTAATAATCCTTTAGTGGTATCACAACCTAAGGATATCGATGCTGCAGTGTACCATACAATTCAATCAGCATTTTTAACTGCAGGGCAGCGTTGTACATGTGCTAGGCGTTTGATTGTGGTTAAAGATGAAGTTGGAATTCAATTTGTATGTCGATTAATCGAAGTAACCCAAAAGCTTCAAGTTGGTGCATATACTGCCAAGCCAGAGCCGTTTATGGGGCCAGTGATTTCTAACAATGCTGCTGATCAAATTCTGGCTGCATATAATAGTTTCGTGGATTTGGGTGCTGAAGTTTTAGTGCCAATGCAACGTTTACAAACAGAACTGGCTTTTTTATCGCCAGGGATACTAGATGTGACGGGATTGAAGAACCAACCAGATGAAGAAATATTTGGACCATTATTACGTCTAACTTGGGTTACAGATTTTGTGAGTGCGTTAGATGAAGCCAATAATACAAAATATGGTTTATCTGCGGGATTATTAAGTAGTAATGCAGATCAATATCATGCGTTTTATCAATTCATTCGAGCCGGTATTATTAATTGGAACCGACCAATTACTGGCGCAAGTGGTGCAGCTCCATTTGGTGGTATTGGTAAAAGTGGCAACCATAGGCCAAGTGCCTTTTATGCGGCAGATTATTGCGCTTACCCGGTTGCAAGTCTTGAAGAGGCCAACTTGCACTTACCAAGCTCATTATCTCCGGGTATTATTTTATGAGTAATAAAGCCGGATGGATAGAATATAATTTTGATGGGTTGGTTGGGCCAACGCACAATTATGCTGGCTTAGCTTTTGGTAATGTTGCTTCGTTAACCAATGCTGGTAGCATCTCGAGTCCAAAACAAGCGGCATTGCAAGGATTGGCAAAGATGCGGGTGTTAATGGATCTTGGCATTCCACAAGCGGTTTTACCACCACAATTACGTCCTAATTTGGAATTGTTAAGAAATTTGGGTTTTAGCGGAAGTGCTGAAAAAATTTTGCAGCAAGCATTTAAATTGCAACCACGCTTGTTAGCCGCATGTTATTCAGCTGCTAGTATGTGGGCAGCCAATGCTGCCACGGTATCGCCAAGTTGTGATACCGCAGATCATAAACTGCATATTACACCAGCAAATTTACTCTACAATCTACATCGGGCACAAGAATCTGAATTTAACTACAAATTATTTAATAAAATATTTGCAGATCCAAAACATTTCGTGGTACATAAACCATTGTTGGGAACACGAGATTTATCAGATGAGGGCGCTGCAAACCATAGTTATATATGTAAAGACTATGGCCAATCTGGCTTAGAGTTATTTGTGTTTGGTAGGCAAGGCTTAGATGATAATGCGCTGCAGCCAATTTTATTTCCAGCACGTCAGACCAAATTAGCTAGTAGTAGTATTGCAATGCAACATCAATTAAATGAAATGCATACTTTAATGTTGCAGCAAAATCCGGCAGCAATTGATGCTGGAGTATTCCATAACGATGTGGTATTTGTAGCGAATAAAAATGTGTTATTTTTCCATGCTACAGCTTTTCTACAAACGCAAGAACTTAAAGCAAGACTTGATAATTTATTTGGGCAAGAATATTTTCTAATTGAAGTAAACTCCAATGAAATTGCTATTAATGAAGCAGTAAGTACTTATGTATTTAATAGTCAATTGGTATCTTTACCAACCTCAAATGAAATGGTTTTGATATTACCTAAAGAATGTGAGCATTCTGGAGTTGTAAACTCGTATTTAAAAAATTTAATAACTAAAAACACTCCAATTAAACAATTACATTTTGTTGAGTGTCGTGAAAGCATGCGTAATGGTGGCGGCCCTGCTTGCCTACGATTACGTGTGATATTAGATGCTGCAGAGCAGCAAGCTATGCATCAGGGCATAATATTGACAGAGCAGCTGTACAATAGCTTGGTGGCCTGGGTAAATAAGCATTATCGTGAAATTTTAAAACCAGAAGATTTGTTAGATCCACATTTAGCCAATGAAGTACAGTATGCACTAGAAGAATTAACACAACTCTTAAAATTAGGAAATATTTATGCTTTTCAAGCTTAGAGCGTATATATCTTTAATGCGCTTGGATAAACCTATTGGGATCTTATTACTACTTTGGCCAACTTTAATAGCATTGTGGTTTGCTAGTAATGGAAATCCAAATATAAAAGTGTTAATAATATTTGTGCTCGGAGTGGTCGTGATGCGTTCAGCGGGTTGCGTTGTTAACGATTATGCCGATCGCGATATTGATTTATTTGTGGCTAGAACTAAACATCGGCCGATCACTAGCGGTTTGATCTCGCCTCATGAGGCACGCTTATTATTCACTATTCTAATTTTAATAGCTTTTGTCTTAGTGATGCATTTAAATAAACAAACTATATGGTTATCTGTACTGGCGCTTATACTAGCGGTGTTATACCCATTTGCTAAAAGATTTACAAATTACCCGCAATTATTGTTGGGTATGGCATTTAGTTGCAGTATTCCGATGGCTTACACCGCGCAGAATGCTAGTATCAATCTTGAAACTGGTTTATTGTATGTCGCTAATTTATGTTGGGTAGTAGCTTATGATACCGAATACGCAATGGCAGATAGGCAAGATGATCTGCAATTAGGAATTAAATCCACGGCAATAACTTTTGGTAGTTACGATAAAGCAATAGTTTTTTTGCTGCAATCCATAACGATCTTAAGCTTTATCCTTTTAGGAATTAAGCATAATTTTAATTTAAATTATTATTTACCGCTTTTGGGAGCTATGCTGTTAGCAATTTATCAACAATATTTAATTAAAGATTATGTTCCTACCGCATGTATTCAGGCATTTAAAAATAACAATTATTTTGGGATGCTGTTATTTTTAGCTGTGGTTTTAGGGGTTATAATGAGCTAGAGAGTATCGTTCACATTCAAACTATGGCTACTACAGACCGAAAACTCAGCAGCTAAATCATTTAATAAAACAATATATCCATTCGGACCAAGATCTTTTTCTTGTCCAAGGGGATCTAATTTACCATGATAAATATGCAAATCTTCAGAAAGTGTTGTGATTATTTTACTATTAAATTGTGGCTCGCTAAAAATACAGACTACTTTTTCTTGTTTTAGTAAGGTTTCTATTTGTTGGATCCGTTGCGCACTTGGTGGAATTTCTGGACTTAGGGTAATAGAACCTACACCATCTAAAGCAAAATAGTTATCGAAATATTGGTAAGCATCGTGAAATACAATAAACGGCTTGTGCTGCATCGGCTGTAACTGCTTGCGCCATTGTTGTACCTGTTGACGCAGTTCTTTTGCAAATTCATTGGCATTTTTTTTATATAATTTAGCATGGCTTGGATCTATCGAGCTCAATTTTGCAGCAATAGCATTGGCAATAACAATTGCATTTTCTGGGTTTAGCCAAAAATGTTGATCGTATATCCCATGCTGCCCACAGCAATGTTCATGTGCATCGCTTTCCCAATTAGTATTACTGCGTAGCGGCAATAACTTTAACTTCTCAATTTTTGCCAACTCTAGATTTTTAGCTTCAGGCAGATTCGCAATGGTCTTTTGTAAAAATGTTTCAAGCTCTGGGCCGCCCCATATAATTAAATCCGCTTGCTCCAGTAAAGCTACTTCAGATGGTTTTAATTGATAGTCATGAGGTGAAGCATTATTGCGGAGTAATAGCTGCGGTGTACCTACAGATTGCATGACGCGGGCGCACAGGTTGTAAAATGGCTTAATCGAAACCATAATGTTGGGGGAATCAACTGCGTGTGCTACATTGCTGTAAAGAAAGCTTAGCAACAACAAGTTAGTTATTAAACTAAGTAAACGCACCATATTTTTGCCCCTATTTTTGATTGTGGAAAACCACTATGCCAGATGATAAACGAATATTAGTTGAAATTAAAAATGTTGGCTTACAACTCAACCAGCGAGTCATATTAGAGGATGTGGATCTGAAAATCCATAGCGGGGAAATTATTAGTATTATCGGGCCAAATGGCGCCGGTAAATCGATGTTACTGAAGGTTATTCTGGGGCTAATTCAGCCAAGCAAAGGTTCGGTAACTCGGGATGCGGAGCTACGGGTTGGCTATATGCCACAAAAATTGTCAGTTGAATCTTTGATGCCGTTAACTGTAGCACGTTTTCTTATGTTATCGCCTGGAGCTACTTTAGAAAAGAGTAGAACTATTACTGCTGAGCTGGGGATCGACAATTATTTGAATTCACCAATTCAAGCTATTTCCGGTGGTGAATTTCAAAGAGTCCTATTAGCACGCGCCTTACTCAATAGTCCAAATCTTTTGGTCTTAGATGAGCCGGCGCAAGGTGTTGATATTACTGCCCAAGCATATTTATATAATATTATTACTAACATGAGAGAAAAACTTGGTTGTGCAATATTAATGGTATCGCACGACTTGCATTTAGTAGTTGCAGGTACAGATCGGGTAGTATGTTTAAACAAACACATTTGTTGCTCTGGCAACCCCGCAACTATTACGCGTCATCCTGAATTCATTCATTTATTCGGTTCTGCAGTGGCAGATAATTTAGCAATTTATACACATAAGCATGATCACCGTCATGATCTTGAGGGGAATATAATTCATGATTGATTGGTTAATGCAATTGGATTTTATTGGGCGAGCCTTGCTTGCTGGTTTGGGAATAGCAATCTTAGCAGGGCCATTAGGCTCACTAATGATTTGGCGACGCATGGCATATTTTGGCGATACTTTAGCGCATTCAACTTTGTTGGGCCTAAGCTTGGCATTGATGCTACAAATTAATGTGTATTTTGGATTGTTTGGTATAAGTCTTTTAGTTGCAAGTCTGATGGCATTGTTAGTGCGCCAAAAATGGGTTGCGAGTGATGCCATTTTAGGGCTTTTGTCGCATACTATGTTAGCCATAGGTTTAATTACAGCAACGCAAGTACGGGGGGTGCGCGTAGATTTATTAGGGTATTTGTACGGGGACATTCTTGCCGTTAACATGCAAGATATTGCTTTAATATATCTAATAGTTGTTGTTGTGATATCAGCGTTATTTTATTTGTGGCGCTGGTTGCTTGCTGCTACGGTAGATAGTGACTTAGCTCGCTGTGAAGGTGTGCCAGTAGAGTTTACTAATTGGGCATTAATTATAATGTTGGCAGCAGTATTTGCGATTGCTATCAAATTGGTAGGGGTTCTATTAATTACTGCATTATTAATTATTCCAGCTGCTGCGGCGCGTCGTTTTGCAAGATCACCAGAAACAATGATTATTATTGCTAGTATTTTTGGTTGCATTGCAGTTGTGGTTGGTTTTAAAGCTTCATTAGCCTGGGATTGGCCAACTGGGCCAGCAATAGTCGCGGCAGCAGCAACATTATTTGTACTAGGTTTGTTGCGAAAAGCTGTTTAAAGATTGAATTGCACATGCGACATTTTGTTTTAAATGCTCTGGATTTATAGTGCCCAAAACAATACTGTTAACTCCAGCTTGTTGCCAAATATAATCCATGCATGCTTGAATTGGATTTTCGGAAACTATTTTATTAACATGCCCACTGCCAAATGCCTTTTTGATTAATATTCCCTTATTGGATTTATGGGCGCTAGCAATAACTGCATTTTCCTCGTTGTAATTTGGATTACACATTACCATAGCAACATCGGAATGTTGTAACGTTAGCAGCCCCCCAGCAACGGTTTTAGTTGACATGCCGTAATAACGAATTAAGCCTTGTTGTTTAGCATCCGCTAAAGTATTAAAGACTTCATCGTGCATGATTATGCGTTCATCATTACCGTCGGAATGAATTAATAACAAATCAATATAATCAGTATTTAAATTTTGTAGACTGTGCTTAATGCTATTTAATACTGCGTCGCGGTTGAAGTTGTATATAGACTGCTGATGTTCATAGTTTTCACCAGCTTTACCTACAATAACCCAATCATGTCGCTGGTTTTTTAAAAGTTTACCTAAACGCTGTTCACTATTGCCATACGAAGGAGCAGTATCAACTAGATTAATATTTAATTCTTTAGCTAATGCCAATAAATCAGCGGCTTCTTGATCGGTGGGAATATTAAATGAATTTGGATATTTAACATCTGTATTCCGTCCTAATTTAACGGTACCTAGACCCAATGCAGAAATTAATAAATCAGTTTGCCCAAGTTTACGTTTTAGTAAAGTCATAGTAATTGATCCCATATTGGTGTGGCGATTTTAGGGCTGACAAATTGATCTAATTGCGGAGTTGCTAAATTAAAATTGGGTTGTAACTTTTGATCTTTTAGATCATTTGCAATTTGTTGAGCTAAAATCGGTGCGAGCGCTAGTTTAGTTGGCCATGCAGTGATGTAATTATTTTTCGAAAAAATAGTATATGATGTTGGTTTGGAGCCGTCTTCCTGTTTGGCCTCAGCACGATCAACGTAAAAGCTCGCCCATTTTGGCGCACTTAATTTTAAGTTTGGGAATATTTGTGTTAACTCATGTTGTGCCGTTGCGATTTGCTGTTCTGAAGATAACGCAACACCATCCTCGGCCAACTTGCCACCTAAATACCAAACAGGGTTATGATCACTAGCAATATGCGTGGTTATTGTTAAACGTGGTGCGCTACTTAATCCAATACAATGACCAAATAATGGACTTAATTGCGGATCTTTTAACAATACCATGTGTAACGGGCGACGTTGCATATTTGGTACAATACCGAGTTGCTTTTGTAATACTTCATTGCCAGTGCCAGCAGTAAAAATAAATTTCTGGGCACTTATTTCAATTGGATTACCATCGTTAGTAAAACTTACGTATTGAATATTACCGATTGGATCTATGGCAAAGTTAAAAGAATTACGATCAACTTTAACACAACTGTTAATTATTGGCATTGCAAGTGCCGAAATTAAAGTGGGAATATTGAGCACAATTTCATGTAATTTATATAGTTTGCTGCTGATAGCAGAATTTTTAATAATGGAAGGTTGCTGTTCTTTGGGAACCACATCTACTGCACTGCGCATCGCGTTACTGGCGAACAAACTAGTAATTCCACCGGTAATCCGATTTGTAGACCACATGTATTGACCATTGGCTAAAATTTTTACGGCTCGCAAGTTTATTGCGCCTACGCCCTCCAGACAATCTTGCCAAAATCCTGGCATATCTTTTAAAGCTTCACTTGCAGCATTTTGACTCCCTGATAAGGCGTATTTTAAGCCACCATGTATAATACCTTGTGACCGTATTGTTTGATCGCTGCCAAGTTCGTTATTCTCAAGTAATAGTACTTTGAAACCTAGTTTGATAAGAGATTGCATAGTGCAGAGGCCAGATACGCCCCCGCCAATGATTACTATGTCTGTTTGTATCTGCATCTTATAATTATTTCGCTATAGAAAATTGGTAAATTTTAACATATTTTCAAAGAGTATGAAAATAAACGATTGTAGCTTAAGTTACTGCCCAATTACAAAGTGTCATTATGGCGAAATAACCATAGATGGCACATTGTTTACCTTTCAAGGCCAAACCAAACAAGAGTTGATTGCGGCAATTAAGAAGCTGCTTGCTCAGCTTTCTGCTGTAGTTCCAACAACTTGAGATATTTATAATATGAACCTTGGGCGTTACCTACAGCTAACATAAAGCCACGGCTACCATCTAAGAATCCGAATCTAAATATATAACCACGGACAAAGGCAAAGATGCCATGTGCAATAGCTGCAATGAAGCTAGTTTTTTTGCCATTTTGATGCAAATGAATGGCACCATCAGTAGAATAGCTATTCATTTTGTTAATTACTGTATTTAAATTTGGAAAGGAATAATGGATTATATGGCCTTGCAGTTTGCCAATTTTGCCATGAACTTTTACACCAAAGTGCACTAGCCTAGGGATAATTTCACTAGCATCACGTTTTAATAAACGTAAATGCCGCTCATTCATCCAGTCGCCAAAGCGCATGCGCTTACCACAAAAATAGGACTGGAAAGGAATCTCATAACCATTACAATCTGCATGTTGTAACACTTTTTGAATTTCTTGCGCGAGCTGAGGGGTTACCCGTTCATCCGCATCCAACATCAAAACCCAATCGCAAGTTGCCATTTCAAATACTTGCTTTTTTTGTGGACCACAACCCAACCAAGGCGAAATAAAGACTTTTTCAGTAAACTGCTTACATAATTCCACAGTATTATCAGTACTTTGGGAATCAATAATAATAATCTCATTAGCCCACGCAACTGAGCCTAAACAGGCTACAATATTATGGGCTTCATTTTTGGTTACCACACAAACACTTAGGGTACTCATTAAGCTCGTTTTTCTTGGATCTCAGCTAAAGTTTTACAGTCAATGCATAGCGTTGCCGTTGGGCGTGCTTCTAGGCGTCGTATACCAATCTCGATACCACAGGCTTCGCAATAACCATATTCTTTATCACGGATTTGTTGTATCGCTTCATCAATTTTCTTGATAAGTTTACGTTCACGATCGCGGGTGCGTAATTCTAAGTTGAAAGTTTCTTCTTGGGTGGCCCGATCATTTGGATCAGCAAGTACCCCAGCTTCCTTCATCTCAGTTATGGTATGATCAACCTCTTCCATTAACTCATGCTTCCACTGCACTAGAATATTATTGAAATGCCGTAATTGGTCATCGCTCATGTACGACTCACCCTTAGTGATTCGATAAGGGGAGATTTTAGGTTTCTTTTCCCGGTGTCGTTCCGTAGGTTCAACATCAACCTCAGCATAATCCATATCCAAGTCGTCATCCCTCTCTAAATCGTCATCGGTTGACCGTTTTTTAGTTCTGCCTACCATTACAGATCCTCCAGGCCGTTGCTCGCGCACCATCATTTAAACATGTACCTATAGCAGAATCTAAACCACCCCGCAATAGGTAATCACCAAGGCTCGAATAACTAACGAGACCTATCATCAATTATAGATCAAAAGCCAGACATATTACCTTTCGCGGGATATTAAAGTAAAGATTTTTTGGGTTTTTGCCGAAAAACAGATATCGGGGTAGTTGTTTTTATTACTAAATTAAGAGGTTGGCAATGAAATTTAGCAGTAAGCTTACAGAAGCGGTACTTTTAAGACGCATGAGCGTGATTCGCTTTCTAGCAGAGGTTGTATTGCCAAACCGCCAAAAATTAACCATACGTTGCCCAAATACAGGTGATATGCGCGGTTGTGATGTGCTTGGAAGCAGGGTATGGTTTTCAAAAGCCACGGGCTATCATTGTTTGCCTACCTTGGAACTAATAGAGGCCGATGCTGGTGCCTTGGTGTGTGTTAATCCGGAGCTAATGAAACCATTAGTAATTGAAGCTATAAAACAAAATAATATTCCAGAAATTGCAAATTATAATGTTTTACATGCAGGTGGGCATTATGATCAATTCCGCAGTCAATTTCTGCTGTTGGAGAAAGAACAACATCAATGTTATGTTGGAATCGAGCAAGTTATAGTTTCCGGGGATCATGGCGTTGGAGTATTTCCAAGCAGCTTGGGAGATGGTACTGAGAATTTGCGAGCATTAATTAAAGCACGAGAAGATGGGCATCGGGCTATCCTTTTATATTGTGCCATGCATACTGGTATTAGTTATGTTAAGGCTGCAGCGAATATTGATCCAGATTATGCACGTATGTTACAACAAGCTGCAGATGAAGGCGTTGAGATCTTAGCTTACCGTACTAGCATCAGCTTAGATGCAATCGAACTCAACACAAATATCCCCGTATTATACGCAGAAAAATCTGCCAAGTTTAAGATCTAAAAAATATCAAGTAAGATAAGGTATTGATTAACTATATTAGGGAAATATTCATGCCTATTTTTAAATTACTTTCCAAAGCCGATTGGGAAGAAAGCCAATCTCTAGGTTATGTTAAACTAGGAGCAAATGATATTCAGTTTATTCATATGTGTGAACAGGAACAAATCTCAGATATAATGCCAAAAATACAGTCTGATCAAGTGATGGTTGTACAGCTAGATCCTAGCAAATTACTCGGTAGATTAGTCAAAGAAGCTAATAAACCCGGGGGTACCGAGTTTTGGCATTTGTATGATACTGAAAGTGCTGCAAAAAAGATCCCACTAGATGCAGTTTTGAACACAGAATTACGCATTCAGGCGCGTCCAGCATTAGTACCATAAGTTGGAGGAACACTTAATCAAATCTTAGCTTAAAGTATGCCCCCCTAACTTTCTCTAAGACCTCTTCTGGAGTTAAGAAATTCCTTCTTGGTAGCTGAAGCACGGGTGGCAAAAACCTAAGCATGTGGCGCACCACATCGCGAGGTAGTTCAGGATTTGTTGCAGTATTAGGCTTATCTTTTGTAGGTTTTCTGTTCCAAAAGTTAAATAAAGTGCTATTGGCTTTGGGTTTAACAGCAATGCGAGACCACATAAGCTCAGCAATTAATATATTTCTATCCCTTTCGATGTTGTAATCTTCAACGGTATCCTTGAGTAATTTTTTAATCCAATGGCTTCTGAGCCTAATAGATCTAGAATTAATTGAATTAGATGGTGCAAAATTTGTTACCAGAGTTATCATAGCTGCTGCTTTCAAATCCCAATTACGATTAATCTCGGATACTGAGAATGCTTGCCATGGATTTGGTCTTTGCAGGAATGCAATTGTTGCTAAGGCCTTAACAGATTCAAATGTCAAATTTGATCTGTCGAAAACCACTCTTTGTAAACTACTATTTCTAAGTATTGTGCTTAATTTTACAATATCAGCATCAGATTTGAATTGTACATCCCAAAATACTAGTTCCAGAATATTGCGATGTTTTTTTAAAATAAATTCTAAGGTTTCTATATTTTCTTTCGAAAAAGTAAGATATAAAAACTCTAAGCGCTTTACAGTAGGATTGGCGCTAAGTAGCGCATCTAGTTGAGTAGTAATGTCACCGACAATACAGCTAGCAAAGCTAATTGTGTTAAGCGCAGGAGGATTGTTTCTGTTGTTAGTGATTAAGGTGCTTATGGCTGTGATATCATTTCCAGTAACTTCTCCATTAACTGGGAATGGCATAATTCCAGTAAAGCCACCACCTATTTCCAAATTACCCGGGCTGAAGAAATGCCCATTAATGGTAGCACCGTGTAATACATAAGCTACCGCGGAATTAATTCTATCCGGATCATTTACTAATGGCATTCTATTTACCTTTTTGATAATTATAAATTTGGTAATTTTGCCAGGATATTTAACTATTTGTCAATTAAATTTCTTATTTTATAAATTTCATATTTTAATTATCATTGATATACACATAATTTTTAGTATTTGTATTAAGTCTAAATAGTTGTATGATGCATCAGTCTCATAATAAAAACGGTGCATATATATGAAATTATTCAGTTACGGTACTTTTTTGGTGGCAGGTTCAGTTGCAGTTTTAAATAACATAATGCATGCAGCCGCAACAACTTCTGCGTGTGTTCCAAGCACTGAAGTTAGAGAATTATTCATCTCTTTGGTTGAAGATATAAAACCAAATCAAGCTGATGTTGTGGCTAGCAGTATAGATACTTTAGCGGATACTTATCCAGATTTAGTAAAATCTGAGAATAGCAATGGCGAAGGTGTGGCAGATATCATTGTTAGAAATAATCCTAGTGCTGGCTTTACCCAACCTGAAAAAGATTTAGTGGCTAGAATAGTGCATGCTGGGTTACCGATGAGTATGTCGCATGCGGTGTCTCTGTCGGTTTTATTGAGAAGTGAAAATTCAACTTTATCTGAAGAATGGTTGCTAAGAAATATTTTATCTAAGCGTACACCTACCAAGGAAGAAATGCTTGATGCTATGCAAACAGCAATTTACTTAAAGGCTACTGGTTTAGTGCAGTTTTTACTAGAAAGTGGCGTGGATCCTCTTTCAAAATCAGCATTAACGGATCGTCCTTTTAATATTGCGAGGCAGGTTGGTTTTAAACCAGTGCTTACCATGTTGTATAAAGCTGCAGTGGAGAAGGCATTGAATGGTACGCAAGCGAAGCCATGTAAGCATCGATTAGTGTAGTGGAATTCAAGTTTTATTATTGCAATCGCTAGTTTTTTGCGGTTTCATTTTTTAAGATAATAGGCATAATAAATTATGTTTTTTTTGAAAGAAGATATAATACAAGATAATCCGCAAGTTGCGGCTTCAGATCCCTTAACTCTAAAGGTTTTAAAGTTACCACATTGCCATAAACCACATGTTATAGTTTTAACTGCTGATGATTGGCGCCAGATGCTTGATGAAGATCCGTTTTTTGCTGGTATGCTGTTAGAGCAAAATATCCCAAAAGAATATTTTACTACTGAGTCTGGTAAAAAAGAAATTTCTGAAATTAACAACAAAATATCAGTGGGAACGTGTGAGGATCAATCCAATTATCTTTGCATGTTGTATCTTAGCAACTCAAACTTAAGCATAGAAGAACTTTATGCTGGCTTAGAAAAAGCTTTGCCAAAATTAATCAGGCATTATGCCAAAAAAAAGTTTTTATGTGCGAGGCCTAAGAATGGTGAATTACGTGAAAAGCTAGATATATCATTTTATGGTGAGACGTTTATGGCTGCAAAAGACAGTGATGGATATTGCGATAGTGTCTGGCTGCGTTTGAGAACGCGATTTGAAAGAGAAATACTGCAAACAGAATTGGCAAGGTTTTTGCAAAACCTATATTCATATTGCTCGTTAAATCAGCATAATTTTGCTACTTTAATCACTTGCGACTTAGAAGGTAACTTGGTAAAAGGTGGGAACCTTTCTGGGCACGAACTATGCATGATTAAAAAAGACTCAAGCTTCATATTGCTTGATACAAATAGTGGTTGTTTGTATCAAGGATCATTAGAACTTGTGATACAAAGAATATTACTGAATATATTAGAAAGTATCGTACAATACTGGTCTGGCAATAAGGGGGCTTTTGTAGGGGCAATAGATTACTTATTGCAGGAGTTGACTTTGGATTTAGACGTTACTCCAGTTTTAATGGAAGAAAAACTGCTGTTAGTTGAAGAATCGATTACGCAGCAGGCAACTACTGCAGCAGAGGCAATATCTGATGCAATAGTTCGTTACGTAAAATCTACTATTGAAAACTCTATGCCAGTAGTAGCTCCCGTTAACAGACCTGCCGTGTAACTACCCACTTGTAATAAGTTTCATTAGAAAACTGTGCAAAATGGAAGTGCGACTTCCATTTTGCACAAAATATGCTATACTCCTAGTATGATTATACCTAGACAAATTGAAGCGGAATTAGTTAAATCTATTGATAACTATCCAGTTACCACCATTTTAGGGCCACGCCAATCTGGCAAATCTACCCTGGTTAAAACAAAATTTCCTGCCAAGGTATATGTGAATTTGGAAATGCCAGATGACCGACGCGCTATTATGCAAGATCCACGAGCTTTCATAGAGAGTGTACCTAATGTTGGAGTGATTATTGATGAGATCCAACGTTTCCCTGAGTTATTGTCATATATTCAGGTTTTTGTTGACGAGCATAAGAATAATGGACAATTTATTTTAACTGGTAGTCATCAAGTGGAATTGCATGAGGAGATTTCACAATCTTTAGCAGGTAGAACAAGCATACTACGCTTATTGCCTTTGTCAATTTACGAAATTCTTAATGCGAACATAGAGTTAGATTCTGATGTAGATAATATAATGCTACGTGGTTTTTTTCCAAAATTATTCAGCACTGAGCTTGAAGCACATCGTTATTATCAAGATTACATTGCTACGTACATAGAGCGTGATGTGCGTAAGATGGTTAACGTTAAAGACTTAGGTATGTTTCAGGATTTTTTACGATTGTTAGCAGGTAGAGTTGGGCAAATCTTAAATATTGTATCATTGGGAAATGATCTTGGATTATCAAATCACACAATTACTAATTGGATCTCTATTCTTGAAGCGTCATATATAGGATTTAGAATAAGGCCATATTTCGAAAATTTTGGTAAAAGAATAATTAAAAGTCCAAAGTTTTATTTTAGTGATGTTGGATTGTTATGTAATTTATTAGGGATAGAAAATCAAACACAATTATCAAGGGATCCTCTACGTGGCAGTATATATGAAAATATGGTTTTACTTGAGTTAATTAAATATCGTTATAATATCGGTAAAGAACACAATATGTACTTTTATAGAGATAGCCATCAAAACGAAATTGATGTTGTATATAAAAACTCGAGTTTATTAATTCCAATAGAAATAAAAGCAGCAAAAACATATAGTCCGCAATTTACAGATGGGATTGAGTATTTACAAAAATTAGTCTCAGAACGCGTTCCTTATGGCTATGTTATTTATTCTGGCGTAAACAGAGCGGCTGTGGGAGATTGTAGGATTATAAATTTTAAAAACAGTACCTATATATTCAACGATTAAAACTTGTTAGTTAATCTTACACTACAGCATTGCAAGACTTCTATCAAACGCTTCGGTAGTTTTCTGTAACACATTAGAATCATGCATAGTAGATACAAATCCTGCTTCGAATGCCGATGGTGCTAAATACACACCATTATCCAGCATTGCATGAAACCAGCGCTTAAAGAGCTTTTGCTCTGGATCGTCAAGAAAAGTAATTCCAAATAAACTACCTACATGTCGCACATCCATATCAATTTTATAATTGTTTGCACAATCTTTTAGATTTGTTAACAATGTGGCTGTGCTTTGCTGTAATTGTTCATACACCCCTGACTTTTGCAACTCTTGTAACGTTGCAAAGCCTGCAGTCATTGCCACTGGATTACCCGATAAAGTACCAGCTTGGTAAACCGGCCCTAGTGGAGCTAATTGTTGCATGATTTCTCGGCGGCCGCCAAATGCGCCTACTGGCATACCACCGCCAATAATTTTTCCAAGGCAGGTTAAATCAGCAGGAATATCGTAAAGTGCTTGCGCCCCCCCCAATGCTACACGAAATCCAGTAATAACTTCATCGAAAATTAGCACTGCTTGGTAATGATCACATAAATCACGTAAACCTTGTAAAAATCCAGGGGCTGGTAATATTACATTGTTATTTGCTGCGATGGGTTCAACAATAATTGCCGCAATATCTGCGCCGTGCTGTTCGAATATTTGTTGGCAGGCGGATAAGTCATTGTATGCGGCTACGAGTGTATTTTGTGCTATGGAGTCTGTAACACCAGCACAAGCGGCTATACCCAGTGTGAGTAAGCCGGAGCCTGCTTTGACAAGTAGTGCGTCGCTATGGCCATGATAGCAGCTGTCGAACTTTAATATTTTTGATTTTCCAGTATACCCTCTGGCTAGGCGGAGCGCACTCATTGTCGCTTCGGTACCAGAGCTCGTCATCCGCACCATTTCAATCGACGGCATGAGTTTGGTAATGGTTTCAGCCAGGGTTACTTCTATTGGCGTAGGAGCGCCAAAGGTTAAACCTTCGTTTACAGCATCTTGAATTGCAGCAATTACTTTTGGGTTGTTATGGCCAAGAATCAGAGGTCCCCAGGATGCAACATAATCTATATATGCATTGTCATCGACATCACAGATATATGCACCAGCTCCTTTTTTAAAAAAAATAGGATCGCCACCAACAGATTTAAAGGCCCGTACTGGAGAATTTACCCCACCAGGGATCACCGCTTGAGCGCGTTGTAATAGTGCTTTTGAGTTAGCTAACAATTTTTTAGACATGATATTTTCTTGCAAGGTACCCCGGGATTAAGCATTATTGCTAAAAGCCCTTGTAGTTGCAAGGTTTTACATTGCGGTTTTAAAATTGATTTAGAACTAAGACTCTGTTAATATTGCTGCTTATTTATAGTTAAAAATTTATATATTACGGGTTTCTTGCATGGATATTAATAATTTAAACATAAGCGCTGCTGATTTAAATTGGCTGATCTGGGGTGCGGTGTTAGTAGCTTTAACGCTAATTTGGACTGGTATTAGAAGTAAACGTATGCTAATTCAAGTGCATCAGAAATTAAACAACCTAAACGTAGAAATTAAGCGTTTAAATAATTATATGGTTGCGTTACTTAACAATAACGGTATTGATATCAACGACACTGAAGATTTAGCTGAGACTAAATTATATGTGGGTAACATCGATTATGCAGCTTCTGAATCCGAATTAGCCTCGCATTTTGCAAAGTTTGGTCAGATCGACATGGTAAATATCCCTACCGATCGTTACACCGGTAGAGCGCGGGGCTTTGGTTTTGTGACATTTAAAAAATCAGCTGATGCTCTAAAAGCAATGGTACTAGACGGCAGTGAATTTAAAGGTCGTCAAATTCAGGTTAATTTTGCTCGCGAACGAGCTACTTCTTAAGATCTGCGAAGAGGGAATTATGAAAAAGTATATGTGTTTATTATGTGGCCACGTTTACGATGAAGCTCAAGGTTGGCCAGATGATGGCATTGCTCCAAATACCAAGTGGGAAGATGTGCCGCCAAATTGGCGTTGTCCAGATTGTGGTGCTGTTAAGGAAGACTTTGAAATGGTAGAAGTTTAATTTTTTATAAAGCTTAGTCTAAAAATGCGGCCTAACTATCACTAATACGGTAATTCCGATTAAGACCAGCACTGGAAATTCATTTAACCAGCGATAAAAAATGTGGCTGTGGCTGTTCCGATCATATTTAAACTTTATCAATAAATAACCACAATAGACATGATATGCTATCAAAACAGCTACTAAAAAAAGCTTCGCATGCAACCATCCAGCATTTTTATTTAATTGCCAACCATAATCATATAGCAGCCAAAAGCCTGTAATTAGTGTTAACAAAGCGCCGGGTGTCATGATACCGTAAAATAGCTTGCGCTCCATAATTTTAAAACGTTCAATGCTTATTTTGTCTGTTGCCATGGCATGGTATACAAATAACCTGGGCAGGTAAAACAGGCCAGCAAACCAAGTGACCATAAAAATTATGTGAAAGGATTTGACCCAAAGTATGCCTGATCCCATTGAATTTCTTAACCTCACGATGCATAATTAGATTTGTTAACTTAATATGAATGCGTGTATTTGTAAATATGAATAATAATAATTCGATAAACTTTACTGCAGCAGCAGCGAACCAGGTTTTTGAGCTTACCGAGGGTAAATCAGATTTGCGTTTGCGTTTATATATAGTCGGTGGTGGTTGCGCCGGCTTTCAGTATGGCTTTAAATTCGATGAAGTTGTTAATCCAGATGATTTGATAATTGAACAGGATAAAGCAGCGTTAATAATTGATTCAATGAGCTTACAATATTTAGCCGGGTCTACGGTAGATTACGTAAATAATCTAAATGGTTCCCATTTCGTAGTTAGTAACCCCAATGCCAATACAACCTGTGGGTGTGGTTCTTCGTTTTCAGTCTAAGGCCAAAAGATTTCATTATATTCTGTGAGTTGTGCTTACATATTGATAATAGTATGATCGAGCAGTCTATCGTTTATCTTTTACCAACGGATCGGTATGTTGCAAGTATTTACCAGGATGTTAAATCAATATTCTAAGTATTTTTTAGCAGGCTTATTGCTATTCTGCACGACCCAAATTTATGCGTTCGATATACTAATTAATGGCTTTGGTACTGTGTGTGCGAGTAAGTCCGATTTACCGAAAGAATATAACAATATTTTACCAGCATACCCATTTTTAACCCAGCTAGGAACAGTAGCGCCGTTCACTTACACTGATTTTCTACGCCCCGGTTATGTTGGTGCTGAACGACGTTGGAATTTCTTACCAAATAGCAAGTTTGGTTTACAGGTTACCTCAATATTTAGTCCTCAATACAAAGCTGTTGTACAAATAATTGGTGGCGCTGAATACATGACTAACAACAACTTTGTGGCAATGTTTGATTGGGCCTACTTGCAATATAATTATTCGAATTTACTGGATTTTCAATTTGGTCGTTTTCCGTTACCAACATTTTATTATTCGGATTATATAAAAGTTAACCATGCCCAACCATGGGTTATGCCACCGCAAGAAGTTTATTTTCTTGTTGGCGGAGCTTTTACAAATGCAAATGGCATTAAAGCGCGTTATTCATATTACTTCAAAGATTGGACCATTGCGCCACAGGTATATTTTGGCAGTATGCAAGAAAATTTGATAATTATGAATCGTGATTTAGTTATCAAGGTTAGGGATTTGATTGGTGGAGTCTTACAAATTGAGAATGATTATTTAACATTACGTGGCTCGGTATTACGATCAATTTATGATAGTGATCTGAACAATCCGTTGCTAGGCTTGGTAAGTATGACCAATAGGGTATCAGGTACTACTACTCCTGAAGCAGTAAATTTTGCCAACACATTGCAAAGTCAAAATGTTCCAATTATTTATGTGGGGCTAGCGTTAGCATTTAATTTTCTTGAAGATTTTAACTTATTAGTTGAAAGGGCTTCGATAATGTCGCGCGGCATTATTACTACCGCGCGAGAGGGTTATTATGGTGCCTTAACGTACTCGTGGCGTGATTTTGCATTCACCTTCACCTATGGTTACTCGCGACCATTGCAAACCGAAGTTAATAAATATAATGCGGCGAATGCATTTTTTCAAACGCCACAGTATCTCAATTTTATAGATATGGGCTCTGGTGCTGGAGCTGCAGTTGTAGAACAATTTAGATCGTATTTGGGTAGGCAAAGATCTTATATGTTGGATATTCGGTATGATGTCTTACCATCTTTAGCATTGAAGGGGGAAGTTGAATATATTGTTCCAACACAAAAAGGTCCTGGTGTGCGTTACATATTAAACAGGGTAGCGACAGTTGAAAATGTTTGGGTATATAGAGCATCGTTTGATTTTGTGTTCTAATGAAATATCAGATCGAATATGAAATCAAAATTATACGTTATTATTTTGATTATTACATTGGTAATGCCGAATATTACGTTTGCAATGACATTATATGTTGTTGTTAGCGATAATTTTAAAGGGCATAGTTTTTCAGGTGCAGAAATTAAGCGTATTTTTTTGGGAGAGGTTACAATGCTCGGCAATCAGGGTATCAATTTAATTTACCCCTCTTATTCCTCTCCAGCGATCAATACCTTAAGTCATTTTCTTGGTAAGGGCTCTGGTTCAAGAAATTTAAAATCATATTGGTCAAAGATGATTTTTACAGGTAGGGCTAATCCGCCACAAACTGCAAATAACGATGGCGAATTAAAACAATATCTAGCGCATGGTAATGGAATTGGTGTTGCAACTTCGGGTGCAGGAATGAATGTGGTTTACACCATCAATGGCTAAATACATATTTTTTTGCATATTTATACTTTGTTCGTATTCAACTAATGTTGCTGCGACTTTGATTATTGGCACTTATAATGTGCCGCCATTTAGTATGTATGAGGATGGCGAGCAGATTGGAATGATAACCGAAGTTGTAATGGAATTATTAAAGCAAGCTGAAATAACAGACTATAAAATAATTAACTATCCGCTTATGCGTGGCTTAATCGAATTGGAGCAAGGTAGGATCCAGATTTTTTATCCATACATCAGTGCAACTATGCCTAACATAGCAAATAATAGTTTAAAGATCCTAGGGCCAGTTTCAAAATACCGGTTAGCTATTTTTACAAGATCTGATAATCCAAGTTCGGTTACTTTTCAATCGCTAAGTAATGCTATAGTAGCGGCAGAACGAGGTGGATTGGGGCATGAATTTTTAACCAAAGCAAATGTAAAATTCGAATTAACTACTAATAAAACAAGTTGTTTGACCATGGTTATTGGTAAACGAGTTTCCTATTGTGCCATAGGAACTTTACCAGGAATGTATTTAGCAGCATTAAATAGTATGTACAGTGAATTACGTTTTGTAGAGACTGAGTATTATTCTGATATTGATTTATTATTAGGTTCAGAATTACAATTGCAACAAGTCGCGGCACTAGAAACAGCCTACGCTAAATTAAAAAACGAGCAGTATTTTGATAAAAAACAAAGCGAATATGAAGCGAAATTTAAAATTTTTATTGAGTCGATGCAGTAACATAATGGCCAAGATTTGTAGACATTGTTTTGTTTCAATCCAATCACAATATCACGACTTCTAGTATGCATTAAAAGTACGTGTCGATTTGTTACCCTGCTTTATGGTTGGTAAATTGCACCTAGGCTTAATGGAACATTTGCACCAGTAATGCGGTTTAAATCAAGTTTTTGATTTGTTACTCGTTGCTGTGCTAGCCATGCAAACAAGGCTGCCTCTACCCATTGCGGTTCAATTCCCAAATCGGTAGTTGTTGCAACTGTATACCCTAAACTTTGTTGTATTATATTCCGTAAGAACGCATTAAGTGCGCCGCCGCCACACAGATATACCGCACTTTTTGGCGCATGTTTTTTAACAGTTTCTGCAATGCTAATTGCAGTTAAATGGGTAAGGGTTGTTAATATATCTTGAGGTGATGCGGAATTAGAATTAGTTGCATTTAATTTTTGTTGTAACCAAGCTAAATTAAAGTCTTCTTTACCTGAACTTTTAGGTGGTGCTATTTTGAAGTAAGGATCTTGTAAGCATTCATTTAATAAATTTGGTATTAAGCTCCCACCGCTTGCAATTATACCATCACGATCAAAATCTTGTTTAAAATGCATGTGAGTCCATGCATCTAATAAAAGATTACCTGGGCCAATATCAAAACCAATTACATTACTGTTTTCTAAAATTGAAATATTACTTATGCCACCAATATTAATTATGCAGCGCGCTTCTGTTTCATGCTTAAAAGCTGCATTATGAAATGCTGGTGCTAATGGTGCGCCTTGGCCGCCTGCTGCAATGTCAGCACGTCTAAAATCGGCTACGGTAGTAATGCCTGTTTTAACTGCTATTATATTTGGATCCCCGAGTTGAATGGTAAAAGGGATCTTATTATTTGGTGCATGCCATAAGGTTTGGCCATGTGAGCCAATAGCGCTAACGTCACTGCTAGGAATTTTTTGGTGCTTTAGAAAGCTTAAGATTGCAGTGGCAAATAGATCTCCGGTCCAATGATCTAATTCACCAAGTGCAACGATATCAACTATTTTTGCATCGATAATCGCCTGGTATTTTTGTTTATATTCAACTGGTAATTTATTACTTAAGCCGCCAAGATATTTAGGAACATTATCTAAAAATGAATAAGCTGCTACATCAATAGCATCCATACTCGTCCCTGATAATACTCCTAAAAATATTTGATTCATCTTTTCGCAAGTTGTGAATGAGAGTTTAGTTTATCCAGCATGTTACTAGCATGTGCCAAGAATTCCTTTTTATGCTTTGAACCCAAAGGTAATGTTTTAGGTAAAGCTACAGTTACTGGATTATGGTGAACACCATTAATCCTAAATTCATAGTGTAGATGTGCGCCAGTTGCTAACCCAGTTTTACCTACGTAACCTATTACTTGTCCTTGTTTGACAGTGGCTCCAAGTTTTAAATTTTTAGCAAAATTATTTAGATGCGCATAAAAAGTAGAGTATTTTTGACCATGCGTTACTTCAATAGATTTCCCATAGCCACCCTTGTTACCAATAAAAGTTATCCGGCCATCGCCTGCTGATTTCACTGGTGTGCCGATTGGAGCTGCATAATCAACACCTTTATGCGCCCGGATTCGATGTAGTATAGGATGGCGTCGCGCATTAGAAAAATGTGAACTAATACGAGTAAACACCACAGGGCTTCTTAAGAAAGCTTTTTGTAAGCTATAACCCTCAGGAGAGTAATATCCAGAATTGCCATCGGCATCAGTGAAGCGTACTGCCTTATGAATACTACCTTGATTATTAAATTCAACTGCTAGAATATTACCAGAAGAAATTTTTTGATCTCGAATATATTCTTCTTCGTACAATACTTTAAAACTATCGTTATCCCGAATATCTAAACTAAAGTCTATGTCACACCCAAAAATATCTGCCATTTGCAATATGATGCGATCATCCAAGCCTGCCCGTTGCGCAGTTGCATACAAAGATCCAGTTATTCTTGCTGCGGTATAATTAACTTTTTTGGTTGGTTCTATTTCTTCATAATGGAAGGTAAATCCAGTGGCAGTTTTTGCCATATGTAAGGCTTTAGTGTTTGATAAGTTAAATTTGATTTCTTTTAACTGTTGTCGATCGTCTACTAAAAAATCTAAAGTTTGTCCTGGGTAAATATTGTACAATTCTTTTTTATTAGCACCGGAACTTAATACCTTTTGCAGGGTGGTGCTTGAGACACCAATCTTTTCAAAAACTTTTGATAGCGTATCACCAACTTGAACTGTAATCGTATGCCAACGATCTTTAATAGTATGCGGTTGGTTTAGTAGTGCGATTTCAGAAGCATGAGTATCTATATTTTTATGTGTTATGTTTAATTGTTGTTCCGCTAATTCAGCGCTGTGTCCTAAATCTAAAGCGCCTTTTGTAGTTTGCGATAAAAGCATGGGGCGGCGGATTTCAGAAAGTGCTAGTTCATTGCTCTGGTGCTTACTGGTGTTGTGAATCAGCAAACCTGTAAGTAGTATGCCTGTTCCAATTAGCAGGGTATAAATAGAAAAAAATCGTCTGAATTTAGACGATTTAAATTGAATTACTGGTGACTGGTAATCAAATCTCATTGATTATTTTAACTTCAAGCTTTAATTTCAGCTACAAGATTAGCTTGTCTTGTACCATTGGTCAAGGTGTTATAGAATAGTCATGCGGCTAGTGTCGTGTCAGAAAACCACATTAGATATTTAAATATAAAATTTGAGGGTTAATCTCGTGAGCAATAATGACGATTTAGACTTAATGAAAAAAGGTGCAGATGAGATATTACTTTTAGACGAGTTAGAACCCCAATTAAAATCTGGAAAGCCTCTAAGAGTTAAATTAGGTATGGATCCAACTGCCCCAGATTTACACCTTGGCCATACGGTAGTTTTAAACAAAATGCGCCATTTTCAAATGCTCGGGCACCATGCGATATTTTTGATTGGCGATTTCACGGCAATGATTGGCGATCCTACTGGTAAAAACGCAACACGCCAGCCACTAAGTAATGAACAAATTAAAATTAATGCGCAAACTTACGAGAAACAAGTTTTTAAAATTTTAGATCCCAAACGCACTGAAGTGGTTTTTAACTCAACTTGGATGCATGAATTAGGAGCCGAAGGATTAATTAAGCTTGCTGCAAAATATACAGTAGCACGTATGTTGGAGCGCGAAGATTTCAAACAACGTTATAAGAATGGTGATTCGATTGCGATCCATGAGTTTTTATATCCATTAAATCAAGGCTACGACTCAGTAGCATTGAAAGCCGATGTGGAGCTTGGTGGAACTGATCAGAAATTTAATCTTTTGGTTGGACGTGAATTGCAAAAACATTATGGTCAAAAGCCGCAAGTAATTTTAACTATGCCTATATTAGAAGGATTAGATGGCGTACAAAAAATGTCGAAATCTTTGGGTAACTACATCGGTATCGATGAATCCCCAAAAAGCATGTTTGGCAAGATCATGTCAATTTCTGATGATTTAATGTGGCGATATTATGATCTATTAAGCGATAGGACCCCGGCAGAGATTAATAAATTGAAAAATTCAGTTTCAGAGGGTGCTAATCCCCGCGATATTAAATTTTTGCTAGCAGAGGAAATTATTAGCCGTTTTCACGATAGTGCTGCTGCAACTGCGGCGCGCGAAGGCTTTATTGCGCAATTTCAGCAAGGAGTATTACCCGAAGATATTCCTGAAGTGCGCTTGAATTTAGATGCAGTGCCGCAATTAGCACTTGCTAATATAATGCGAGATGCAGGTTTAGCGCCAAGTGTGACTGAAGCACAACGTTTGATTGAGCAAGGTGGTGTCTTGCTAGATAATGTTAAGATTTCAGATAAAGGCTTAAAAATTGCTGCTGGTAAGACTTATTTATTACAAGTTGGTAAGCGTAAGTTTGCAAAAGTTACCATTTAATTACACCTATAAAATATTTGCTTTTTAGGTTTTTTTAAGTTAGCTTTAGGCTTATGAAAAAATATTTTGGTAGCTTAATAATATTACCCATATTGTTGTTTTCCTTATCCATGGGGGCTTTAGCATTGCAAACTGAGTCTGTGCTAGTTTTTGATAATGCCTCGGATTCCAGTGTAATGCCAAAGAAATTTCGTTGTAATGAAGGCTTGGATATTTCTGCGAGTGGCCAATTCTCAGCAAAGGAATTGAAACAATTATTACAAGATATTCCTGCTAAACCGAATAAGGTTTGGGTTATAGATTTACGTCAAGAATCGCATGGTTTTGTTAATGGCATACCAGTAACATGGTTTAGTGATCAGAACAGCATAAATAAATATAAAACACCGTTACAAATTGCCAGACATGAAAAAGCGTTATTGCAAGAGTTAGAAGAACAAGAAAAAATCTGTGTGTACACCCTTAAAAAATTGCAACGAGGAAAAATAACAGCAGTAAATCCAGTGCAAATTATTCCGCGTCTAGTACAGACTGAGCAAGAGTTGGTAAATGAATTAGGTGCTAATTATCAACGCTTCTACGTATTGGATCATAATCGTCCTGATGATATTAATGTCGACGCATATGTGAGTTTCATTAAAAATACCTTAAAACCTGGAGATTGGATGCATTTCCATTGTCGCGGTGGCAAAGGCAGATCAAGCACATTCATAGCAATGTATGACATGATCCACAATGCTAAACATCTAAGTTTTGATGAGATTATGCAACGTCAGGTGGCGATGGGTAATATTAAGTTGCATATGCAGCCAAATAAGCCTGAAAAAATATGGAAAATTGAGACTGCGAAGCAGCGTTATATTTTTTTGCAGAAATTTTACGCTTATGCTCTAGATCCAGATGGCTATGCAACACACTCTTGGAGTGAATGGTTAGAGCGCTGTTCTCGAAAATAGTAGCTATAATTTAGACATGGTGTTTAAAATATGTCTTTCAAGAAGAGCTGCATTTGGGCTTTTAGAGATAATGGCGGTATTGGCTATTGTTGCTTTTTTGTCTTCAATAGCTGTAGCGTCGTATCGAGAATCGGTAATTAAATCAAATATAGCTTCTTTGATTCAATTAGTTACGGTCGCAAAGGCTGATGTAGAGTACGCGCATAACCAAGGAACTGTTTTTGGAACCAGTGGTAACCAAACTTATGTTGCCAGCACAGATGTTGGGAAGCCCTTAGGATTGGAAAGTGTGGTTCGAGTATCCTATGGCTGTATTGATGTAACTGTAAGTATGGCCGATCTTAATTTAGATACTAGTAAAGATATAGTAATTACAATTTGTCCCAATACCAATGAAGAAAATTACATTGAGTGGCGCTGTGGTTATGGAGCTACTACCGATGCTGACTATGTAAAGTATCTTCCTAATGACTGTCAGAACACTGTGGCAAGCATCCGAGACACTTCATTTTAGCCCACTGCTACTCGCAAGAAATATATCTAACTTCTTATGGTGGAGTGCTATTTTTGTAAAATTTTAATTTTTTGGCAAAAAAATAGTTGACTCTCACGCAAATGATGGTAATATGGCCTTCTCTCTTGCACGGAGAGCGGTGTTAGAAGCACTGGAGCAGTAGGAAAGCTACTGTAGTTATGTAGAAGTTAATAATGAGCAAC
>JAGVLG010000116.1 GCA_020054325.1 Gammaproteobacteria bacterium
CATGGCTGCTGGCTTATATGTTGTAACTTCAAATCTTGGAGCTTTACCAGAATATTGTACCGAGCATGGCAAATGTATACTTGATAAAAACTTGCGTTCAGATACTTTAGATAGTTTTATCGGGCAAGTTTTAGCAATATGCCAAAGCCAAACCAATGCAGCCTCATCATTTTTTGATTATTGTTATAAGCAAAGCGTTGATATGAACAAAAAGCATACCTGGCGCGTACGTGCGCGAGAATGGATCCATTTGCTAGCAAACGCTAGTTAGTTATAACTATATTTTTATACAGATATCGAACTTTTACTATAAGTATATGTCAGATAAAAACAACTATATCGGTGAAGTAATATGCCTAGACAATCGAGAACTAAAAAAAATACGGAAAGCAGCCAAACAAGTCCTTATAAAGGTGTCTATTCACGATCTAATGTTGATGGTTCAAAGAATCTGATGGCTTATTATTATTGGAATGACCAAGCAGTACATGTCGGTACCTTCAGCTTAAGAAACACCGAAGATATTAATAATGCCATTATAGCACGCGACTGTGCTATTGCCCTTGATCCCCGAATTCCAGACAGTATCAAACAACTTATGTACAACCGTTCGCAAGCGCCCACCGATGCAGAAAAAGCAAGCTTTGCAAGACATGCCACAGAAGAGGCAGCTTTTAAAAATTATTACGGAGTGGTAAAAATACCTTACACCGAACTATACACAGTAAATTACACAGTTGGTACTGACGAATTAAACTTTGGAGCTTTTCAAACTCGTGAAGAAGCAGCATTGGCATTTGATCTCGTAAATTATTTTAGTCTAGTAAAAGCTAATCCAGTTTATAATTTCGGGCTTCCTAGTCGCAGGTTTTTAACTGAAAATACCTCACTAACAGATCGACTATTTTTTCTTTTCTCACAAGATAAAAGTACCATGCCAGAGCTCACCCGGAACGAAGAAATTGTAGCCTTAATCCGTGCTCTAGTACATCAAATGAGTGCTTTGTTAAAACAACTTGCTGATCCAATGTTAAGTTTAATATCAGAAAGCAGTTCATTCAGATTTAGAATGCCTAATGTTGCAGAAGTTATTGCGCAGGCAGATGTGAATAGGACACCAAACCTAAGCCCAACTAGCGACTTGGATGAAACCGATTGGGAGTTTTTGCAACAGCATGTTGGTGAACCCACGGCAGCTGAATTAGAGGCAATACTAAACTTTCTAGAAGGTGGCAATGATCATACTGAGGACCAAACACAAAGAGATCCGAGCTCACCAAGGACTAAAAAAAGGCATAGAAAACAATAAAGTAACATTTTACTTAGCATTTGCAATTCCCTGGTTAAAATGTTTCCTACAAGTAGCAACGTACAAATCATTCCCGCCAATTTGTATTTGCTCACCATGGCTAACCTTATTACCTTTGCTATCTACTCGCATATTCATTGATGCCTTTTTGCCACAGTGACATACTGTTTTAACTTCAACAATATTATCTGCCCAAGCTAACAAATACAAACTTCCTTCAAAGGGATTAGCTTGGAAATCGGTACGCAAACCGTAACATAATACTGGGATATTTAATTCATCAACAATGCGACAAATTTGTTCAACCTGTGCTCGATTTAAGAATTGCGCTTCATCGACTAAAACACAGGTGATATTCTTATTTTTTGCACACTCTTGTTGTACATCTTCGAAAATATCAAACTTTTGATCAATAACATGCGCTTTCGCAGTAAGTCCAATGCGCGAGGTTATTTGCCCTACGCCATAGCGATCGTCAATACTGGGACAATACAATAACGTATCCATGCCACGTTCATTGTAGTTATAACTAGATTGCAATAATACAGTGCTTTTGCCAGCATTCATTGCAGAATAATAAAAATATAATTTGGCCATTTAATTCACCATTCCAGATGTATATTATCAATCATAAGAATCTAGGGTGACGCTATGGCGGAGCCCTCAAATTGCGCCCGCAGCGCAAGCGAGGACGAATTTGAGGGCTAGCTGCATGCAGCTAGCGCCAGTCACACGGATGTGACTGGCAGTCTTGCAGGCCTAGCAGGATGCGAAGTTTGCAAGACCGTAGCGGCAGGACCCTAAGATTCTTATGATTGATATCTTAATCGTGCATACGTAAAATTTCCAAAAGCTGCTCTTCATTTAACACCTTAACCCCCAATTGTTGCGCCTTTGCTAGCTTCGAACCAGCTTCTGCGCCAGCAACAACATAAGTTGTTTTTTTAGAAACACTACCAGCTACTGTTGCCCCCAAGTTTTGTAAGATTTCAGTAGCTGCATCACGTGTTAAACTGACCATAGCGCCAGTTAAAACAAATGTTTGTCCTGCTAGAGGTAATACTTTACGTTCAATTTTATTTTTAGGCCAGTGTACGCCATATTTAATTAGTTTATTGATAACCTCAAGATTATGTTGTTGTTGAAAGAACACGTAAATACTTTCTGCTACTACCGGCCCAATATCTTGAATACGCTGCAACTGTTCGATATTCGCAAGCATTAGCGGCTCTAAATCACCAAACTCAAATGCTAGAGTTTTAGCAGTAGTTGTACCTACCTCGCGGATCCCCAATGCATATAAAAAGCGCTCTAAGGTGGTATTTTTACTACTGTCAATCGCTTGCAATAAATTGTTTGCGGACTTTTCACCCATGCGCTCTAATTGAAGTAGCTGATCGTACTTCAGTACATATAAATCAGCTACGGTACGTATTAAATTTGCTTCTACAAATTGATCGACTAATTTATCACCTAACCCATCAATATCCATTGCACGCCTTGATGCGAAATGCGCTATCGCTTCTTTTAACTGGGCCGGACATGATAATTCACCCATACAACGAATTGCAGCCTCACCTTCCATACGAATTGCTGCAGAGTTACATACGGGGCATTTAGTTGGTGCTTTAATTTGCTTGGCATTTTTAGGGCGTTTTGCAAGCACTGATCCTACTACTTCAGGTATTACATCTCCGGCACGACGTACGATAACTGTATCGCCAATCTGAATATCCTTACGCGCAATTTCGTCCATGTTATGTAACGTTGCATTACTTACTGTAACCCCACCTACAAACACTGGCTGCAAACGCGCCACAGGAGTTAAAATTCCAGTACGACCCACTTGAAAATCTACTGCTAATAATTCTGTCATTACCTCTTGCGCTGGAAACTTATATGCAATAGCCCAACGTGGCGATCTGGAAACAAAGCCTAATTCCTTTTGATCGGCTAAACTATTTACTTTGTAGACAATGCCGTCAATTTCATACGGCAACAAATCGCGCTTAATTCCCAGTTGCTTGAAATATTCTTCACAACCAGACACACCACTTACTAGTTGAATTTGATCACAAACCTTAAAGCCCCAATCACGTAATTGTTGCAAACAATCACTATGCTTTAACATTTGCGCTTCTGGCAGACTATATGCGAAGAAGCTTAAACCTCGTTTGCGGGTAATATTAGGATCTAACTGTCGCAAACTGCCAGCAGCCGCATTACGTGGATTAGCAAAAGGATTGGAATTTTCAGATAAAGCTATGGCATTTAACTGCTGAAAACGGCTTTTAAGCATATAAACTTCACCCCTAACTTCAGCATGATCAGGTGGGGTTTTTGTATGTAGGCGTAAAGGTATATCTTGAATGGCACGGCAGTTTAATGTTATGTCTTCTCCAGTTGCCCCGTCGCCACGGGTTGCGGCATGGCTTAGCACGCCATTTTCATAAACTAAGCTTACTGCCAAGCCATCAATTTTAGGCTCAGCCACAAATTCTACTGCATTACTGCTACCTAAGCGTTCATTTATGCGCCGCACAAAATTATCGATATCTTCACTACTAAATGCATTATCGATAGATAACATAGGGACTTTATGCGTAATACTTTTAAATACTGCTAACGGCTTGGCACCAACTCGATGCGTTGGAGAATCCAGAGTTTGTAATTCTGGATGTTGTGTTTCTAAATCCTTTAATTCATTAAATAAACGATCATATTCGCTATCTGGAATCGAAGGGTTGTCCAAAACATAATATTGATAATTATGTTGTTCGATAATATCGCGCAATTGTGCAATACGCACGGCAACTTTATTATTATTTTTCACTGCCAGTTCCTTTATGCTATCTTTTGCTTATAACTTTCTATAGTAGTTAATGTAAGTGCTTGTCTGGTATGATCTAACAATTCACCATTTAATACAAAAGCAACTTGTTTTGCAGCTCTTACCAATTTATCTAAGGCAATTAACGGATTTTTAAGCTTATTGGGGATCAAAATTAATGTAACCCCTGGCACGCGTTGTCGTGGTAGCAGATCAATATCAAAATAACCTGGTTCTACAGTTTTTACTAAACTAAACAAAGCTTCCCCAGTACCATCATCATTCTCATGCCGATAGAATATATTATTGTTACCCAGATAAAAGTGTGCATTACTAATTGCTTTGTATAATTCTTCACCATCGAACCCGCCACGCACACGTGACATAATATGAATCACTATCACATTCTCTGGTATTGCTACATCAGGTTTATTGCTTGGAGTTAGCACAGGCTTTGGCGATTCTAAAGCAACCTCAGTGTCATACTCTGCCGGTTTAATTATCCTCACAGCAGAAACACTTTCGATATCATCATAGATGTAATCATCTTCTAAATCCGGATTAGTATAAGCAACAACATCACCAACATCATCAATAAAATCTTCTTGATATGGATCTTGTTGTCTTGCATAAGTTTTAGTGCCAGCCATTGAACGTAACAACTCATTATTATTAATTACATTTAAAGGGCCTTCGCCTGCATTATTGCGAGCCGGGCGCCGCCGATAAATGTCTATCGCTACGCCACATAAAATTAACAATCCGATTATTAACAACACTACTCGTAACTGAATTTCCATGCTACACCTGAATTAAGCTGTTGCCATTTCCACTGCTTCATTTATGTCAACGCTTACTAAACGCGACACTCCTGGCTCCTTCATTGTCACTCCAACCAATTGATTAGCAATCTGCATCGTTGCTTTATTATGAGTGATGATTATAAATTGTACTTTATCTGACATTTCTTTAATCAAATTACCAAAGCGACCCACATTAGCTTCATCTAAAGGCGCATCAACCTCATCTAGCATACAAAATGGCGCTGGATTTAATTGGAATATCGAAAACACTAAAGATACTGCAGTTAAAGCTTTCTCACCACCCGACAGCAAATGAATAGTCGAATTCTTCTTTCCTGGCGGTTGTGCCATTACAGTAACCCCTGCCTCTAATAAATCTTCGCCAACTATTTCTAAATACGCTCTACCGCCACCGAATAATTTCGGGAATAAAGCAACAAAATTGGTATTAACTTGATCAAAAGTTTCTTTAAAACGAGCCCGGGTTTCTCGATCAATTTTCTTAATCGCATTTTCTAAGGTCGTCAATGCTTCTTTAAGATCAGTATATTGGGTTTCAAGATATTCTTGGCGCTGGGTTTCAGCTTCAAATTCCTCCACCGCAGCCATATTAATTGCCCCAAGATTACTTATCTTGCGATTTAAAGCATCAATCCGCTCGGCCCATTCAGCTTCACTCGCCTCCTCTGGCAGACCTTGTAAAATTGCTTGTACATCGATTTGCTGTAAAGCAAGTTGCTCATTAATCGTTTCACGACGCACTTCTAAAGTTTGGCGATCTAATTTGCATTGATCCAAAACCGACTTAATTTTTTCAGCTGCAAGTTCTAATTCATTGCGCTGCTTTTCTTGGTCGCGCATTTGTTCTTCATATACTTCTAACACTCGTTTAGCTTGTTGCATATCTGCTTCAACTATGGAACGCTGTGCTAGTAACTCGTCCAGTTCGGCTTGCAATAAGCGCGTTGGTTCGATGTCATCTTGCAAAGTTTGTAACAATTGATGGTGTCGTTGATGCAATGCAGCAAGCTGCTGATCAACTCGACTGATTGTATGTTGCAAACCTTCAAATTTATTTTGGAACCCTTGTTTTTTAAGCTCCAACTCATGATAGGCATCTTGCAATTCGCGCGCTTGCTGTTTACGTTCACGTTCTTTATTTTGTAATTCTTCTTTTGAAGCTAACAGCTCTTCTTTGCGTAATGCTAATCGCGCCATTGTTTCAATCGCAATCTCTAATGCAGCACGTGCCGTAGATGACTCGCTCGAGTTAATGGCTAATTGTTGTTGATGTTCCTCGATTTCTACATTGATGCGATTTCTACGATTTTGCATATTTTCAAGCTTTTGCTGTGCAGCGCTATGCTTGGCACTAACATCACGTAATTGTGCTGCAATTTGATTAGATTGCTGTTGTTTGTCAAACAACTGCGCCTCTAAACTTTGTAATTCTTCCGTAGCAGCAAGTATCGCCGCTTCTAATTCTTCAGATAGTAATTGTTGCTGTTCAATTTGTAGCTTTAGCTGTTGCAATTCTTGCTCGCGAGCTAATATCCCTCGCTTTGCATCCTGTTCACGTGAAATGCGGATCCATGTGGATCCTAGCCAGATGCCATCTTTGGTAATTATACTTTGAGCTGCTGTTAATTTATCACGTACATTTAGTGCTGCAGTTAGATCTTCACAAACATATACATTTTGCAACAAATCATTAATTGGTAGTGACGTTGTAATTTTTTGTGCTAATGGAACCAATTCGGAATTAGTAGCATTTGAAGACGCTGGCCTTGTCGCATCCAACAATGTGACTTTGCCGGCACTTAACTGATGTACTGTATTTGCTACTGTATTAAACTCTGCAGCAACACATACCGCTTCTAGATAATCGCCAAGTACAGTTTCAACTGCCACATCCCAACCTGTAGCTACAGTTATACTTTGCGCTACTCGCGGTAGGTTTGCAAGATTATGCTGTTGCAGCCAATCTTGAAGAATTTTATCGTCTTTACCTAGTGCAGCTTGTTGTAAAGCTAATAAAGATGCTTCTCTACCTTTACTTTGTTGCACAATGCCACGTGCTTGGTTTAATTGCTCCTGTTGCTGCTGGACTGTAGCGCGTTGCGTGGTGATTTTATTTTGAATTTCCAATAATTCAGCTTTAAGATTGTTAGTTTGTTCTTCTAAAATTGCTAATTGTTGTGCCAGTTCAGCTACCATAGCACTCATCGCTGCAGTATCTAAAGCACTAGATTCTTGCTGTAAGCGATCAATCCGAGCCTGTAAATCGCGAGTTTGTTTATCAAGCTGCTCAATCCGAGTTTTCTGTACCTCAGCTTGTTGCTGCGGGATTTGTACTTCTTCTTGGTATATATCCCATGCTTCGTTTACTGAATCTAGTTCTAACCTAACATCTTGATACAACTCATCGGCCTGTTCTGCTGCATCACGGGCTTGTTCATATTCTGGTGTAATCTCGGCTAATGCCTCTTCACATTCAAACAAAGTATCGCTATCGGTTGCTTTCTGTGCGCTTATTTCATGAATAGATTGTTTAACTTGATCAACATCAGTTTCTAATTGCTGTTTGCGTTCTTTGTGATGCTGTAAACTTTGCTCATTCCGTGCCACCAACGATCCCAATTCATAGAATTTACTTTGGATCTCATTATACTCCGCAGAGTTTTCTTCAAATTCAACCCGCACTTTTTCTAATGATGTTCCAATCGTAGTACGTGCGGTAATTTTTTCTTCCAATTGTACCGATAAATCTAAAATCTGCTCAGAATGGGCTGCAAGCTTAGCATCATAATCTTGCCAACGCATAGTTAATAATTGTGCCTCTAATTCTTCCTTCTCAGCATTAAATACTTTGAATTTTTGCGCTGATTCAGATTGTCGTTTTAAGCGCTCTAATAATTTAATTTGTTCTTCACGTAAATCTTCTAAACGCGCTAAATTTTCAATAGTGTGTTTCATGCGCAATTCAGTATCATGCCGGCGTTTTTCGTAAACAGAAACTCCAGCTGCTTCACGAATAAATTTACCTAGCTCTTCTGGTTTTGATTCAATAACCCGAGAAATCATCCCTTGTTCAATAATCGAATAGCTTCTAGCACCAAGACCAGTGCCTAAGAAGACATCGGTAATGTCACGTTTACGACAAGCAGTACCATTTAAAAAGAATTTAGAATCGCCATTGCGGTTTACTTCGCGCCGTACACATATTTCAGCATAATTGGCATATTCACCGCCAATTGCTCCACCAGAATTATCAAAATATAATTCAATCGATGCTTGGCCAATCGGTTTACGCGTGTTTGATCCATTAAATATAACGTCGGTAATAGATTCACCGCGTAGATTTTTTGCAGAGCTCTCGCCCATTACCCAGCGCACTGCATCGATCACGTTTGATTTACCACAACCATTAGGCCCAACCACAGCGACTAAATCACTTTTCAATACAAATTCAGTTGGGTCAACAAATGACTTGAATCCAGCAAGCTTAATTTTTACAAGTCTAGTTTGTTTAGGATTGGAAGTTTGTAATTCGACACTCATAGTCTATCGATCCATGCAAGTAATGGCTAACCAACTCAAAGGATACATCAGAAAGTGGCTGATCGGCAACTTGATTACCAATCGTGCAGTGGTTCCCGCTAAACTCTTGAATTCTATAGTGACTACGGGTCCTGTAGTGTAGAGTCAAATTAGTGTTTAGTGGGAACTGCTGCCAATCGTGAACCCCTAAAACAATCCGAGCTCTAACTTGGCTGCCTCAGAAATCATATCGCGATCCCAAGGTGGATCAAATACCATTTCTACTTTAACGTCGGTAACATTTTTAACCCGCCATACTGCATTTTCAACGTCCTGCACTAGCACGGGCCCCATGCCGCAACCTGGCGCAGTTAGTGTCATAGTTACCAAGACTGTATTCTTGGTATGATCTTCTGAGCTCTCAATCCGACAATCATAAATTAAACCTAAATCGACAATGTTTACTGGGATCTCCGGATCGTAACAAGTTTTTAATTGGTCCCATACCGCATCGATGTTCACTGGCCCAGTTGCAATAACATTTTCACGCTCTGCATTATTTTCTAAAACTAGCTCGGTGAACTCCACCCCAAGGGCACTAGCATCTTTACTGTCGATCCGCGCTAGCTGGCCATTAATCAAAACCGTAATTGCACCACCTTTGGCTTGGGTTATTTCAACCCCAGTGCCGGCAGGAACCACAAACGGCATACCGCTTGGAATAAGCAATGCCTCGCATTCACGATTTAACGTTACCCAACGAGAATGATGTAATGACATAAGTTAACTTACCAGATTTAGCTACCGCGTTAAACTGGATTATACGTGGTTTAACATTATTTTGTAGCTATAATTCATCAAACATTTAGTGAGCGCTGGCATTTCTGCTATGTAAGGGATCGATAGTAGCTTAGTAGTTCCCTTAAATTGCGCCCGCAGCTTAAACGAGGATGAATTTAAGGTGACGAAGCGGCAGGACTTGTAGCAATTTTTAATACGGGAACTACTAACAACAGCTACTGTGCAGCCTTGCTACCATTTTGTTTCTTAGATGACTGACCATTGCTATTTGATTGATCTAGAACCTCTTGGGCTTCCCGATCATTCTGCAACTGACGTTCAGTTGGCTGCTCTTCCTGAAATATTGCATTGGTTTGATCCAAATATTCTTCAGTAGCACCACCTTTAATACGATTTTGTTGCTCTAGCTCTTGATAGATTTTATTTTCTTCTTGAACCTCGGCTGGAGAAAGATCCTCCACTGCAGCCACTGGTGTAGTGACAAATAACAGCGCTGCAGGGATGAAAATATATGACAACTTAGAACTGCTCATAAGATCTCCTATTTTACAATCAGTTTTTGATCGTTACGCAACAACGTGATTATTTACTTCAGTGTTTAAACCGGGTAAGCCTCGTGACATCCACTGTTGTTTACTATCACATTGTTTACGACCATGCTGCATCTTTACTAACTGATCGATCATATGTTCTAGATCCATCTCTAAGCTATCAATTAGCAAATCCTTTTGAGCTAGGGTTTTACTAGCCTGCTCTAATTTATATTTTATATTATTCATTTCAATTTGCATCTTTTCTTGTTGTGCTGTTTGGGTGTGCAACTGCGCTAACACGGTTGCAAATGATGACTTTTGTGTCGCGATGTTAAATTTGTTGGCCACTTGTTTACCCTCAATTTGTTTATTTTGTATTTAAATCATGCCAATTTACGAAGTCAGCTTCAAGGATAAATACCCAAGTTATGTGTAGTAGATTTGCTATATTTTAAGTGAGAGAATCACCTAGTTAAAGGTAGATATGTTTGATGGGTGAACAGGAATTTATGATTAATACTTAAACTGAAAACCTATTCTGTAGTATCGCCATACAAATTGCAAGCATTTTTTGGCTATTTCACGCAACTATTTTTATCTAATTGATATTTCTTCATTTTTTCAATTAAAGTCGTACGCCGAATGCCAAGCAGCTTGGCAGCTTGGGCTACGATGCCTCGCGAGTTTTGCAAGGCATTATTTATAAGAGCAATTTCTGTTTCTACTACATGTTGTTTTAGGTCAAACTGTCCTGCTAATAAATTTGGTTTGACCAATACCACTTGGTTCATGTCTTGGTAATGGGAAACACGATTTGGGTACTGCTGAATTTGCTCAGGCAATTGCTCAACAGCCACATTTTGCGCCGGATGCAGGATACAAATACGCTCAACTATATTAGTCAATTCACGTACATTACCAGGCCAAAAATAATTGCTTAAGCACTGTATTGCTTCTGGACTAAAGCTGCAGCGAGAATCTTCTGCTTGTTGTTGTAAATAATGTGCTATTAGCAATGGTATATCTTGTTTGCGTTCACGCAATGCTGGAACTTTAATCGGAAACACGTTCAAACGATAAAATAAATCCTCACGGAATTTCTGCTCTGCAATTAGTTTTTCTAAATTATGATTAGTTGCTGCAATGACGCGGACATTAGTAGCAATCGTTTTAGAACCACCAACTCGTTCAAAACAGCGTTCTTGTAACACACGTAATAGTTTTACTTGCATCGCTAATGGCATATCACCAATTTCATCTAAAAATATTGTGCCATTATTTGCTAACTCAAAACGACCTTGACGAGTATTGAGAGCACCAGTAAAAGCGCCTTTTTCATGACCAAATAATTCGCTCTCTAATAAGTCCGCAGGAATGGCACCACAATTGATCGCCACAAATGCTTCAGCTGCTCTAGGCGAGGCTTGATGAATATTACGTGCAATTAACTCTTTACCAGTACCAGACTCGCCAAAAATTAAAACACTCGCCGGTGTTTTTGCTACTTGTTGTATTAACTCTTTAACTGCGCGAATTTCTGAACTTTCGCCAACTATCTCCATGTATATAGTTCCTCGAACTTAATTATATTTTTTATATAAGTTACTTACATAATAATAGTTTTTAGATAATTTGCTAGTGCAATTCTGTTATGGCAAGATGTAATCACGCAGCAGTTCTAGCTGAACTATTGAATTCTATAGTGGCTACAGGTCCTGCCGCTGCGGCACCATATACATGCTCGCTAAAGCTGCACGTGTATAAGGGATCCGCCTCCGCGTCACCCGTAGCCTGGAGTTAAATCAGTGTTAAGCTGGAACTGCTGATAAAACATGTCAATTTATTGACACTTTCAAGATTTATTGTTCATCCATGGAGGGATGTATTATGTCAGGATGTTTACCATCTTTTACCGGTTGTCGTGAAAAAAAGGAATATGTTAGAGAAGAAGTAAAAGACATTTTCGAGAAAGGTCGCAAAGTTCTTGCCGAAGCTGCTAAAAAACTTCACGAAGCCTCCGATGCCTTAGATGCCCAAATCCCAAATCTTGTGAAATTCCTTGAATCAGCCAAAGCAGTTTACAAGGATGATGCCAATATGCTTGCAAATATTGAGGCAGCAATTCTGTTTTTAAGACGACTGGATGTAACTCTAGATGGAGTACAAGATTTGGTGGATGCTGCTCAAGCAACACAAATTACAGGTAACGTTGCGCAATCATCTGCAAATTTAATCATTAGTGCTAAAACTGCAAGCTCGACATTCAAAACCTACATTGAAGCATTAAGAGCTTTGGATGTAAATGTTGGTATTGCACCAGCCATTTTAGAAACTATTGATCAAACACTTGCAAAAATCACTGCGCTGGCAACACTAGTGGGTTTAAATACCAATGTTGCAACAACAGCAGCTGCGGTTGAAACAGCTCCAGCTGCGGTTCCTGCTGAGGCAGCACCAACTCCTACTCCAGCACCTTAATTGTTTGTTAAGAGCCTGCTTACTGCAGGCTCTAATACCAAGTGTCAAAAAAATTTAAGAAATAGTACAGCGCTGGGTAACTGCATGTACCAAGCTAGTACAAGGGGTACGTTTTGCTTCATTAATACAATCCACCAACTCTCTAAATGGTTCAATTGTAGCAGGATCTTGTCGCATCATTGCGATTGCTTCCTCACGGAAGGTATAGCCTTTACAATTCTTATTTGTAAGCAAGTTATCTGTTATTCCAGGACACTTCTCCAATAAATAAGCCAAGCAATCTAACGAATCTTCCTCAATATGTTTGTATCTGCGAATTGTTTCAACCAGCATCGATAAAATATTACTACCGTCGTACACACATCCAGTTGGATCAAAGCCCTTATTTAACAACCAATCAATTTTTTCTTCACTAGGATTATCAAGTATAACTCGGCCGAATAATACAGCTGATAAATATTGCTTGGATTCTGTAGTTTGCAATTCAGGTTGCTGTGCAAAAACATAATTAATTATCGGCAATCCGGGTGTATCTTCATAGGCCATAGTAAGGCCAGCTGTTCTTTCAGTAACTATCAAGCCGCATTTTTCACATAAAAATTTCAAAGCGGCCAAATGATCAATATTTGCGGTATTAAGTAACAATTCAGTTGCAACATTTCGATAATCGCTAGGCTGCATCGAATCTTCTACTGCTGCAATACATGCCAACTCAGACCTAAGCTCTGCAATATCTACCTGCTGCATTTGTACTTTTGTATCGCCAGAAAACAGTGCGATTAGTTTGCTCCAGGCAATGGTGCTAGTAATATTAGGGATTTTGGTTACATCTTTAGATACCGGATAAAACACAAATAGCTTTTTTCGAAATTTAGTTTCAATTTTAGCATTATGCTGGGAAACAATTAATCGATTTAAGCTACGCCTAAACTTGGGATTTTCACACAGGGTTCGCAACATTTCTCCATGATTGCCAATATAGCTAACCAGCTCCTTACCCTGCGTAAGAGCAATTTTTGCAGAAGCAAGCTTTGTATTTAATGCTTGAGAAAAGTTTGTGAAACTCTCTAAGAATTCAGATATTGCGGTAACATTATTAGCACTAATAAACGCATTTAAAATATTACCTGAGTTTTCAAACCACATCGCATGCGCAGTTGTGGCATAAGGCCTAAATCCAGATTGAACTAAATCTGGGAGTGATTTTAAGATCTGATGTTGCAACATATGTGCCACAGGTAGCCAACAATTTTTATGCGCCAGATACAATGGAGTTGCGCCATGTTTATTTTTGATAAAAATTAACCGCGTTAAAATAGAACTGCCTTTCAAAGCAAATAGATGCTTTAGAATATGTTGGACTTTTAATGGCGATTGTTGCACAATTATGAAGTGCAACAAAGTGTCACGAGCATTATTAAGACCACGTTCCAGTTGTTGCATAGTTTGATCAATGCTTAACTCACCATAATATGCCTGCCATATTTTTTGTAGAATTGTTAAATTATCGATCGCATACAATGCCCAATAGTGTAACGCATTTAAACCATTACTGTCACAATCTGCAATCGTGGCTTTACCATTTTCGATCAAGGTTAGTAACACAGACTCATCCAGCTTGTTTTGCAGCCCTAGCATTACCGCAGTTTGACCCTCTGAATTTTTAACGTTAGCACAGAGTTTTAAATCGGAGCTAATAATTAAATGCACGCGTTCTGGTTGCAACAACCCCAATAACTCTTGTGTTTTTTGCGTATACCATGCCGCAACTGCAACAAATCTTTTATTCAAGCTTTCTTTTGACTTGGCATCGCAATGTTTGTGTTTAGATAAAGTTGCATATACCTGACTCTTGCGAAGGCAGAGTTCTTGTTCAGTAAATGCAAGTATTTTATCCAATATTATTCTAAACTTTTCAAATGAATCTATTTTACCAAGCAAAAATAGATAAAATTCTAAATCGCAAATTATGTTTGCAATAAATTCTGTTGTAACAGTTGATGCGCTTTTTAGCTGTTGGCGCAAGTCAGTAAAAACCTCGTGTGAGTGTTGCGGGTTAGCAACAATGTAGTTATTAATTTGCACAGCATCTAGCGCTGCAATAATATCTTTGAGGGTAAAATCCACTGACCTGCCATGCGTTAAATCGGTAGCCGACATGAAACCAATAGATTGACTTGCAACACTTCTACTAGTTAAAGGTGGAGTGGCTACTTCAGCAGATTTGAATACAGCGCTCTCGAGTCCATCAAGCGTTACTGTTGGTCCAAACTCAATTCCAGGTTGCAAATCTAACGATCCTGATCTGACTCTATCCTGGATCGAAGAAAATAGTCCAGGCGCTGAAACTGTCGACCTAACTTCAGATTCAGGTTCATTTGGATCATAATCATTGAATGAAACCGGACTAGTTATATCGGATCTTCTATTTGATGGTTCTTGAGGGTCTAGCATTTCTGGCACAGTCTGTTTCGATTGAATTGGCCACTGCTCTACTGCATAGCCCGCTGTTTGGTTTAGCTGCAAATATTGCGCATTTGACTGCTGCACTATTGCTACAAATCCTGGCTGAGGCAGCTGCATCAATGTTGATAATTGCTGAATCATGTAAGCGTATCGCGCATCGCAAGTGCTGCTAAATTGCTGATGCCAAAAATAAAAATCAGGATCACTTGGAAAACGCACCCCTAGGCTAATAGCAAGATCCACAAATTTAAACTCATCAAGTTTAATTGCGTTTAACAAGCAGAGTCGAATATTTTCATTATTTTCTAAAATTCTGCTTTGATCGATACCCTTGAGATAATTTAATTCTTGTGTAATTTGTGAGAAATACAGACTACCAAATTTCTCTAGATAACTCTGATAATGCACGTCAATTTTAGCTGCCAAAAAGTTGGCGGCCATGGAAATTAATAAGCGCAATTTATCAGAGATTTTTGCCTGGTCTAGCTTCAAATCGATTTGCTGCATCATGGCTAACAAACGAGAATCAATTATGGGCGTGGGAGTAGTTATAATTGGCACAAACATTTTCGATCTCAACTAACTTAACTTCAGTAAATGCAGCAGCTAGTATATCGGTTTGTTAGCACTATTTCTACAAGTGCCGTAAGTTGTTTCTATTAAATTTTCTGATACTTTGAACTAAATCTGGTTGTAAATTGGAACCAATTTGATCCGATTCGTTAGCTTCTTGGGATTGCATTTGTAGCATCCGCAGCTCTGCAAGGTTGTCTAGTATTGCATCTCTGGCTAAATATCTGCTATCCAAGCTTTCTGTAGCTTTATCTAACTCCTCGAGACGTTGTTGATACTCAGTTCTTACTGCTTTGATTGCTGTGGGCTCGATAACCCCTTGTAACCTTGCCTCAGCTCTAGCAAGATTTTTAGTCGCCAACTTGACCCGCCGGTCGCAGATTGGCAACTCTCGCTCTATTTTGTATAGTTTATCTTCAAGTAAAAATATTTGAAAATCGATATTATGCTGCAATTGTTGCGCATCACGTGAAAAGGTTAACAAACTACTATTATTTCCAGGCATAATTAACCTCATGAAATACTATATCGTAGTATAGTAGAATCTACAGAACTATGATGTCTAAGATAGTCACAACGATGAGTCGTCGCCATTTAGATTTAGGGCGACGACTCAACCTGGCTAAGGACTCAACCTAGTTGAACTAGGCGTAGCCGGACATGGTGGATGTGGCGATGTTGGCTCTTGGAGTTCATATGGATCTACATCATCGTGTTCTAGAGCCATTTCCCTAGTATCAGAATCCGTAGAATCTGCTGGTAATCTTACCACACCTAAATCACTAAGATCCTCATCATCGCTATCTTCTTGTTGCAATTTTTCTATTAAAGATTGCAAGCTAGCTGGAAAATCGCTCAACACTAAAGGCATTGGAAAAAGTTTAATTCTTTGTTGTAAATTAACTAATAACGTTAAGCGCTGCCTAAATGAAGCTGGACGTTCATCTGTAAATGAATTATGAAATACTTCATAATCATCTATCATTGTAGCAAAAGTAGATAACTGTAATTGCTGATCTGGCGTGCAATTATGAATTACTGCCAATGCTGCATTGGTAAAATATATTTTCAAAGCTAACAGCAACATTTTAGATATATTCTTCGGCAAAGAAGGATCTTCATTGCCCAATCGCAACTGATCGTCAAAATTTATATAATCCTTCAAAGCATTGATATACGCTCCCAATTTAATCTTATGCAATACTAATTCTCTTAAAAGGTTTTTATTATTAAATTCTCCAAACTGTTTTCTAAAAAATGGCATGTGTTCATTTATAAAGTTTTCCACAAAACCAAATACAACGTTTATGGTTGGTTTAAGTTTATCGACAAGTGGCAGTATATCAAAAATTGAACTTTCAGTAACTTTTTTGGCATAACTAGAATTTAAATGCTTTATGGCATAATCAAAGCTAATCAGTCGATCAAACTGCACCAACGTACACAAAGTAAATTCTAAATTCAAACGCTCTAATTTAGCTTCTGCAGCGCTGATTAACATAGAACTTTCCGGCATTTTTTGTGAATTCGCCCCAGCTTTAAGTGACGATGATTTTTGTTGTTTTAACTCTTCAAGCTCACTTGAAACCAGGCTGATTTTTTCACTCAATTCAAACTCAATTACATAGTTTGCATCTTTTGCATAATATAAATCCCTTAGTAAATTTTCACATTTCTTTAATTCCTGTTCAATTGTTTCAAAATTCGATAAATCAAGCCCAAGGGCCGCACAATATAAACTTTTTAATTCATTATAATATTTTTTATTAAACTTTATCCGGCGTTTAACTTGCGGATCGTACAGAAGCTCTGCAAATTTTGAATCTGTTAAGTACAGATTACATTTCCCTATAGAAGCGTCACAATCCACAAGCTTCTTTTTTAATGTAACCTCAAATTGTTTACAATTAATTTTTTTTCTAATACTCATTAACATTTCTTCTTGGGATTGTTGATATTGTTGCATTACCTGATCATGCAGGACCTCCACTTCGCTCTCAACCAGCGTTACAATCATAGTTTCACCAGCATCTTCGGGAATATCTTTTGCGAGTCTCAGATTTAAATCTTCCAACTTCGCTTCCAAGTCTTTTTTAGCTACATCAAGGAGCTTATGTAATTCAAGATTAATTTGCCTAAATATTGCTAAGGTTTCGGCATCTGGGTCTTCAAAGTCTTGTTCAAATCGCTGCAACAACGCATTATATTCTTTTGAATCCACCTTGCCAGCCCGAATTTCTTGCTGCTCAGTATAAATTTCGGATAAATAGGTAACTTTATGTTTATTAATTTCTTGTTGCAAATAATACAAAATTAAATTACGTTTAGATGCTTGAATCTTATCGATTAACCCCATCTCGACAGGAGTCAAACACTGCTTTTTTAAATCAGCAATTTCTGTTTCTATCTCAGCTAAGGTCTGCTCTAAAATGTGTTTTGGTTCAAGATCCCCATCAGCAAGATAGTTCTGTAGACTCGAGCTGATTTCAGATTTTTCAGTTTCTAGCTGCTGCAGTCTGGTTTCTACTTCAATCCTACTGCCCATATTCAAAGCTGCTAATCGGCTTGCTAATTCTTTCTTTTTATTTTCTAAACGTGCTTTTGCACGCCCATCGCTCATTTGTTCAATTAAAGTATTATGATAGTCAATCTGCTTTTGTAATGCTTGGTATTGTGCATCGGCAGCATGCTGCTGGCTACGATATGCTTGCAACTCTTGCTCTGTGGCTGCAATTACAGCAAGTAAATTATTTTTAATTAAATCAGGCTGTGGCGTGGTTTCGGAAACAAATACAGTCTCCCTAGGTTGAGGAGCTATATAACCATTAAAAGCACGTAACATTTGCGTCTCCTTGCAACACAAAATCCTTAAAGCATTATCCCATGGCTTGGCGATTATTCCAACTAGCAGTATACTCAAACAAATTTCAGCCAGGACTCATTATGCAAGTTAAATTAGATATGCTCTTACCTAACTTTGAGGTGCAAAGTACCCGCGGCACTATTTCAAGCCAAGATTTAGTTGGAAAGTATTTAATACTGTATTTTTATCCAAAAGATAACACGCCTGGCTGTACATGTGAGGCAAACGACTTTAATTCCCTTTACCAAGATTTTACTGCAGCCAATGCAGAAATTATCGGAGTATCGCGTGACACCATAAAAAGTCATGCTAACTTCAAGACGAAGAAAAAACTGCAATTCGATCTAATTGCAGATACTAACAGTAAGCTTTGTGATTTATTTGCAGTAATTAATAGCAAATCTATCTTTGGTAAAACAGCCCTTGGGCTAGTTCGTAGCACATTTTTGTTTGGTCCTGACGGCAAATTAATTCGAGAATGGCGTAAAGTTGCCGTCAAAGATCATGCAAAAATGGTGTTAGCAACCATCTTGGCGCATCAGGCTAGTAATTAGTTACCTATCGTAATAATTCTAAGTGAATGATTGCTGTTTAATTTCAAGCATGCTACATTTTTTCACTGGTAGTTTAGTAAGGTTTCAGCCATGCGATGCACAAAACTTTGTTTCTGGGGTAGTGTTGCTACTTTTGGATACACGTTAGCTATTTTGGTCGTCGGTTCAATCAAAATGTCGCAAAAGGATGCTGTACGAAATACTGCACAGTCTGAGCTCGATGCCGCAACTAACCAATATAACATCGCCAATAATGCATATCAAACCGCTCTTAATAATATGCGCGATGCGCAACAGAAAATTGGCGATGCAAATTGCTATGTAAGTGGTTTTACAAATTTTGCCATGGCTTTAAATGCATATTGCAATCCGAATTCCTCCGGTAATGTTTTAACTGATTTAAACATTGCTTATGGTATAAATATTATTGCAAAATCCGATACAATCCGAACTACCTCACGTTCTGAATGCGATTGGGTTAGTGTTCCATATAGTTGCCAAAAGACTGATGCAAACGGCAAGCCTTATACAAGCACCTGCTACTCATTAGAATGTTTTCGGTATACCATAACAACAACATACACAACAACATATGGTACTACGATAACTGGAGCAGGCTCAAGCCAACAAAATAATTGCGGTAGGTACAATGCTGGAATACAAATTACCAGTAGGGAATTTTTAAAAAGCTCTACCGGTGTACAAAGAATCAATAAGTACACTGAAAGCAAAACGGACACTTACGCATCGCAACAAGTAACTGGTGCATTACTTGATAACGATGCTAAAACAATTAATTATGAGGTTGATCCAAAAAATATAAATTACCAAGCAATAGCAGTGAATCTACTTGCACAAGTAAATCAACAATGCATATATCTTCTTAGCGCTATAAAGCCGCCAAGTTTTTATCAAGCCATCATAAATGCTACTCAAGCACAACTCCCAGCATTACAGCTTGAAATAAATACTACTGGATACATTTTAAATAATGCAACTGCAAAACGAAGTACAAAACAATTTGTTTTTGACCATGCTAATGATAATTCAAAGCTTGAATACTCCCTTTGGTTACCACTACTATTTCTCGTTCCAGCAGCAGCGTTGGTGCTATTAATTTCTTATGAGGGTTATGCTGAATCAGTCGGATATAGCGGCTTCTCAACTTGTAGTGATGATCCTGAACAAACTTGTGCCTGCTGTTATCAATGGCAACGAACAAGAGAAGCACAAAATAGATCTCGCAGTTATATGGTACACCACACAAGTTCAACTACAACTGCTACAACAAGCAGCACAGCTAGAGCAAGCGTTATAGATTCAGTCCCTGTAAGGCCAAATATTCCAGTTGCACAAGTTGTAGAAGATGCGACCGGTGCTTACGGCAATGCAGTACCAGAAGCTCAACTGCAACCAGATCCAGACCAAACCCTAAAAAATGCTCTAGCGATGGCATAAGATTAAATAGCTAACTTCGTTCCGATCTGATCTTTTGAAATCCCTGTTATAATGATTTTAAAAGGTAAATGGAAGTATGGCTATGCCAAAATTTAATAGTAGCATCTTGAACGGCCTCAGGGCGTTTTTACTAGCCCAAATATACCCTGCACCAAGAATATTCAACCGCGGTACCAGAAACTTTATTGGCTTACAACAGATGTTACGCTTAATACCAGAATATGCGACTATGTGCCAGCATAAAATTTTCGATGTGCATGGTAATTGTTATGCTTTCCCTAAAAATGACATAATTGAAAATGGGCAGTTTGAAGCAGTAATTATTTGCGAAGATCAAGATATATATAAGCCCAACAAAAACTATATTATACATATAGGTGGCAATAATACTTGTTGTCAAATTTTTGTACCAGAAATGCTAAGCACTTATCAAAAATTCCATAAGCAAATTTGTCTAATTGCCTTTAACCCCCCAGGTGTCGGTTTAAGTCCGGGTAATTTGAGCGATCTTGATGAATATTGTGCTGCATTAAGATCGATTGTTGCTAACCTACAGCAAAATAAAATTCCTGGCTCACATATTATGATCATTGGCCACTCTTTAGGGGCAGCTATAGCTGCTCGAGTTGTGGCTGAATACCATGAAAAAGGCATTAATTTAAAATTATTTGCTGATCGCACTATGTCTTCAATTTCTAATGCTGTAGCAGCTCGAGTTTTAAGTATCTTACCTAATTTTTTAAAATACATACTTGGTAATTTGTTACGCTATTTAATAAAGACCCTAGTTCGATACTTACAATTAGAATTGGACGTTGCAACTGATATTGCATTAATCAACAGTAGAAATCCTGGGGCAGCTAAAGGCATGACTGCGCATGATGATGAAATGATGCAGGGATGCTGTGTCTCTGCAGAAATCCCTCCCCGGCATTTAGCTTTTTTCCCTCGGTTTAGACTGAAAGACGAAGATGTACATCGCAAGTCGCACAGTAAACCTAGAGATGCTTTAGTACCGAGCGATAAAGAAATATCCGCAGCTAATGCACAGGAGCATTTGCATACTTCCATAAGACACTCTTTCAGTACTTTACAACTTCCAGGATAATCCAACAATATGCCAAAACTTCTATACAGTCGCGAAAGTGTCCAGGCCATAGATAAGCATGTAATAGCTAACGGTTTGCCAGGAATAGAACTAATGCAACGCGCTGGTAATGCAGCTTTGAAAATATTATTACAATATTGGGCAAACCCTTGTTCAGTATTAATTTATTGTGGTTTTGGTAATAATGCTGGTGATGGCTACATCCTAGCACGTTTGTTACACCAAAAATCTATTAATGTTACGGTAATCATGGTTGGCAGTGCAGATAAATTGCAGGGTGATGCCTTAACTGCATTTCATATGGCGCAAGATGCAAAAGTTAATATGGTACCCTTTGCTAATACACAAAAGTTTCAGCCTTCTTTAATTGTCGATGCAATGTTTGGAACTGGTTTACAGCGCGACATTACTGGCGATTTTTACAATGCAATTGCAGCTATCAACGCCCAGCAGATCCCTGTCTTAGCCCTAGATATTCCATCTGGCTTGGATGCAAATCTTGGCATTCCACTGGGGATTGCCATCAAGGCCACAGTAACTATAACCTTCATAGCCTACAAAGTTGGCCTATTTCGCGCTGCCGCCCCAGAATACTGTGGCACAATACTGCTTGATACGCTTGCCATACCACCATCAAGCTATCCTAATATTGAACCAGAGTGCCAAATTTGAAGTTTAGGTAAATTATATTTTACTATATACTATATTTATTAAAAAAAGTAAGCTATACTTTACTATCTATTATTGATATGGCAAAAAGAAAACTATAATTTACTATGGCAAAATTACTTTGGGGCAAAGTTTATTTTCGTGACACTTTTGCAGGGTTTATCCGACAAGAGCCCGGCTATGGTTCGTCTTTTACTTATGATCCCAGCTACCTACACAGTAATATGCCAGTTATTGCATATAATTTGCCGCTACAAGAAGCCAGCTTTGTATATCAAACCGAATTACCGCCCTTTTTTGACAATTTGGTCGCTGAAGGTTGGCTAGAGCAAGCTCAATCGCGCGTACTAGGTAAAAGATATAGCAGTAGGTTTGAGTTACTTTTGGCTTTTGGTTCGGATTGCGCTGGTGCGGTTTCAGTGCTGGATCCTAATCCAGAGGCCATAACCGATAAGTTAATTGATGTTTCCGATCCTAAAGAACTTGCAGTCTTAACAAGTCGTGCCTCTCTATCTGGTATTCAACCTAAATTAGCAATAATTGAAAAAAATGGAATATTTTATCCCGTAACTGACAATAAAATAAGTACTTACATTGCAAAGTTCCCATCTGAACATCATGCTGATCTAGTAGCCAATGAATATTTATCTACTATTGCTACTAAAAAATTATTACCCGAAGACACGATAGTAGATATGCATATAGGTAAAATTCATGGTTTTACAGATGAAGTGCTAATAATTAAAAGGTTTGACCGAGAACATGAAAAACGTATTCATTTCGAAGAATTTAATCAACTGTTTGATCAAATATCAAACACCAAATATCATGGCTCTTATGAGAAAATTGCAGATTTTATTAAAGTTACTCCAAGGTGTTTAGCCACTGAAGTATATCGTTTATATTTACGTATACTGGCTGGAATATTACTCGGTAATACTGACATGCATTTAAAGAATTTTGCAATGCTACATACTACATCAGGCTTACGACTTAGCCCGATTTATGATCAAGTAGCTGCTGCATTATACGGCTATACACAATTAGCTTTGTCGCTAGCTAACAAAGAGAATCTTAGCATATTCCAAATTACAACTGAGGATCTAATCAACTTAGGTAAAGCCTTCGGATTAAATTTACAAACTATAGATATGGCCTTTAATAGTTTGAAAAAAAATCAGACTGCTGCTAAAGATGCGATCTATAATGCTAATATTGGATCAAATATTTTAAAACAATCTATTGTAAATTTAATTGATAAAATATGGAATCGAACATTTATTTAGACTGGCAAGAAATAGTTGCCGAAGCTATAAAACGTCGCAAACAACAACGTTTAACACAAGAACAATTGGCAACAATATGTGGCATAAGTAAGCCTACATTGAATAATTTTGAACAAGCCAAGACCAATATCACTTTAGATTCTGCGTTAAAAATCCTGAGCAACTTGGGTTTGACGAAGGGCAGTTGAGAATTGTTATAGCTTCTTATTACCGCGCAAAGTTGGTTTTGGCTCTGGGGTTTCATCTAATAAGGCCAACATTTCAGTCGATAACTTATTTTTAGGAATGAATGCTTTATAAGTATCGAGAAAAACTTTTTGTTCACCTAGTTTTTTAAACAATTCGAAAGTAGCAGCTATGGATTCTTTACTCGCAAATTCAAACAAATCTTTATAGGCGCTTACCTCTGATTGTAAATCAGGTTGTGAAGGATCTTTCAAAAAGATATACATTTTTTGTGGCGATTTACTAATTATTCTGGTTTGGGCTACATCCCAAATAAACGGAGGAATTAGTGTGCTAGTTTCGCGCGTTACTGCAGCCCGAGATTGCAATCCGGATGATATATTAGAATTTTCGTGTAACACTGTGTCATTGGGATCAATGTATTGAGCACAAACACTTTTAAGGGCATAATTTTGATCCATCAAATAAAAAGCATTACAGAGATCTTCTTCTGAAGCTCGAGCAAACAGTTCTTTTAAAACCCCGCTATTTTCAAAAAATTTACTTGCTTCATATGGACCAAAATTATTCATGCAATCGATAATAAATTTATACAAAGTAACATAATCTGCAGCAATTAAATCTAGCAACTCCGTATTTTTAGCTAAAATTTTGCCTTGTACATTTGGATTGGCTACTAATTCACTGAAGTTTATAACCGCATGTTCGCCAGGTTCTGCTTCAGTAGCCGTTTCTGATTCTTGCAAGCCACGTACTCTAGTTGGAGCTTTGGTTGGAATACTGCGTACTTGATTGAAACGAATATTGTTATCGGGTACCAAGTTTATACGTCCCCTTATCATAACCGTCTGTTGTGCATTATCAGCACGTTTTTTTAACGAAACGATCAACTGTGGTGCTGGTTGTTTTTTACCTTTTGATTTTGGAGGTATATAGAATAACTCAACTGTGTCAGCGTTATTTTTTAATTGGAAATTTGAAGTAATTCTAGGATTTGCAAAACTTCTAACTATAGCAGCCCATGCTTTGGATTTTAGAATCGGACCTAAATTATAATTAATCGGATCCACATTGCCACCGCTCTGATTCTTAATTATAAGATTACCCCTAGCATCTATTACTATTTTTCTGCTGAACTTTTTAGGATCATCGTCTGCATCGCGAATGATAATTGCTAATGGCTCTTGTGGCATGGCAGCATAGTTTTTAAAGGTAAAGCCCACCATATCGCCCGGATTTAAGTCTGGTCGTTGTTGACTAGTTGGTGCCAAAGTAGCTCTTATAGTAGGCTTGCGCGTTGGGCGTTTGGTTGGTTTACGCGTTGGTTTTCTGGTTGGATAATATGTTGTAATAATTGGTGGTCTGGTTGGAACTGTTGGTTTCGCAACTGGCACTTTGGTTGTTGGCTTTCTGGTAGGTTTGGCAGTGGTTGGCCGAGTTGGTCTGGGTGTTGGTGGATTACCTGCAGCACGTAATAAATTAAAAATTTGAGGTATGGTAATTCTACCCGCCCCAGCATTATCCGCACTCTCGCTTCCCATAGGGATGTTATTGTACCTGCCTGTTTTACTACTATATGCAGGATAACGATTCGCCTTATCATAGACGTAAGCTAAAATTGTGCCGGTAATTGCATTTTGATCCATCATAGCGCGCGCGTTCGGCATAAATTCCTGTCTTCTACCATTAATATTCACATATATTGACGAAGCCGAGCCTGTATTATGTTGAAACCCAACAGTATGGCCCCATTCATGTGCATCTGATTTTGCAGGTGAAGCACAAGAGTATTGCACAACAGTTGTTAGATAGCGTCGAATATTTTCTGGGGTTGCATTGTAACCTCCGAATAAATATCCTCTGCCGCAATTATCAAAAGTACCATGGATTGAAGTAACTGAATCGCCACCTAAACGCGGCAAAGCAGAGGCTTTTAAAATAGCATTGTATGAATCCCTTTCATTTTCTTCAAGAGCAGCAACTTGTCCTAATACCACTTTTACTATGTTACTCAAACCAGAATTCGCCAAGTATAAGTTGTGTTCAGCAACCAATTGTGCAGCATGTGCTCTGGCACTATTCATACCATTTGGCATTACCGCTAAAACATCTGGTGCATAATAGAATGTTCGGATCCATACTCGTACACCATCGGACCCAGTTAATTGTCGCGCATCTGCCAATTCCCTGCCATGCGAAGCCGAGGTTGCGTTTACATTTTCAGGCACTAAGTCTTCTTCATCTTTAAAATCTGGATGTGTTAATTCAGCGCTTGTGGCTTCAGTGATCAAAAATCTTGGTTCATCTAGGGTACCAACATTTTGAATAAATGTGTACATCGTGGAATTAGTACCATTTGGTCTTTCTTCAATTTTACCTTGTACAATTAAATTGCGATTTGGATCGACCACCAACACTGCATAACCGGTTTCACTGTTTAATATTACGCTATCTAAATCTTGCTCTAAGTCATCAATAGTAACATTTTCAACTGCTGCAGAGAGATGTCTACCTCCCTTGCGCCAAACGGTATCGCGGCGCGCAGTTGAAAGATCAAATGTGCTTGCAGGGCTATTTCGATCAGCAAATAACGGTAATCGTTTGCTTTTAGAATCTCGGCGTTTGTGTGCAACTGTTTCAGCGTCTCTAGCAACAGCAGAAACGTCGCCTCCTTCATCAGGGTTTTCAAGCGCTGCCATGATTTCTTCAACCAAAGCAGGATCAACTTTTGCTTCATATGTCGTTAAGTCTTTATATTTACCCAGGAATGGTTCAGACTCTCCCAAACTACGAGCACCATGTACTGGGGTTATAAGAGGTGGTAATGGATCTGATATAGTACTTGCGCTAGATCCGGATCCTGGGGTGCCTGGCTCGCTGCCTGTTGTTACAGCATTAAGAGCTGCAGGGTTAAGTTTACTACCTTCTGCAACGCTGCTTAATGACAACCAAAATACTAATAATTTCTTAAAATCCATCTCTAACCCCTAAATTGCGGGGGCATACAACGAATTGAATCGTTTTATGCTCATTAGTTTTATTGTAGTCCAAGCCCACCTATTTGTCAAACGGCTAACTTACTAATGTAACGCAATTTGAAGCTGGTTAAGAAATTATGTAGAATCTCACACTAAGAAACAGTATAAGTGTGTATGTGCATTTTTATATCAATTTTTACACGTATCTGCTCAATGATTTTAGTTATTTAAAACTGCTAGGCTGCGTAAATTTTTTTATAAACGGCGTCAGCCGCCATGAATGGCGGCTGTCGAGCGCTACATGGATGTACTTGTGCGCGTCCGCGAATAAAAATATTTACGCAGCCTAGCAGATTTGCAACGAACTAAATCTTATTGAGCAGATAAATTTAGACAACGGTATTAACTTGGACAATTTAATTTTTGAAATTATAAACTGGCTGCAAATTCATCTTTCTGCTGAAATGCTGACAGTATGGTCATTTTTATTTTGTGCCTTAGCAATTTTAGGCTTGTTAAGATTTTATGGGGTATATGGATTATATGCTTATAATGTGCTTGCGGTAGTAATTGCAAATATCCAAGTATTACGATTTACTGAGTTTCAATATTTTAGTGAACCAGTAGCATTAGGTACGGTGTTATTTACTACGACTTTTTTTGTAAATGATGTAATTACCGAACATTACGGCATTCAATACGCTAAAAAGTCGATCATGTTATGTTTCTGGGGACAGTTATTGGTAATGTTATGGATGCTGATTGCACTTGGCCATCCATTACCTACAACAGACAGTTTTGATCCTGTTATAGCCACAGCACATGAAAATTACTTAGCAATGTTAAAGTTATTTGCGCCGTCTTTACGAATTTTAATTGCAAGTTTAGTAGCATATCTATGCAGTCAATTGTTAGACATTTTAATTTTCAATGCGATTAAATATCTAACACATGGTAAGTATCTGTGGTTACGACAAAACCTTGCTATGCTGTTATCTGGTTTTTGCGATACATTTTTGTTTAGTGTTTTAGCTTGGAAATGGTTTAGCACCATCCCAATTTCTTATACTGAATTAATTTTCACTTATGTTTTAAGCGCGCAAATTATGCGTATGCTTTTAAATGTTTCTTTTACTCCTTTGATGTATATGAGTAACCGTTATGCAAGAGTCGCACAATAATTTTAATTTTAACGTATTAAAGCGTGGTCCAGGTAGCTCGCGTTTAGGGTTATTAACGACCCCACATGGTACAGTAAACACCCCCGCATTTATTTTTTGCGCTACCAAAGCGGCTATGAAATCTTTAACAATTGAACAGTTACGTGCGGCTAATACACAAATTATTTTATCGAATACTTATCATTTAATGTTACAACCTGGCTCGGAAGTTATTGCTAAACAAGGTGGTTTACAAAAATTTACTGGCTGGCGTGGTCCAATGCTAACCGACTCCGGTGGTTTTCAAATATTTAGTTTAGGCTCTGGCAATGTTGCTGATGAAATTAAGGGCCGGCGTTTAGTAGGCAATGATAAAACTTTATTAAGTTTAACTGAAGAAGGCGCCAAGTTTCGTTCATATGTTGATGGCCGAATTTATATGCTAACCCCAGAAGAGTCAATAAAAATTCAAAGGGAATTAGGGGCTGATTTAATTGTAGTACTAGATGAATGCACTCCCTTTCATGTAGATAAAAGTTATACCAAAGCTTCTATGCAACGCTCGCATCGTTGGGCTTTACGTAGTTTAAAAAATTACCAAGAACACGATGATGGTAAACAAAAATTATATGGTATCGTGCAAGGTGGCGTATACCCAGATTTACGGCGCGAAAGTGTAGCCTTTGTAAACGATAATCCCTTCTTTGGGAATGCAGTTGGTGGCTCACTTGGGGCTGATAAATCACAGATGTATGACATCGTGGCCTTAACTATGTCAATGTTAAATAAACAAAGACCAACGCATTTATTAGGTATTGGCGGGATTAGCGATATTTTCAACGGTGTATTGCATGGCATTGATACATTCGATTGTGTGCATCCAACGCGCATTGCGCGCCATGGCGGCGCTTTAGTAAAACCATGGAACCGCAATGAGAATAGCAATCGGGAACATATTAATTTACGCAACAGTATTTACAAACTAGATCAAAATCCTATTGAATCAGATTGTGCTTGTATGACTTGTGCTAATTATTCTCGCAGTTATATTCATCATTTATTAAAATCCGAACCAGCATTGTCGTTTACTTTAATTGCACAACACAATGCATTTTTTATGAATGATTTAATGCATAGAATTCGTACGGCACTTCAAAACGATACTTTTACAGAGTTACATCAAGAATGGAATTATATTGAGACTCCCCTCGCTTGCGAGGTTTAGTCTCAATATATTCCAGATCAGTAATCTAGCCTAACCACCTCTACGACCAGGTCTACCAGGTACTGGTGGAGGTCCCATGCCAGGAGGCGGAGCTACAGGCCTAGAACGTGGTGGCGTTGGTGCTGCTCCACCAGGTTGACCTAAGCCAGGTGGTGGCGGTACTGCTGGTCCAGTAGAATGTGTTGAGCCTGGAGGCACTACTCCCTCGCCTAATCCAGGAGGTGGCGCCGGCCTCCTTGGAGGAGGTGGCGGTACTGGTGGTCTACCACCTGCACCTGCTGGACGCCCACCTGCTGGAGGTGGTGGAATTACCGGAGGCCTTCTTGGTGAAGCTGGCGGTGTGCCTCCGGTTGGAGGTACTGGTGGCACACCTCGAGCCGCTTGTCGATCCGCTTCTGGAGCTGGAGTGGTAGTAGTCTGTCTTTGTCTACGTCGCCATTCTTCTGCGGCCCTTCCAGATGCTTCTATAATCGTTTGCAGCTTAAAATCTTGCTCACCAATTAGAAAAGGAAACAAACGCACTCCACCAATACTCATATTCTGCTCTGGGCGACCATCGGGGATTCCAGGTAATCTACCAAGAAAGCCTGATTTCCGATCGCGAGATTGAGGATCCTTGGCGTTAGAAGGATTGTTGCCAAGAGCCCCGTAAATGGTAGCAAGAGGGTTCATACTTGTAGTGTAAACATATCTTGCTTCAAATTTAGGTTCAGGCTCTGTAAAATCTCCTGGATCAACTGGCATTTGTGGTGGTTCTGGTTCTCTCCCCGGGTGTGGTAACCTGCCTGCAGAATGCGGTTCATCCAAATTACCTCCTAAAAGATCTGCATCATGGACTATCAAGCCTCTATGAATCGCTGGAACACCGTGTTCAGTTAATACGCGTCGTGAAGTACCTTCTTTATGCGCATCAAGAAGCTTACCATCAGGGCCTCGATCATCAAATCTAGTTCGTCGCGGATCAGCAGGAATAGTTTGTTGCGCATTATAAGCAGCGAGATCAGCATCGTATTTTGCTTTTACCGCGTTGTAAGCATCCAAACGCGTATGATATTCAGCAAGGTCTGCCTCATACTTTCTTTGTTTTGCTTCATGCTCTGCCTTACGACGTTCGTATTCGTCCAATTGCTCTTGCTCCTCTGGAGTTTTAGGTCCTCGCTCTAACCGACGTCTCCAGAAGTTTAAGAAGAAGACAAATAACTCATTAGATTCATCGTCCGGCGCAGCTGTCGGCCTTGCTGTTGGAGCAGCGCTACTCAGAGTTGGAGCAACACTACTAGGTGGCTGCGCAGTTGAAGGAGCTGCAGTTGCTGGAGCTGAAGTTGTTGTAGGTGTTGCCGTCTGCGGGCAAATGATCGGGGCAATCTGACTAAGAATAGCCGTAACAGAATTATAGAAAGCATCTGTGTCAGGGTAATGAATAACTCTGCCGGGTGTGCATAACTCTTGAGCCATAGCAAGATCAGCATCTGCACCAATAGCAATACACCATTTGATAAGCTCAGGGAATAGTCTATCAAGATCCCTAAACGCAGCTCTAGTTTTATCTCTATCTGAACTATTAACATTAAAGTCAGAATACATTGCCATTAAGCTTGCAAATTCGCCATTGTTCATCATTAAAGGAAGGTTTTGTAACACTTGATTTAAAGTGCTAGATGGCGCAGTACCGCCTCCTATGTATGCGGTTTGTGCTATAAGATCTGGATCAGTAGGTTCGTAATCTCTTGGGCCTATCGGGTTTAGGCCTCTGTAATTTGCAAAACTTTCTACGTTAATATCCTGTGGACCTAACCGACGCGTAATTTCTGCAACAGCCGCCATTGCAGTAAGATGCTTCTCCATGACCCCCATACTACCGGATACGTCTATAACATTTACCAAATCGATGATATTCGCTGGAATACATGCTGGGTCTTGTAGTAATCTACGCATGAAATCATACGCTTCTTTTTTTAGTTCTTCTTCAGTTTTACCTGGGAAATTTTCACGTAGAAGGCGTTTCTTTGCTTGTTGCCAGGCTATTTTATCATCCTGATTAGGTGTAGCCTTAGTAGCAACTGTAAACTTGTATGATCGAATGGCTTTCATCAATTCATCTCGATTTTTCAACATTTCTGCCACTTCGGAAAATTCTTTTACTTCAGCAACCGCTTCTACAACAGCTAACATTGCGCGCTTTTGGTTTAGATCTAGTTGGCTCAGATCTCCACGTTTGAGCTTAAGTTTTTCTTCTAGTGTACTAGTTATCTCGACATCAGTTAAAGCTTGGATACCTTGAGTAGCTGTGATTGCAGCTTCAAGAACACTACTCACTTCTTGCTTATCTGTAAAATCTAAAGCTCGGAGAGCTGCTACCTGAGGTGCATTCAACGCAAATTCATCAAGAACACCATCTATTAATAACCGACGGCCAGAGCCAGTACTATTTCCTGATCCAGTATCAGTCTCATTATTGTGTTTTGATGCTCTTGACGCTCTTCTAGCCCGTATTTCAGCATCTTTTTTTATAAATTGTACTATAGATGTTACGGAGAAAACTAGAAAAAATAGTGCCATTAGATTCCATAAGTGCATTAAATACAAAAGCTTCCTTTGCCTAGTGGTTTCTGATTGATTTCTCATTTTATTGTTCTCCGAATGAACCCTTCATTTATTTACTATTATTGACTGCTATTCTCGCTCGAAAGTTCAATTTATGCTGTTTTTTTATCCTCTGTTTGCTGGTTAAATTGCCGAGACCAGCTACAATAGGGGTATATACATTAGGAATTCTGTCTATTTTACGAGTAGGCACCAATAGTTAGAGGGAAAACTATGTCAAATTTAAGAAATTATGCAAGCCTTAACTTACATCGCTTGGCTTTAGGTCTTTTAACTTTGGTGGCAATTCCTACCACCTCTTTAGCAGCAGCATTTGCAGTTAACGAACAAAGTATCACCTACCTTGGTAATGCTTATGCTGGCACTTCATCTGCGGTGCAAGATGCCAGCACTAGCTATTACAACCCAGCTGGTTTGAGTTACCTAGCAAAAAAGCAATTAGTTGTCAGTGGCGCATATAATCATCCACATATTAATTTGTACGATGCTACCGCTACAAATAGTGCTGGGGATGTAGTAACCGGGGCTAACCCTTCTAAACCAAGTGCCAATATTTTCGTGCCAGGATTAAATGCCGCATATAAAGTAAATAAGCGTGTCGCGCTTGGCTTCAGCTTAGTCGAGCTGTTCGCAACTGATATTAAATATGAAGGTAATAGTATTGCTCGTTATATGGCTACTACGACAAAGATAAATACTATCGATATAAGCCCTTCTATCGGAGTCATGCTGCATAAAAAGCTCCATGTTGGCGCAGCCTTAGATTTTATGAAAATTAATATGAATCTTTCATCAGATGTTGCTTGGGGTGACACTGGATCAGAAGCACTTGGTTATGTAAACACTTATATGAATGGCTGGTCTTATGGGTACCATATCGGTGTGTTATACGTACCAAACAAAAAAGTTAGAATGGGCTTAGTATATTTTTCAAGATTCTCGCCAAATTTACAAGGTAACGTATATTCTGCCCAAACTTTAGATTTTGGTACGCCACGCCCTACCTATGTTACCAGCAATTTTAGCCTACCAGATCGGTTAAATTACAGTATTACCACCAATTTTACCCGTAAATTGATTGGTATGGCTGAAGTTGAATGGACACACTGGAGTCGGTTGCGTACTGTTACCCTAAAATATAACTCAACCGCCCGCCCTGGTACAATTGTATTTGATTTCAAAAATACTTGGCGCTTTTCTTTAGGTGGAGATTATAACTTTACACGTAATTTTGCGATGAAACTTGGGCTTGCTTACGATCAAACCCCAGTAAATAATTCGCATATATCAGTACGAGTACCTGAGAATGATCGCTATATAATTGGAGTTGGAATGCGCTACAAACTACATAGAATGCTTTCAGTAGTTGGCGCCTACTCACATGTATTTATGAGGACATTCTCTATATCAGAAACTGCAGCAACTGAATCGCTAAACTCTTCTCCAAACGTAGCAAATGTTAAAACTTTAAACGGTACCTTTAATAATTCTGCAGACATATTTGGATTACAGGTAGTGTTTACACTATAAAACTATTGCCGTGGGAACATCTTTTAAATAGTACAGTCTATTTAAATCATTGCCTCACGGTATAGGAGTAATTACAATGACCAGCAAAAATAAAACTAGATATATAGATGGTTTTCTATTATGTGTTCCTAAAACAAAACTTACTAAATACCGAACTCTATCTCGTAAGATGGGTAAAATAATGAAAGAATACGGTGTTTTAGAGTATCGTGAATGTGTTGCCGATGATATGAAAAACATTATGGGCATAGCATTCGACAAAGTTATTAAAACCAAAAAAAATGAAGTTGTGGTATTCTCATGGATAGCATTTAAATCTAAAGCACATCGAACCAGTGTTAACAAGAAAGTAATGCAAGATCCACGAGTTATGAAAATGTGCAGTATTAAAGACATGCCGTTTGATTGCAAGCGCATGGCTTATGGTGGCTTTAAAGTCCTAGTGGATGCATTTTAATATTAAGCCCGAAAGCAATTGTTGTTCGCTATAATTTTAATTAAAAAAGTAGTAACATTCTAAATTAATAATTATTATAACAAAGGCGGACATCATGACTTTATCAATAATAAATAAGAATATACATAAAATGTATGATTGGCTATATCATATTTCTGACAACTTACAAACAGAAGATTTAGATGCTTGTTTGGCAATTTTAAGAACTTCCTTACATGAATTGCGCGATCACATTCCACTTGTTAATGCAGTGCATTTAAGCCAACAATTGCCATTAATGGTACGTGGTATATTTTTTGAAGCGTGGGATCCAGAATACACCCCAATTAAGCCAAAAGAGCTAGATGATATCTTGGCTCAAATAAGGCATGGATTACGCGCGTACCCTAGTATAGATGCAAAACAAGCATTATTAGCGGCCTATAGGACATTGTGGAAAATGGTCCCAAATGGTACATGGAAAAATGTGGTAATTGTTGCACCAAAAGGATTCAAGGAAATTTTTCATGAAGTTAAGCAGGAATAATCAATATTTTTGCATTATACATTGCGATCTATAAAGGGGTAAACCTACTTGATTTTCTTTTTCTTACAGCTTTTCCTTCACCGGGCTTTTGGCTACCTACTTTTAAGCTTGGAGAGCTCGTAGCAGAACTTGCAGGAGTTAATAGTGGGGCTGGCTCTATTTGCAGTATGCTCGCCAATTCAATCTGATCTTCTAAACCTTCAATTTGTTGGATTAATGCTGTAACTATAGCTGCTAATGCTTCAGAGTTGTAATTAATTTTGTAAGTACATTCTTTAATCCTTTTGAATAAACAAAGAATACTATCTGTAAGTTGTATAATTTTTAGGTATAATTCAGGTAAATATTTGGTAAATGCCCTATGCTGAGTTTCATCTATCGCTAGTTTTGATACATAAGATTCCATTGCAACAGCATGTTCACCAATCTTAGATAGAGCGCATAGCAATTCCTTTTGAGATGTCAAATGGCCTTGAGCATGATCTTTAAGTATAACATCAGACGTGCTTGCAAAAGCTGGAGTGGGCGTGTAATCACCATCCATGCCAATTGATATTAATTCAATATCCAACAAATCGACTCTCTTTTTTGAATTAAGTATTATCTCTTTCAAGCATTGGTTACTGGCTTTAACACTATGTAATGTACTTTTTAAAACTGCAAATGTACTAGAGGCTTCTTCGCACAATGACCTTATCTGTGCATAAAAATGTGACATGCCATGCTCTACGATTAAAGAATAACCTCTATTTGAGTTTATTTCTGACACGCGCACAACGAAATCTTGATAGGCCAGATTAAGTGCAGATATAGCACTTGATAATTCCTGTTTGCTACTTAAATACTCTACCGTGTGATATGCAGGCACGACGTCTAATGATTCATCTAAAGCATCTACGGCAATAGGCATGATAAGTTCCTTGTTATTTTTATAATTTATATTGGAAACATTCTGCCACATTTTTCTGAAATAATCAATAAATTTTAAAACCGAACCACAGCGGACATCAAATGCAGCACTAGCCATCTAAAGCATTATCAGTGTATCTAAGCGTATAATATCAACCCGAATAAAGAGGATGCTAGACCTAAGTACTCTAGATAGGTATGACTACAAAATTAACGATAAGTTGTCAGGATATTCGTACAATTACATAAATAATATAGATTATACCAAAATTATATAATACAATTTATCAAGTCACATCCTTTCCATTGGCGATTTTTTCAACGCCAATGATAACTGATTAGTTAATGCTTTGTTTAAAGCTAAGGAAATTCTATCTTGTTTAAATTTTACATTATAAGCTTACTACTGATTCCTTCATATTCAGCTGCGCTAAATTCAGTCGACAACATTGACCTGAATCGATACTTAGGGAAATGGTACGAAATCGCCAGAATAGATTCCTGGTTTGAAAGAGGATGCATCAACGTAACAGCTGAATATAACATAGCTAAAAACAATGTGATCAATGTCACTAACAGCTGCTATAAAGGTAACCCCAAGGTTTTTAAACAGGCCACTGGTCGAGCTTGGGTTGTCGATTCCACAACTAATGCAAAATTAAAGGTAAGTTTTTTGCCTAGCAGTTTAAAATTTTTAGATCCTGTAATAGCTGGCGACTATTGGATTTTAAAAATTGATCCTAACTATAAAGTTGCTTTGGTTGGCGAGCCTTCTATGAAATATTTGTGGGTTTTGGCGCGCACACCTCAAATAGATGAAAGGTTATATAATGAATACCTAGGTTATGCTGAATCACAAGGCTACAATATTTCTGAGGTTCACAAAACAATCCAAGAGCAATAATCTGTTATTGCTCTAATAGCAGAACTTAAGCGATGTACTTCTTTTACTTACGCTTATCGCCCGTTCACGCAACAGTTTATTTTCGTATGTTAATGTCACATATAACTTGCATTATTTTAAATGATATATTTTATAGCTTCGCATACGCATTTCCAACTAAGATGCATTATCAGTAATTTAATTTAATAACACTAGACTTTTAGCTAATTTTCTTGTACAGTTCCCCCTAAAGGCGAGATTTGTCATTTACCTGAGATTACAATAGGATGAATTACATGATTATGATTTAATTGCTCGCACATTATCCCAATAATTGGGGATTTTTATAATATTGGGAGCATTTAATGACTTTTCAGAATTTCGGATTAATACCAGAACTACTTCGCGCTGTTAGTGATTCGGGCTATACCACGCCTAGCCCTATACAGCAAAAATCAATTCCGATCATCTTAGAACAATTTGATGTTATTGGCTTAGCCCAAACAGGCACCGGTAAAACTGCCGCTTTTACCCTCCCGCTACTACAATTGTTGCATGCTAGCCATGATCCAAACAAAACCATACGTCAACCGCGTGGCTTAATATTAGCCCCTACGCGCGAATTATCAGCTCAAATTGGCGAAAGTGTTCGAGAATATGGCAGACATTTATCATTGCGCTCTGAAATTATTTTTGGTGGCGTAAATATCAATCCACAAATCAGAAAATTGCGTCAAGGTACCGATATAATAGTCGCAACGCCTGGTAGGTTACTAGATCTCGTTACTCAAAGAGTTGTTAATCTATCAAAAGTAGAAATATTAGTTTTAGATGAAGCTGATCGCATGTTAGATATGGGTTTTATTCATGACATAAAAAAGATTTTAGCCTTACTGCCGAAACAGCGGCAAAATTTGTTATTTTCCGCAACATTATCTCCAGGGATCCAATCTTTGGCTAACAGTATTCTTAAAAATCACAAAGTTGTTGAGGTGGCCCCGCGTAATGTTACAACCGAGCTGGTGAATCAAGTTGTTTATAAGGTAGATCAAAAACGTAAACGTGAACTGCTATCTTATCTAATAGGCTTTAATAATTGGCAACAAGTTTTGGTATTTACCAGAACCAAACATCATGCTAACAAATTGTGTGAGCAATTAATAGAAGATGGATTACCAGCAGCAGCATTACATGGCAATAAGAGCCAAGGAGCGCGCACCAAAGCATTGGAGCAATTTAAAACTGGCAAAATTCGTGTTCTAGTTGCAACAGATATTGCTGCGCGTGGCTTGGATATAGAGCAATTACCTTATGTCGTAAATTTTGAGTTACCAAATGTTGCCGAAGATTATGTGCATAGAATTGGTAGAACCGGTCGGGCTGGAATGCCAGGTAATGCAGTATCATTAGTATGTATTGATGAGTTACATTTGCTTCGTGACATCGAAAAGTTAACTAAAAAAACCATAGCAACTGAAATACTTCCTGGTTATGAGCCAGATCGAAATGTTAAAGCACAACCAATTAACATGCGCCACAATAAAAGCCGAGTACAACGCTTTGTGCCAAAGAGTTCTGAAGAATCCACAAATCGAACCTCTAAATACTCTGCGCGCTCTGGAACTTCTAAAAACAAACCGAGTGTACGAACTAAACCTACCCATCGCTCTACCGATAATAGACGCAACGTTTGGAAGGCAGACGATAGAAAAGCTTATAGGGGCAGTGTTTGAGTCAATGTAATCTAATTATTATTGATGCTGATGCATGCCCAAATACGATCAAAGATATCCTATATCGTGCTGTTGCTAGGGTTAAGATAAATATGCTTTTGGTTGCTAACCGACCACTTACTATCCCAAAGTCTATTTACATAAAATCTAAAGTCGTAGGGGCAGGATTTGATGTGGCAGATCAGTATATTATAGACATAGTTTCAAGTGGAGATTTAGTTGTGACCGCCGACATTCCACTTGCAAACAGCGTTATTCAAAAAGGTGCTTACGCATTAAATCCACGAGGTGAGCTATATGATAAGGACAATATCAAAGAAAAATTAAGTATTCGAAACTTAATGGATGAAATTCGTAGCACAGGTCAATTAACTGGCGGACCAGCACCACTTAGCAACAAGGATAACCAGAAATTTGCGCAAGCCTTAGATCGTTTTTTAGCCAAAAATATTTCCTAGATTTAAAAACAACAGGTTAATGTCAACAAGATGGAGTAGATTAAAACTAACATGTCAAATCAAATTGTTTCACTTATAACAGGGGCCGCGCAGGGAATTGGCGCTGCGACTGCCAAACGCTTAGCTACTGCTGGGCATAATTTAGCATTAAATTATCATTCTAATGTAGAAAAGGCGCAACAAACTGCGAAAGAATGTGAGGCTCTCGGTGCAAAAGTAATCTTATTACAAGGTGATATAAGTCAACCTAACATTTGCCAACAAATTGTAGATTCTGCACTTAAGGAATTCAGACAAATCGACCTCTTGGTAAATAATGCCGGTTTTGGAGGATTTAATAGCACTAATATTAATGATTTATCCGCCCTATCATTAGATACCTTCCAGCAAATATTTAATACAAATGTACTTGGTGCCCTGGCTATGTCTCAAGCCGCAAGCATCGCTATGCAGCAACGCAATAAAGGCGTAATTATAAATATTTCTTCTGTCGCAGGTATTAGCGGAATAACCAATACTTCAATAATTTATGCAGCATCTAAGGGTGCCTTAAATACTTTAACACTATCCTTAGCAAGGATCTTAGCGCCAACAATCCGCGTAAATGCAATTTGTCCAGGATTTGTAGACACTACTTGGTGGGAAAAGCGCTATTCCGAGCCAACTGCCAGAAATAATTTTGTCCAGGAAGTAGCAAAAAATAGCCTATTACGCAGAGCTGTATCTGCAGAAGACATTGCTAATGCAGTCGCATTTGTTTTTGATAACCCTAGCATTAATGGTGAACTACTTAAAATTGATGGCGGTGGGCGCTTGTAATAGTTTTCAATAGTTAGTTGCTTATACTATTAGGCCTATGATAGCATAAGCTAACATAATAACTATATAAATTTTAGGGTTTTAACAGAGTAGATGCTATAAGCAACCCATAAAGTAAGATAGCACACTGAAATAATTATGACAATAAATACAGTTAAAAATATTGCAGCCTACGCAAGAGCAAAACTATGAAAAAAGCCGCTTATATAGTTAGTGCCTGTCTATGCATTTTTTCAGTTTATGGTTGTGCTGCAAATTCTATACAATTCACAAAGAACAGTAAACCATACATACCACAACAAGCGCAATTCAAGCAAAAGAAATTAGCATTGGTTCTCGGTGGTGGTGGTGCTAAGGGATTTGCGCATGTTGGTGTTTTGGAAGAGTTAGATAAAGCTGGAATTAAACCCGACGTAATTATTGGCTGTAGTGCCGGCTCTATTATTGGTGCGTTATATGCTGCTAATCCTGATATAACAGCTCTTAAAAATATTGTTTTAAACGGTAAACAATCTGATGTAATCGCGCAAACTATTGCAGAATGGCCATACGGTATTTACAGTCAAGAAAAAATGCGACAATATCTGCAAGCTAATTTAAAAGCACATGATTTTGCGAATACTAAGATACCGTTTATAGCAACTGCTACTAACCTACAATTCGGAAATCTTACTACTTTTAGTAAGGGTAATTTAGTACAAGCAGTACTTGCTTCCGCTGCATACCCTGGCGCGTTTCAACCAATACAGATTGCAGATCAATATTTTGTGGATTGTGGTGTTGCAGATCCTGTACCAACCCGCGTAGCAAAGCAGCTTGGCTTTGAAACAGTCGTTGCAGTAAATATTGCAGAACAACTGCCAGAATCTTCGCCAAATCACTTTTTAGGAGTATCAGCTCGTAGCTTAGAAATAGCTTATATTAGCCTTAGTAAATATGCACTCGAACAAGCCGATGTTGTAATTGATTTTGAGTTTACAAATATTGGAACCTTCAATGATAAACATAATAAATATCTATATGAAGAAGGTAAAAGAGTTGCCCTTCAAAAAATACCAAGCATCAAGCAAGCTTTGAATCAGAAAAATTCAGATAATTAAGGCCCGATTGGCTTGTTGGCAAAAATAGAGTGTCAATTGTCTTTATCTGTTTTTTTACGCTTATCTTCTGGCTCAATTATATATGTTTTAAATTCATACACAGTTAATGCCAAACCTATAATTAATAAAATAAACACACATATTGCCACCCATAATAAAGTTATATCATTCATGATTTTTACCTAAATTATGTAATGTTATAAATGAGCATAACTTAAAATAGATTCCAAATGTCAAAATTGATGGAACCCAAATTGCAGTAAAAATTCCTGCGATATAATTACCAGAAAACCATAAATATGCTGATACCGCAAATGATACCGCTACAGCCAATAGTATAAATATATCTGATATTCTAAACATTAAATACTAACCTCCTTTTAAAATTAATTAATGTCTGTGATACAACAAGGCAACCAACAGCAAGCAACCAACTGCTATATAGCTCAAAACCCTAATGCCAATTTCTGTACCAATTGCAAAAGAATCTAAGTTTAGAATGTTTAACATACCAAGCAGAATGAACACACAGCAAACAAATGCTGTTGTCGAGAGTATAATTGCTATAACAAGTTTATATGACATTTTCATAAACTGTAAATAAATTTCTACAAATTATAGCTCATTATAATCAGATTTTCTAAATAGCAGCTCCTTAACTCCAATAATGATCATGTTAATTTCATAACTTTAATGTTTAGGTCGATACTCGTATCAAAAGTGGTGATGTGTATTCTGACTGAGTGTTATCTTGGCTTTGCTGGTGCACCTGGTGATTTCTCAGTTAACTCATTGCTAAATTCTGAAAATTTTACGAATATTTCAGAAAAAAGTTGCGTCGAATCGACTGCCTGCTTATAGCGCGGATCTCCGGTAGCCATAAAACGCGAGTTGTTGATATCAACTATATGTCCTAACAACCATTTAATAAATATATGCGTTTTAGCATTAGGATCAGTAAAATTCAAACAATATAAAGCTGCTTCACTAGTAATTCCAGCTTGTTCCCAATCTTTAGCTTGTTTGTACTTCAGCATCTTATCAGCGAGTTTTTTTATAACTAACCCCAGTTCCGATTTGCTTGCTGCTGTGACTCTTTCTTTAAAAATATCAAGACATAACTGCGCTTTGCGTTGTTCTTCGGGTTTTTTAAAATAGAAGCCGAATAAAAAATGATTACACGGAGTTACAGCTTCTGAAAATATTTTAGAAAGTTCATCATTCTTTGATTCATTTGTCGCATAATTACGCATATCTGCCTGCTTTACTGGTACCCTGCCAAATCTAGCTGAGGTTGATAAAAAACATGAGCTTGCATACGCCACATCATATAAGCTTGCCAGTGCGGCAAATTTTTTAGTTAATTCATCTGCAATAAAATCATATAATAAACTTCCAGCCAGGCATGAGTGCGGCTTTGCAATACAGATATTATAATCATATCGTGATATATGGTGCTCAGCTTTATCGCGTTTTGCTGCTTTACCCATAGGCAGCACAGAAAGTGCGGCAAACTTATCACTTGCTGCTGGTATCTGCGAAATAAATCTATATTGGTATGAATAATACACTTTTTCGCTTTGAGCACCCTGAGCTAGCAAGAAATCAATATATCTCTCAGTATTTCGGATCGGAAGAATGCTTAATAATAAACTCATCATATGCTCGCCAACGACGAGTCCATACATATTTGGATTTCTGGTTTGCTGAATTAGCATACAAAAGAATTCATATAAATCATTATTAACAAACAAAAAGAAAATTGAACAAGAGACTGCCTTTTCATCTCCTACAGAGCCCTCTAAAATATTTGTAAGCGATGTCACGAACTCTAAAAAAATCGCATATTCTGGTGCATTAGCAAAGAGATACTTACAAATCTTGACATGCTCAGACTCACGCTCAGCAAATTCCGGAGATAAAAATATGCCAATATATTTTGCAAAGGTTTGTGGTATTATTTTTAAGCTTGCCGCCTCATATAGCGCAATAAAATTTTCATAATCACCAGCCAATAAATACATTTCTAAATAATCTTGCAACGCGCGCTGAGCGAGCACCTTTGCCTGCATGCCTTCAATTTCTTTTTGAGAACCAGTGTCCTTACATGACAAATAGGCAAGTAAAAGATCAATAATTAATTCTTCTCGGTGCTTATCTAATTCGACCAGATCCTTTGCAGCCACGCTTTGGTAGGCAGCAATGAGTTTGTTTGTATTTTCTAACAATATTGCAACAGGTTTAACTTCAATTATATTATCCTTAGGAACTCTTACAAATTTTGGTACAAGCGCGGATTCTTTAACTGCTAGTGTTGCTGTTTTTGCAACTGCCTTCTCGCTATCATCTTGTGTTAACCTTGGAGCTTCTTGCGGATGCATTTTATTATTTATTGTTACCTCAAAGCGCTTTTTGATAACTTCGAAACGAGAATCGATAAAGTCTTCTTCAAGTTCATTGATGGCATCACTAATCTCTTTTAATTTTTTCAAATTCACCTGTAATTCTGCAACGCTAGATTGTTTGATAAAAGAATTAGTGCTTATTTGTGTTGCTAATGTCTCAAATTCATTGTTTAAATCATCCTTATGTTTATCAAGGGCTTTAAATAGTAGCCCCATCACCATTAGCGCGCGCTCAGTATTTTTTTCTAGTCTTATTTTCGTTGCTTGATCTAAAATGTGCTTACTTCCATCGGGCCGGGTTACAACTATATCGAGTAACATACTGCGATGAAAGTAGTAATGCAATACAATCTTAGTATTATCTGATTTATGTACTAAACGCTCGGTATAGTGCCAATGCGCAAAAAACTTATTCCTGTAAAATGATGAGTTTGGATTGCCATATTCTTTATCGAATCTTATGTGCGGCGGATTATCTGCATCAATTATATAACCTGCTTCAGAAAACAGCACCAAAGCATTGCTATCCACTGCTTCTTTGAATATTAAAAGGTACGCATTACCATCAGCAATTAGTTTTGATATAATAGCATTAAACTTCAATGCCCCAGGCCGCTTGGAAACATATTTAAATAATGCACTTGTTTTAATAGCAGAATAATTGCGTCGCGTTACCTGTTCAAATGCTGGAACCATTTCCTGACTCTTTTTTTTATAGTTGGTTGAAAACGAGTGGATTATATCAAATGTCAGATATAATTACAAAAACAAACTATAGTGTGTATACACCGAGGGAACCGCACAATCAATTAACTTAACCGAGTATGCTCTGGAGCAAGCAGATGTTGTTATTTATTTTGAGTTCACAAATATTGCCAATTTCTCAAATAAGCATAACCAACATATTTACGAACAATGGAAATTAAAAGTTAAGTAAAATTTCAAACATTAAAAGGCTGTTAAATGTAAGAAATAAATAACTTTGCTGCTTACATTAAATCTGAGCTGTTACCAAATGGCAACAGCTCATTAATCATGATATCTACACTGCACTAACCAAAGTGATATTTTACACCCACAGAAAATATGTTCATAAAACCCAGAACGACATTACAATTAGTTTGAAACTTGTAAGTCATATCTGCCGACCAGTTTTTATTAAAATTATATTGTAGACCAAGGCCGGCTCTAACGCCTACTGCAGTTTCGTTTAAATCATTAGGATAAAGCCATGAATTAGAATGGCCATAAGTTTTAGTATGAAAAACTCCTAACCCCACTATACCTTTAGCCTCTAATGCAGATCCTAATGGATAGCTTAAGATCCCGTCCAAATATAAATTATTGCTTTTAAAAGTTATGGAATTGTCTTCATTCCAGGATTCGTTCTGGGGCTTGCTATAGCCTAATTCTAAACTAAGAATATCCCAACGATAACCTGCGTAGACAGAGGCACCACCCACGCCATAAAAGCTATATTCATATAAATCGGCAGAACCACCTAAATAAAATTTATTTTTAATCTCTGCAGCGTTTGCTTGCAAAGATATTAAACACAACACCGCCATTAAAACTTTCTTATACATTTTTTACTCCTATTGCTATTATAAAAAAATACCACTCAAAAACTACTTACCCTCTAGCGTCAGACCAATAAAATATTTATCTATTAATTCTCGGATTAGTTTTTCTGCCGGATCAGAGCGTGTTAAAGCTAATTTATCGGCTAATGCTAGAGCACAAATGCCATGTACACTTGCCCACAATGCACGAGACGTGCGCTGTATTTGTGTACTACTTAAATTCATATCAGATAAAGCCTGCTCGGCCATATTCATAAGTGATGCAATTTTGTCGGTGTACCATTTTGGTAAAGTGGTTTCTTCAGCCAAAGCGTATTCAAATAATGTGCGCCAACGCGCATAGTTTTCCTTAGCAAAAACGTAGTAACTATTAGCAATATTTAATAGAATATTTTTACCACGCAAGTTTGGCTTTAAACCGCGTTGAATAAAGCACTGCAGATCGTTTAAGGTTAGTGCGTTAATTTGTAGTAAAAAATCATCTTGATTTTTAAACACATTATATAGAGTACCCACTGTATAGCCGATTTCTTTGGCTACTTGACGCATACTAAATTTGCTTAGTCCATGTTTTGCTATTAAATCGCTACCCACCGCTAATGCGGTACTTTGGATTTCTTGTCTCGTTAAACCTGTTCTACGAGCCATTGATTCAGTATCCTTTAATTTATTGAACACTGTTCAATTTACTCTCAATGGCGACCTATGTCAAGCAAAAGAATTGCATAGCGTGAGACTTAACTGCCTAGAACTGGATATACTTGGAAACCCGCCAAAACATACCAGATACTGGAAAAATGTTCCAGTATCTGGTATATTTGTCATATGCATACCAATTTTAAAAAGCTTTTATACAGTTGGCCTAAACCCTATATTCGGGATCAGGATTTAGCCACAATTTTCTTCATGGATGCCCCGCAGCGCTATGACACAGTTAAATACGCCATTAAGAAAGGTCTTTTGAACCAGATTAAACGTGGCTTATATCTGATTCAAAAGCCATATCAAGCAACACATTATGATGAATTTGAAATAGCACAGACAATTTATGGCCCGTCCTATGTAAGTCTAGAATCGGCCTTATCATACCATGGTTGGATCCCAGAAAAAGTTAATATATATACTTCTGTTACTGTAAAACGTAGTAAAAAATTTATTACGCCTATTGGAAACTTCACTTATTCTCGCACCCCGATTAATAATTTTATGTTACTGGTAAACCGAGTTGAAACAGATAACTCCATATTTCTGATAGCTGAACCATGGAAGGCTATAGCAGATTATATATACGTACGTAACAGGCATTGGTCATCAATATCAGACATGCTTGATGATCTGCGTATTGATGAAGAACTATTATTTGAAGCCAATATAATAGAATTGGAGTACTTATCTAATAACTACTCTAGTAGTAGAGTAAAAAAA
>JAGVLG010000012.1 GCA_020054325.1 Gammaproteobacteria bacterium
AAAAGCCTGTTAGACTCGGTGAAACTGTAACGATTACTATCACAGTAAAAGAAAAACGCCCACCCAAAAATGTGGTGGTATTTGATTGTCAGTGCCTAAATAATCTTGGTGAGGTAGCTATAAGTGGTAGTGCGATAGTGATTGCACCAGCAACGAAGATTCGCTGTGAAAGACCAGATTTACCTGATATTAACTTACGGTATAACGATCGTTATCGTGCAATTATCAATGAGTGTGCGTCGCTAGCGCCATGCAGGACCGCGATTGTACATCCTGTTACTGCTGATGCATTACTAGCCGTCATTGAGGCTCAAGATGAGAAACTGATTGAACCAATTTTAATTGGACCTGAGGATAAAATTAAAAATGCTGCTAAAGAAGCTAATTTAGAAATATCAAATTATCGCTTGGTAGCAACAGAACATAGCCATGCTGCTGCAGCTAAAGCAGTTGAGCTTGCTGTAGATAGAGAAGTAAACGCAATTATGAAAGGAAGTATTTCCACAGATGAGCTGATGAGCGTAGTCGTGCGTACTAAGCCTGGATTGCATACAGATCGTCGTATTAGTCATTGCTATGTAATGGATGTCCCAACTTATCACAAGCTTTTAATTATTACAGATGCAGCAATTAATATTAGTCCTACATTAGAGGAAAAAGCAGATATATGCCGTAATGCTATTGATTTATGGAGCCTAATTGCTAATGACGCTAGCAAGCCAAAAGTAGCAATATTAGCTGCGACTGAAAAAATAAATCCAAATATTCAAGCAACAATAGATGCGGCCTGTTTATGCAAAATGGCTGAAAGGGATCAAATATCCTCGGCTTTATTAGATGGGCCTTTAGCATTAGATCTCGCAATTAGCCAAGAAGCAGTTTTAACCAAAAATATAGTGTCTAGTGTTGCTGGGGATGCAGATATACTCCTTGCGCCTGACATCAACTCAGCAAATATGATTGCAAAACAATTGACATTTCTTGGTGGGGCTAACGCAGCAGGTATTGTATTGGGCACCAAAGTGCCAATTATTTTAACAAGCCGCGCCGATTCGGTACGCACTCGCTTAATGTCTTGCGCGCTTGCAGTTTTAGTTTCTGATGCATATAACAAAAGATTTTTAAAATGAATAGCAAGTTAATACTAGTAGTTAATATTGGATCTTCTAGCATTAAGTTTCAATTGTTTACTGTGGTAAATAATTTAGAACTGATAATAGACGGTAGTATTTCAGGAATTGGCTCCAAACCAGTTTTTAATGTCAACATGCACTCAATAGTAAATTTCTCATTAGTAACTTCAATTGATGATGCAGTAAAATGTATCATTGATTGGATTAGAGATAATGGTTACGCAGAATGCATTATTGCTATAGGATATAGAGTAGTGCATGGTGGCAATAATTTTGATTCGCCAACTCTGCTTACTTCAGAAGTTGTTGAACGACTGGAAGGTTTTATACCCTTGGCGCCAATGCATCAACCGCAAGCATTATCGGCAATAAAAGCGTTTAAAGATATTTATCCTAACATTTTTCATTTAGGATGTTTTGATACAGCATTTCATCGTGGTCACTCCAAAATATTTCGAACTTATGCTATTCCAAGCTATCTATTTGAACATGGCATACAGCGTTATGGTTTTCATGGGATTTCATATGAATCGGTGCAATATATATTGCACCGCGACTACCCAGAGCTAGCCTATGGACGAGTACTGGCAGCACATCTTGGAAACGGAGCAAGTATATGTGCGATGCACGATGGTAAGAGTATCGATACAACCATGGGAATGACGGCATTAGATGGTTTACCAATGGGTACTCGTTGTGGCAGTATTGATCCAGGTGCAATTTTCTTTATGCTTTCGCAAATGCAGCTGGGATTAGAGCGTACCCAAAGTATATTGACTTATGAATCTGGGTTAAAAGGTCTGTCTGGTATTAGCAGTGATTGCAGAGATCTAATCGCTAGTTCTGATGACAACGCGCAATTTGCGATAGACTTCTTTACAATGATGACAGCACAGCATATTGCTCGTTTGGCGGTAGCAGTTTCTGGAATTGACACCCTGGTTTTCACTGGTGGCATAGGAGAAAATCATGCAGTGGTTCGTAACAAAATTGTAGCTCATCTTAATTTTTTACAACCATTTAAAGTATTAACATTGAAAAGTAATGAAGGTCTGATGATTGCTAGACATTGCTTTAATTTTTTAGAACGAGAGGTTGAATGAAATGAAACATATTACTCCACGAGAGTTACAAGATAAACTAAAAAGTGAGCAAGCCATTATTGTAGATGTAAGGGAGCCTGCTGAGTTTAGGGCAGAGCATATAAAAAATGCCTATTTAATACCACAGAGTGAAGCAACTGTTGATAAACTGCCGTTCAAAAATAAATCTGTAGTTTTTATATGTCGTTCTGGGCGGAGGAGTGCAGGAGTATGTGAAAGATTTTTAACACATCATCCCGACATTGATGCATACTCTTTGAGTGGCGGAATTAATGCATGGAAGGATGCGGGTTATGATGTTATCACTTCTGCAGAAAAAGTTATACCACTTGAACGTCAAATTCAAATTGCAGCTGGTTCACTGGTTCTTATTGGGGTTATTGCAGGCTATTTAATTACGCCGTCGCTGTATTTGTTGTCCGGTTTTGTTGGGTGTGGTTTGATTTTTGCAGGGGTAACTGGTTGGTGTGGTATGGCTAAAATTTTAGCGCTCATGCCATGGAATAAATAATTTTAGCTATCTTTTGATTGTGCTACCATGGGGCTTGAAATAGCTGGAGCATATTGGATTGTTGAGTAAAATAAGGATACTTTTATGACCAAAGATTTTTTAAGTATAACGAATTCAATTTCAGAATCGTTAATTGATTTTAATAAAACCTCTCCTGAGTTATCACAAGCTTTTCGCGCTTTGTCGTCTGCTGCAACCAAAGGTAATGTCCTTGATGAAAAAACTAAAGAGCTTATAGCACTTGCTATTGGAGTTGCGAAGCAGTGTGATGGCTGCATAGGATTTCATGTTAAGAAGTTAATAAAGCTAGGCGTAACCAAAGAGGAATTGGTCGAGATGTTAAATGTTGCAGTTTATATGGGCGGTGGTCCGGCATTAATGTATGCTGCGGATACGATGTTGGCATTTAATCAGTTTAACCAAGGTTAATTTTGATAAGGCAATTAGCAAGGAGAGCTGCTGTGAGTACTATTTTTGATCCTATTGAGCCAACCCCGATTTGGTAGCGCGTTTTATAAAAAATGTTGCATTGAATCATCCTGACTTTACCACGCTTTAGACCCCTGGGCCGAAAGGGTATATAGATTATCCGGTTATGGGACAATAGATTTTATACGTTGAGGCTATCAAGTTTAATCCAGCTAACTTATTTATTTAAAGTTGACTTTATCCTATGGTTCGGTAAAATTGCGTTTTAACAACCCTAATAATAATTATGTTTAAATCTAATTTTGATACCATTTTTTGTCCACCGGTAAATTCCTCTGGCGATGTATATCACGTTGCAGCCTACCTTGTTTTGTGTCGTACCATGCGTAAGAAAGTTCCGCAAATAGTTTTGTTTTGTGATACTGATGATACCGAAATGCAAGCGCAGCGTAGCAGATCATTTTTAAGAGCTTTAGAATTTAGTAATGTTAAGGTTGAACGATTTGAACTGCCTTCTGCACAAGCAACTGTGCGCTTAGCTCATTCCGCAGCTTCTGTAAAAAGTTTTAGTGACCGTGCTGTTGACCAAAAAACGACCACTTCACTGATTAGCTTTGCGCACCTGGTATATGGTAATTTCATTCACGAAGCATTTATACAACACATATTGAAACGCAGCTTCAGCTCTAAGGCTATCGCTGCCTATCAGTGGGCGACTACTCAAGTCGATGTAGCAATAAAGCGTTTAAAAATTAGTAAACAAAAGTTTGTGGTTTTAAATTTGCGATATTCGAAGAACGCCAACGAAGGTCAAAATTTGACCGATCAACAATTAAAAACTATTTCAAAAACTTTAGCTCACTGTAATTGTAAACTTATTGTATTGGATGTTGGTGGTGGCCAAGGAGCTAGTTTCGTAAAGAAACATAATGGAAATGAATATGCTGCTGCAATGGTAATTAACGCATTTCCAACACTAGAACAGTTGCATAAAAATTATGAAAAATTTCCGCATATGCTTTTATTGTTGCAATTGTCACGCTTGCCGACTTTCCTAGGAGTTATAGGAAATACTAGTGGCACTTTAGATATTGCAGCTTTTATGGGATTACGAACCTTATGTATGCATAGATTTAAATCTTCTAGCACAAGGAATATTATTGTTCCATACCAAGATTTACGCGTACTATTACAAGCAAATATAATGTCTGTGTTTGATTGTGCTTTTGGGTTGCAAGCTTTGCAGAATATGATTTGTGAATGGTTAACTTCAAAGCAGCATATTTTGTGTCACATGTTAAGTCATGCTGAAAATGTGACTTTAGAAGAAAAAGGGTTTAAGACTGAGCATTATGATCGAAAGTGTTTTACTTTAGATGCAGCTAATAGGGTGGCAAATCCTGCATTCAGGGCACAATATTGGCAACTTAGCTGTGATCAAAAGCTAAGTGAAAGTATGGTAGCCAGGATTAGTGACCAATTGCTGCCAATGCCTTTGACCTTTGCTTTTAACAACACTGCCAAAGCAGCGAAAGATGATAATGATTTAAAGCCATTAAAAAGAACCCACCGTTCAAGTTCGCAAATTATGTAACTGTATATTAGTGAGGTTGAATAGGGGGATGTCTGGGTAGGTGGGTGGTAATTAAAAAGCGGTTGTGGGCACAGAGAAACGCAGCGTAGCAAAAATAGATAGCTGCCAATGTTAGAGTACAAGCACTGTTGAAGAAAGAGAAGAGGTTTGTGTATGTGTTATTTATTAAGGTTATGCTGCATATTTTGCTTAGCCATTTATATTAATAGTTGTTTTGCAAGCGCAATAAACCCCTCGCAACAAGTATTAGTTGATATAAAAAAGAATTTAATAAGCAGGGTAGATTATACCCCACAAGAACTGGACAAAATGACAGAGGAATTCAAGGATTATTATATTAACAATATTTCTCCTAATTTAGAGCGTTTAATTAGCAAAACTCAAGTTATTTTCGTAGACATGAATCCAGCTCTAAAAAATCAAGAGGTAGTTTTACTTGGGGATACTGTTAGAAGTAGTGCATGGGGGCCAAAAAACTTCATAGCAGTTGCGATTAAAGAAGAGGATAATGGTTGGAAAATAGTGGCCTTTAAAGAAATTGAAGGTAGTATCGAGTGTGATGGTACTAATTGTCATTTTCAATATTTTACCATGACAAAATACCCCAAGACTCCTAATAAATTTGTTGGTTTAATAATAGGGTATGCTCTATACGGTGCATCTGGCCATGAATTTTATAATCAAATTGTTTCTTGGAATAGATATTCCCAAAAATATGATATTAATATGATTAGTAGTAAAGTGCCGCTCATACCAGATCCAAATTGACGGTAACTAAAAATCTGAATATAAGCCCACTGTTTCGAGCAATTCTTGCTCATTAATTACTGCTTAAATTTATTATTATTACATCACCAGTGGTTAAAAACGCCAATTAATTTATTGTGAGTGAACTAATGATATATCCTGCTGCAAAAGTTGTGTTAATAGATCCGTTACAGCCCGATAAAATGTTATTGATCTACAGAGAAGTAAATGGGGCCCGGTGGCTATGAAGCTGCAGGCGGCAGAGTAGAGGTGGATTTTCAGTCGAAAATTGCAGAAGATTTTGAGGCCTGTGCTGTTAGAGAAATTAAAGAAGAAGTAGGAGTTGATGTAAAGCTCTTATCTTATTTAGGAAGCTATACGTTCTTTTGGGATATAAAAGAAGATACTTGCAGTAGCTGTGTAGTGTTTTTGGGCGAGATAATTGGTGGCAATATTAGTAATGTTAACTTAGACAAATCTGAATATGCTCATGAGAACAAATGGGTTGATGTAAAAAATATACTAAATAATAAAATACCAATTAGAGACAACCATTCTGGTTTACGCCCATTGTTAATCAAGGCTGCAAGATCAATAGTTACAACCCCCATTCTGTAAATTTAGGGTTTGAATAATACACTATTGCCATGCCTGATATGAATAGACTATACGCCATAAATGGCGGATATAATCGGAGTGTAGTCTAAGTTAATATTAGATTGTGTTAGTGCTTCTTGAATTTTAGGTGCGTATGTATCTGCTAATTCAGCCATGGACTTTAAGCAACCTTATTAGTCTTGCTCCCTACGGGCCTAACATAAACTTGCTGTGATTCGATATCAAAGCAATGTTCAAGATAGGGCGTCATGAGTTGCCCTGACTTTTGCGCATTGTTGGTGAACGTTGTGTACATCGGCAATGGTGTGACTTTTCTGATTAGAGCTTTGGGCGCCTGCAACAGTGCATCAAGCTGCGCCATCAAGCATGGAATAGAATTGCGCTGTGTTAAATATGCAGTTATCAGCGCTTTAGCATTGCTTGGACTGCCATTCCTGCTGGATCTAACGAATCGTACATTGGTACCATCAATTGTGTTGAAAAGATTTTCCTGTAGCCAATACCAAAAACCCCATTTATTTTTAGCCTGTAAATCATGCCAATAGGTATCACTACTACAATATTGGGCAATTTTTACAACAACAGCTGGATATAATTTACTTAAGTATGAATTATGGTCTTGCATTGCTGTTGCTAAGCATTGTAATAATTGATTAATGTGCAGAGGATCATGCAATAATTCAAATACTGCGCGCGCACTGGCCAAATCAACAAGCTCACGTAGACTGATATAAACTTCGGAATAATCTGGGTGAACTATAGGCACTTGCGTATCCAAAGAAACATTGCTTCCATACTCAATTAGCACTCCCACAGGACAATCGGCAAGCAAGTCACTTACAGTTTGGGTAAATTTAGGTGTGAATAAATGTTGATTTGCTTCTGCTATATACCTCATTAGAAACGCAGGCAGAACAAATATCATGTGAACTAAAATGGCGGCGTAAAAAGATGTCATAACTTGATTCAAGCGCGCGCCAAATTCCTGTACTTTTTCGCAATGCTCTGGTGTCCAATCAGGAGAACACTTTACCCCGCGGTGGTCATAAAAAGCAAAAAACGGGAGGTGTTCATATGCGATTAGCATGAAAAATATGGTAACGACTAAGCCGAATCTGCCAATAAAGAGATTAGAGGAATTTCTATAGGTGCGTACAGGACTCCTCAAATACTTGAGGTCAAAAATATTCCATCGCACGCTGCGTAGAATGGCGTTTTTATCTAGTGTGGTTTGCATAATGACAAGATGTTACTCTAAAGAATAACTCATAGCAATGCATATATACACT
>JAGVLG010000113.1 GCA_020054325.1 Gammaproteobacteria bacterium
CCAGATATCACGCGTTATTTTATGACCATTCCTGAGGCAGCCCAATTAATTTTACAAGCAATGTCACTCGGTAATGGTGGTGAAGTATTTGTATTGGATATGGGAGAGCCAATTAAAATCCAAGCCCTTGCAGAACATATGATTAATTTAGCGGGCAAACGGGTAGGCGTAGATATCGAAATTAAATATACCAATTTGCGCCCTGGCGAAAAACTCTATGAAGAATTATTTTATGAAAAAGAAGCCTTAGAACCAACGCACCATGCTAAAATTCTGCGCGCTCGCCCTAGAGAATATCAATGGTCTGAATTAAATTCAGTATTAAATGCATTACGTCAAGCATGTAATGAATATGATGAACCTAAATTGCACTCATTGTTAAAAGATTTTGTCCCAGAAATGGCGTCTTAGAAGGAGTTGTAAATGCCTGCGAATAACAAGGATCTTTCCCGCTTTATAAATGAATTAGATTCAAAGCTTAATTATCTAGACTTTGACTTTCCCGAAAATTTAACTAAGCAATTTAGAGATGATATTACTACTTGTTTGCGTGAACTGCATAATGCTTATGAAATTAATGCAGACTTGCTCCCCAAAACTGAATTACATGTGAGGCTGCATAATTTACTTTACAAGCTTAAATGTCGTTATGTGCAACAATATTTATTATCGCAAAATAGCGAGCAGCATAATCAAGACTTACAACAGATGATTGTTGCAGCATTTGTCAATGCTGTTCCAGAACAATTGCGAGCTGAAGCTCAAAGAGAGATTCAGAAATTTGTTGAGTCTAATTGCAAAAATTATGTAGCCAAGTTTTTAGAAAAGGTAGCAGCTGATACTTACAACTTATATACTATTTTTGATATATTACGCCATAATATTGTTGCAAAAGTAGCAGATGAAATACCTATTTTAGCCGGTTACGATGTGTATGCAATATTCGATGTTAATTTGCAACATGGTTTCAATCATATGTGCGCGGTGATTAGCGCAAATACTAGCGTAGATAATATTGATGGTTTAGTAAAGAAGCACTTACCAGGAACTTATAGGTTTGATAATCCGGGGGATCAGGACTTGGCTGGTAGTGATCCATGCAGTTTTTTCAATTACATAAAAACTGTAATAGAGGCCAATGCAACAAGTTTTTTTAATCCTATCGCTATCCGTGGGGCTTTTGCTAACTTGCTTAAACAAGCGCAAAAGCACCAAGATTTTTTGAAGCAGGCAAATCCAGCTATGCCAGCAACAGAGCGCCATCTGTACATTAAAGCAAATCAACAGGGATTACAGCTAAAACGCAGTGCTATTGAAAAGTGGGCCGGCAATCAAGCTTGTGCATTAATAACTGGCTTCTTTACTCAGTATAATCTCGAACAGTATTTGGCATTGTACATACAACACCAAGGCGGAAAACTGCAAATCGAATTAAAAAACTTCCTTATTGTAACTGCAGAGCAGCAATTAAGCTCATATTATGTCTTGCCAGAATTTCTGCGTACCGCACCAACTAGGCCTGCTGCTACATCTAAATCGGTGCAACAATTGCATGGTTAGAAATTGTTTTTCCATTGCCGTAACTCAGCAAACACTGCAACCTCATCTTGCAACTCTCCGGCACAATGTTGGCTTACGCTATCAATGATCACTGGATTATTGGTACGTAAAAACGGATTATAACTTAATTCTTGCTGCATTGTGCTTGGTAGTGTTGGTAAATCTTGCGCTTGTAATTGTTGCGCCTGCTGTAAACGTTGTTGCAGCGCTTGGTTTTCTGGATCAACCCTAGCTGCAAAATTTAAATTATTTACAGTATATTCATGACCACAATATACCTTAATATTTTCGGACAAATTTTTAAGTTTTTGCAATGAATGTAACATTTGTGCTGCAGTACCTTCAAATACCCTGCCACAACCAGCGCTAAAAAGCGTATCGCCACAAAATAATAAATCATCATTATAAAAGGCAATATGATCTAAAGTATGACCAGGAATTTCAATTACTTTAAGAGTAATTTGTTGTTTTTCTAAAAGAATTGTCATGCCTTCTGTTGTATTAGAACTGCGCCATACAGGAACATTACTATAAGCCAATAACTCTGGAATACCAGCGCTATGATCCTGGTGGTGATGCGTAAGTAAAATATCAGTCAAGAATATATTATTTGATTCTAAAAATTTTATGACCGGTATAGCATCGCCCGGATCAACAACTGCTGCGTACTGTTTATTTGGGTCACAAATAACCCAAATATAGTTATCTTTTAATGCGCGTAAAGGAATTATACTAGCGATGTTAGTTTTCACAATCGTTGGTTGGAGAACCAAACACCGCAGGATCATACAAAGTTCTACAGCTACTTGGTACAAATTTGGGGTTACCAGTGTAAGCACAGGTCCAGGTCATGCCACCGGGATTTATGCCAGCATTGCCAGTGTTTTCGGTTAAGTAGGTGCCTGTAAAATAAATATTCACGGTGTCTTGTGGCTCGGTACCCTGACCTTCGGTGCTGCCACAAACCACAATAGCCATGTTATTATCATCACGAACCGCAAATTGAATATTGCTTATCGTAGGATTTAAAAAGGTAGGATCCGAGGTGCCAATATTACTCATTGTTGCCTCTGGATCTGATGGATCTATACCATCAAAGTTACCATTAACTATACGGTATTCAGTTACAAAGTCTTTAAGCCCAGATGCCGCAGCAATCATGTTAGATATTTTTGATCTAATTAAATAGTCAGCATATGCTGGGATAGCTACCGCAGCTAAGACTCCAAGTATTGCAACAACTATCATTAACTCTAGCAGGGTGAACCCTTTCTTTTGCTTGCGGACAATTTTTGATATCGACATCTTTAAACCTATATTGTTAATAGCAAAATTTAGCTCGACTTTACTCGTCGCTAGAGCTAACCTATTGATTTTTAATTAAATAAACCCAGCACCTACTAAAATTATAGGTCAAAAATTCAAAAAATTACAATTTTTACCTTTTTTTGCTAGAATGATGCCTCTGAATAGTGCCCTGACTCTGGAGAGATGGCCGAGCGGTTGAAGGCGCGCGCCTCGAAAGCGTGAATACGGTAAAACGTATCGAGGGTTCGAATCCCTCTCTCTCCTCCAATTACAACCTATAAGTTTACATACTCAATATACTAGTATCGATGATTTGATATCAAAGCAAGCCAGAAAAGTTGCTATTGAAATAGTAACTAGAGCGAGTCAACATATGGCATTAGAAGATCAAGCATTATCATCTGATAATATTAGATCTGAAATAGAAAGAATCACAAATGATCTATCTAGAGAATTACCTAATTTTTTTTGGGATAGTTAAAGGAACAACAAATGCATTACCCTGAAGGCGTCATGCAAGAATAATGGCAGATACATTATTAGAAAAAATATTTAAGCAAGCCCCCATAGATTGGTCTGGTGGATTTGACCTTTGTGTTATGAACGAAAGAAGAAAATTATATATAACTTCATTGCACGAGGCAGATAGAGGAAATTTTAAGCCATTATTAAAATTTGTTAATTTTCCTGGAACATAATTTAGTAAAATATTTTGCGTGTGCTAAATTGAATAATTGGAACTTTATAACATTCTTTATCAATAGCGAGGGAAATTATGTCACTACGAAAATTACTACCAATAGTTCTAAGCACTGCGGCTCTCATTTCATTTGGTGTAGTGGCAGATGATAATCCTGTTACTGAAGTCGGCAAGGGTGTAAGCGATGCTGCGGTAGATGTTGGTAATGCCGTAGAGGGTGCGGTAAAAACTACTGGTAAAACAATAGATAACGTAGTAACTGGCGATAAATCTAATACCGTAGTACAGCCATCTGATAAAAGTATTGCCACAAATGTCCGCACCAAAATACAAGATTTAAAAGCTAATAATAAAATTAATGCTGGCACTACGCTTGAAGTAAGTGTTAACAAAGGCGTAGTAAAAATTTCTGGAACAATTCGCAATCCAGATGATATTGATACTGTTAAAGCCGCTGCAAGATCTGAAGCTGGGGTTAAGGACGTTGTTATGAATGTCCAAGTACGGCGTTAAAGGCACATATATAGTGTGGATACACTTATTTATTTGACAAATATAAATCAATCCGTCTAATATTGTAGTTGAATACAATATTGGACGGAATATGTACATCAAGCGAACCATGGAACCCACCATAAGGAGGGCCTCCAACAGTTTTCCAGTTATAATGGTTACTGGGCCACGACAAATAGGAAAAACTACCCTATTACAACGCTGCGCCGAACCAAACAGACATTATGTTACTTTAGATGATCTTAACCAAAGATCGTTAGCAAAAAGTGACCCGGAATTATTTTTTAAGAGAAATCCACCTCCGATTCTAATTGACGAAGTTCAGTATGCGCCAGAATTATTCAGTTCTATAAAAATAATTTGTGATCGTGAACATAAAAATGGCTTATTTTGGTTAACTGGTTCTCAAAAGTTTCATTTAATGCAAAACATATCCGAGTCACTTGCAGGTCGGGTTGCAATATTAGATTTATTAGGTCTATCTCAATCTGAAATATTTGATTATGCGCAAGATAGCAAACCATTGTTGCCAACTTTAGAATGGTTGACTCAAGCCAGAAAAAACGCTAAGAAAGATTTTGGTTTAATGGAAGTCTACAAAAGGATTTGGACTGGGTCGTTTCCACAAATTGTATTGCAACCAGAAACAGATCGCGATTTATTTTATGCATCTTATGTGCAAACTTATATTCAACGTGATGTACGGGAAATTACTAACATAACTAATGAGACAGGTTTCTATAACTTTTTACGTGCAGTCGCAGCACGCACTGGTCAATTACTTAATTATGCAGATCTCGCTAGAGATGCAGATATAAATCATAGGACTGTGAAGGATTGGTTAAATATATTAGAAACTTCAGGAATAATTTATTTGCTACGCCCATATCATACTAATGTGGTTAATCGTTTAATAAAAACTCCGAAGCTATACTTCCTGGATACTGGTTTATGTTCTTATTTAACTAGGTGGCAATCGATAGAGTCTTTAGAAGCTGGGGCGATGTCAGGACATATTTTAGAAACATATGTATTCACTGAGATACTTAAGAGCTATTGGCATAATGGTAAGGAAGCATATTTTAATTTTTATCGTGATAAAGACGATAGAGAAATCGATTTAATTATTGATCAAAATAATACTTTATATCCTATCGAAGTGAAAAAAACGGCTAACCCCGCTGACAACGCACCCTCGAATTTCAAATATTTGGCAGGCTTAAAACAAAATATTGGTCATGGCATGGTGATATGCCTAACAGAAAAAGATATTCCTTTATCACGTGATGTCGACGCTATGCCAGTAGGGTATTTGTAAATTGGTGGAGAGAGAGGGATTCGAACCCTCGATACGTTTTACCGTATACACACTTTCCAGGCGTGCGCCTTCGACCGCTCGGCCATCTCTCCATTAATCACAAAAACCTTTATAACTTATTTCAATCCTCGATACGTTTTACCGAGATAAGGGAAGCGAGTATAACAAACTGTTAGCTATTCCAGCAACCAATAGCAAATTATTTATTTACTTAACTACCAAACTGTAAAAAATGCCAAAATAACTGTAAAAAATCCTAGTGCATGTCTTGGAACTTAGCAAAAACACATAGGTCAAAGCTACGGTGTGTTTTTGTTTATGGGGTGTAATATGCTTAGTAATGACGCAGGTACAGTAGAGATAATAACATTTCGAGCAACTCGTTCTGAACATCCATACCTAGAATCTCTTATGGCTTTAATACGTGGCACAAGTACCGGACACATTGCTCTACGTCTTACCTTCCATAATAGCGATTTATTTAAACAATACATTGCAAATAGCGATATTCCACATCGTATCATTAATGATAAAATCAGCGGTAAAACCCTTTATGAAGTTTACGTAAGTTTCTGGCCAGCAGGTGATTGGGCGCCTTGGCATCCGACCAGCTCATTACGACGATATCGGTTTGATTGTGAGCAATCTGGTACTTATAGTCCGTTTAAATATGATCCTGAAATTGTAGCACGACTCAAACTAGCTCCAATTGAAAAATTTGCACGCTCTAATTTGCCATTTTTTAACTATTTTGATCACACCACTATCAACTTGCCACCAAGTATAATTCTACATACAACCCGACTAAAAACAGCTTATGGCAGTAATGGAACAGTCATTGCTGCAGCAGCGGAATCATTCGCAACAAAATATCACGAATGGCGCACAGCTTTAGTAAAAGAGCAAAATGCAAAACTTATAAATGAAGACGCACCTGAACTTTTAAAGATATTAAAACGTGACGTACATATTGCACAAATGCGCATGCAAATTAGTAGACGAGAGCTTAAAAGCCTTATGTTTCCAAACATAGAAATGGATGATCAAACATTTGATGAAAAATTAGAGCCATTTGTAACATTTGGTTTTCCAGAGCGAGATAACGTAGTGTTACCTGTAGTATACAATGGCAATAAAACTTCGGGGTTTGAATTGCAACCCATGTTGAAATTTATCAATGATATTGCTTCTAATCCAGGGAAACATCCGTATAACGTTCTTTCAAACAATTGTGCCAAAGTAATATTTGAAATACTCTGGTCTGGAGTAAAAAATTCTAGATTTAAACAACTATCGCAACAATTCATGTTATCCTGGCTAAGTCGTTGGTTCAAATTGACAGTAACCCCAGCGTTACTGCTAGGGTTGGCTATAAAAACACAAGAAGTTCTTACCAAATTACGCGATAAACAAGAACGACAACTTGAACAGACACATAATATGCAACATCGTGAAGTAGCTGCTAACAACCGCACCGCACAATCTAAACATCTTGTGCATGTAGCTGATGAAGAGAACGGCTTACTCCAGTTTAGCAACCAAGATACAACTCAAGAAGAACTACCAACAACATCCGTTGCTATCGCCGCAAAATTACTAAACAACGCCTGCAGTTACTTACGCTAGTTCCACAAGCTAATTGTTGGTGAATTAAACTAAAGCTGCAACTGCATCTGCTAGAGCTAAACTTGATGTCAAACCTGGCGACTTGATTCCGTATAAACCGACAAAGCGCATTTCTGGTGCAGCAACTTCATGGCGTACTATACAAAAATCTTTAAAGCCACCCTCTTTATCCGCTAAAGTTGGCCGAATGCCAGCATATCCTGGAATTAATAGTTTTTCTTTCACAGAAGGATAATAGCGTGCTATTGATTTAGCAAATACTTTAGCCTTTTTAGGATCAACGTCATAATCAATTTTGTCAACCCATTCAACATCAGGCCCAAAACGAACCTGACCGGATAAATCAAGCGTACTATGGATCCCTAAACCACCAGGCACTGGCACAGGGTAAATTAAATGCTTAAATAAATTATTAATGCCATAACTAAAGTAATTACCTTTACGATAATATGTTTGTGGAATTTGATCTGGCGGAACTCCAATAATACTACGGGAAACTTCTGAAGCAAATAACCCAGCACTATTAACCAAACGCTGCGTGCGCAGCTCCATTTCATCATTACCAATTCTAACCTGTAATACAATTCCCTCTGGTGTAACCCTACCACCAATAACTTGGCTATTAACCGCTAACATAGCTCCATTCGCTTCAGCATTACCTAATAGTGACAACATGTATGCATGACTATCAATAATGCCAGTTGATGGTGAAAATAAAGCAGCTTCTGCAGTGATTTCTGGTTCAAGCGCTGCAACCGCGGATGCATCTAACGTTTCAAGATCAAAAACACCATTAGCCTTGGCCTTGGAGTTAATCTCTTTTAAAGTTTTAATTTCATCTTTATTGGTAGCAACAATCAATTTACCAACTTTTTTAAAGGGGATGTGGTTACCAATGCAATATGCATATAATTCTTTTTTACCTTCTACACACCATTTTGCTTTATTAGTTCCAGGCGGATAATAAATACCTGCATGAATAACCTCACTATGCCTAGAACTAGTTTCCATGCCAATTGCTTCTTGCTTTTCAAGAATTATGACTTCAATACCTTTACGAGCTATAGCACGAGCACATGCTAAGCCAATAACTCCTGATCCAATAACTATACATGCTATGTGTTCTATGATTTTACTCCAATTCCCTTTTTTAATAACCAATGGCACACCCAAAATAATACTATTGTAGCAACAAAAATAATAAACAATGATGGAACCAAATCAACATCTGAATACCCTAATAATGCATATCGAAAAGCATTAATTATATAAAAAATAGGGTTTAAATGCGTCAAACTTCTCCAAAATGGCGAAAGCATATCAACCGAATAAAACACCCCTCCAAGATATGTTAGGGGAGTTAAAATAAAAACCGGCACAATCGAAATATCATCAAATTTCTTGGCTAACAAACCATTAATCATTCCTGCAATTGAAAATAATGCTGAACTCAACAGAGCAATCACAATTGTTGCTATCCAGTCATTAACACTAATTTTAGTAAAAAATAAAGATACGAATATTACAGCTACACCTACCAATAAACCTCGCGCAATACCAGCACAAACATAACCTAAAATAATATTAGCATATGACATCGGCGCAACTAATAACTCTTCAAAATTGCGTTGAAACTTGTTGCCAAAGACTGAAGAGGTAACATTTAAATATGCATTGTTGATGATAGCCATCATTACCAAACCTGGCATAATATACTGGATGTAATCAAAACCACCCATAGTACCTATACGTGGACCAATTAAATCGCCAAAAATAACAAAATACAGACTCATTGTTATAACAGGTGGCAATAATGTTTGTTGCCAAATTCTAATAATGCGCACCATTTCACGGCGAAATAATGTATAAAAACTAATCCAATTTTCTCTAAGACGCATTAGATACTCCTGAATCTTGAACCCCAAACTGGATTTTCTTTAAAAATAATTCTTCTAAACGATTAGTTTTATTACGCATACTATGTACTTGGATGCCATGTTGCATTAATTGATCAAATACTTCATTCAAGGTGCGATCTTTTGGAAAAGCAATTTCTAGGGTGGTGGCATCAATTAAATCCATTTCTAAACCATCAATTTTTGGAATGCTTGTTTTAGGCAAGGTTAAATCCAAAATATACGCCTCATATTCTAATTGTGTAATTAAATTTTTAATTAGATTATTCTCTAGGATAACGCCTTTATCAATAATCGCCATACCATGACATAAAATTTCAGCCTCTTCGAGATTATGCGTGGTTAAAATTATAGTGGTACCCTCTTTGTTAATTTTTTTTAAAAAATCCCATGTGGCACGACGTAACTCGATATCAACATTAGCTGTGGGCTCATCTAAAATTAACATCCTTGGCTCATGAACTAAAGCTCGGGCTATCATTAAACGTCGTTTCATCCCCCCAGATAAGGTACGGGATACTTGATTACGCTTTTCCCATAAACCTAGTTGCTGTAAATAGTACTCTGCGCGCGAGAAAGCGATTTTACGCGGTATACCATAAAAGCCCGCTTGATTTACTACAATGTCAATCACTTTTTCAAATTGATTAAAATTGAATTCCTGTGGCACTAAGCCCATGCTACTTTTGGCAGCAATCACATCAGTGTCGAGATCATGCTCAAATATATTTATTTGCCCCGATGTTTTGTTAACCAATGAACTTAGTATATTTATAGTAGTGGTCTTTCCAGCCCCATTTGGGCCTAATAATGCAAAAAACTCCCCTTCTGACACTTGTAAGTCAACACCTTTTAATGCACGAACGCCATTGGCGTAGGTTTTAGTTAAATTCTTAATCTCTAACGCAAACATAGTTTAATTCCTTAATTTGCGATATATGATACAATAGCAATTTATGTTACGCAAAAGGGATCTGTGCTACTAGTGAAAGCTGTAACAAGACCTAAAATCAAATGGCAACGATTGCATTGTCTGATCAATTTATCTATTTCATTAACATTAAGCATGCCTTGTATAGCAGAACCCGCACCACTACGGATAGCAGTAGCTGGGCCATTTACTGGACCTTATGCAAGCTATGGCAGCCAAATACTGGGTGGGGTAACACAAGCTATTAATGATATAAATCATAATGGCGGCCTAAAAGACGTTAAGTTAGAAATTGTGCCGTTTGATGATAAGTGCAGCCCTGATGAAGCCATTAAAGTTGCTGAGCAAATAGTAGCTAGCAAAGAATATCAAGCCGTGATCGGCCATGTGTGTTCCGCAGCAACATTAGCTAGCTCTAATATTTATGCTAAAGCCAAACTGCTCGTCATCACCCCATCTGCTACTAACCCCAAAATTACTCAACGCCAAATAGCGACATTATTTAGGATGACTGGCACAGACTATCAACAAGGCGTGGCAGCAGCAAACTTTATAGCCAAGCACTTGCGCAGTAAAAGGATAGCAATACTACATGATCACGATCTATATAGCAAAGATCTAGCCGATATTGTCAGTGAAAATTTATTGCATTTTGATATAAACCCCATAATGTATCAAGCAATACCACGTGGGACTAGAAACTTCCATAATTTGGTGAAAAAGATAAAAAAACTGAATGCCGATGCTGTTTACTTTGCCGGGCTTTATCCTGAAGTAAGCTCCCTCTTAACCACTATGCATGCTTTAAATGTACAAATCCCTTTTATATCGGGAGATGGTGTGGCAATTAAAAAATTTATACAAGATGCTGGTGGTTCAATGATCGCAAATAGTGTACTATTAAGCTTCGTAACAGAACCAAATAAACTCTTGGCAGCTAAACCGGTAATTCATAACATGCAGGTTAAACATCTCGATACCTCTGGTTATGCTTTATATGCTTATGCAAGCGTTCAAGTAATTGCTGCTGCTATTGAACAGACGAATAATATCGATAGTACTATATTAGCAAATTGGCTACATCATAACGAAGTTGATACTATACTCGGGAAAAAGACATGGGATACCAATGGCGATATTGTTGCAGCAGAGTTTAAAATGTACTCTTGGAATCAGATCAAAGGTATAGAGTACTTAGATATAATTAATTAAGCTATTTGAATAGCAACTAATTAGCGGATAAAAATTATGGTAGAAAAAGTAGTTGCAAAATTTGAAATCAAATATAGGCAAATACTAGATCAACATGGAAATTTAGTCGAAAAATTGCCAGAATTTGCGCAAAATCCTGCTAATCTTATTGAACTTTATAAACACATGGTTTTAGCCCGAATTTTTGATGCCAAGGCAGTTGCTTTACAACGTACTGGAAAACTCGGAACATATCCAGCGAGCTTAGGCCAAGAAGCTATCAGTACTGCCGCAGCAAGTGCAATGCATGCAAATGATATTTTATGCCCGTATTATCGCGATACCGCTGGATATATATGGCGTGGCGTTAAAATGGAAGAAATTTTGTTGTATTGGGGCGGTAGCGAACTCGGAAGTAACTATGCTAACCCCGCAGTTAAAGAAGACTTGCCGATATGTGTACCAATTGCCAGCCAAACCCTACATGCTGCTGGAATTGCATTAGCCTTAAAAATCCGCCAACAACAACGTGCTGTGTTAACCTTCATCGGCGATGGTGGTACTTCGCGCGGCGACTTTTATGAAGCTTTAAATTTTGCTGGCGTAAGAAAATTACCTTTGGTTTTTGTAATTAATAATAATCATTGGGCAATATCTGTCCCACTTGAACAACAAACCGCAACTGCAACACTGGCACAAAAAGGAGTTGCAGCCAATATACATTCAGAAGTAGTAGATGGTAATGATGTGATTGTTACTAAGCAAGCTATTAGCGAAGCTATAGCAAGAGCTCATGCTGGTGCAGGCCCTAGTTTAATTGAAGCAATTACATATCGCATGTGTGATCATACTACTGCAGATGATGCTAGCCGTTATCGTAACCCAGATGAATTAGTCATTGAAAAATCTAAAGATCCCATATTACGTTTAGGTAAATATTTAGAATCGATTAAGCAATGGGATATTGATCGAGATAAAGAATGGCAAGCAGCAGCAAACAGTCTAGTTAATAATGCTGTGGAAAATTACTTAAACACTGCTGCACAACCCTTAACTTCCATGTTTGATTTTCTATATGCAACTCTACCAAGCGCTTTAAAAACACAATATGATATGGTGCAAACACGATGACAGCAATCACCTTAATTGAAGCGATAAACCAAGCATTAGATTACGAATTAAATGCAGATCCCAATGTTATAATCTTCGGCGAAGATGTTGGGGTTGATGGCGGCGTATTTCGAGCTACAGTAGGGTTATTGGATAAATATGGCACTGACCGAGTAATCGATACACCCTTGTCTGAAAATTTAATTGCTGGATTAAGTGTTGGTCTTGGTACCCAAGGAATTAAAGCTATAGCCGAGTTCCAATTTATGGGTTTTCTTTATGCAGGTTTAGATCAAATCATTAGTCATGTTTCTAGAATGCGCAACCGAACTCGTGGCCGTTTGAGCTGCCCTATTGTCATGCGTACTCCATATGGCGGTGGGATACATGCGCCAGAACACCATTCTGAAAGTACTGAAGCTTTATTGGCACACATCCCAGGATTGCGGGTTGTAATACCATCCAGCCCAGCAATGGGTTACGGTTTATTGTTAGCGGCTATTCGTGATCCAGATCCAGTAATTTTTTTAGAACCAACTAGAATTTACCGCTTAGTTAAAGAAGAAGTAAATAATGATGGTACAGCATTACCTTTAGATGTGTGTTATGTATTGCGCGATGGTACTGATGTAACTTTAGTATCTTGGGGGGCAATGTTACATGAAACGCTCAAAGCTGCGGATACTTTAGCGCAACAAGGTATTCAAGCAGCAGTAATTGACGTTGCTACAATTAAGCCGTTAGACATGGCAACAATTATAAGTTCCGTACAAAAAACTGGGCGCTGTGTAATAATTCACGAAGCAGCACGAACCTGTGGTGTTGGGGCTGAAATTGCTGCAAATTTAGCTGAATTTGCTTTAACTTCTTTGTTGGCTCCTATAAAGCGGGTTACCGGTTACGATACAATTATGCCATTGTATCAATTAGAAGATCATTACATGCCGCATGAAAACGATATTTTACAAGCGGTACATGAAGTTATGGAGTATGCATGAGTATTTTTAATTTACCAGATTTAGGCGAAGGCTTACCAGATGCTGAAGTAGTACGCTGGTATGTTAAAGAAGGCGATAGCATCGAACTCGATGCACCACTGGTTGCTATGGAAACGGCCAAAGCAACAGTTGACGTGCCCGCCCCAATTAAAGGTACCATAAAAAAGCTGCTAGCAGCACCAGGCGAATTAGTCGCTACTGGAGCACCATTAGTAGAGTTTCTCGAAGAATTCAGTATAAAATCGCATAAACGTGAAGATACTGGGACTGTCGCAGGAAAATTACAAACATCAGACACCGTCATAACCAAACAAGCAGCAACTATACAGGGCAATCAAAATGCCGCAAAAATCACTCCTGCAGTTCGGGCTTTAGCACAACGCCTACAAGTGGATTTAACTCACGTTACTGCAACTGGCCCCAACAATACTATAACTAGCAAGGACGTTGAGCAGGCCGCACAAAATTTAAACGTAGCTGGTGAATTGGAGTTACTTAAAGGCGTACGTCGTACTATGGCGCAAGCAATGCAGCAGATCCATGCTGAAATCGTACGCGTAACTATTGTAGATGATGCGATCATAACTAATTTCGATGCAAATTACGATATTTCAGTAAAGTTAATGCAAGCTATAGTACATGCATGCAAAATAGAGCCTAATTTAAACGCTTGGTATGACGGTCACGCTATGGGCCGACGCATCCTTTCACAAGTAGATCTCGGGATTGCAATGGATACTGCAGACGGTTTATTTGTGCCAATTATTCGCGATGTTGCTAGCAAGACTGCAAATGTATTACGTAATGAATTAGACAATTTGAAATTGGAAGTCGCAAATAGAACAATAAAACCTGAAGCCATGCGCGGCAGCAGTTTTGTATTATCAAATTTTGGTAAATTTGCTGGTCGTTATGCCGATCCAATTATTGTGCCACCGAGTGTTGCTATTTTAGGAGTAGGCAAACTCCGTGACACGGTAGCACCAGTAAATGGCGTAATGGCAATTGTAAAATTACTGCCATTATCGCTATCATTTGATCATCGCGCTTGCACTGGTGGCGAAGCATCGCGTTTCTTAGGCGCATTATTGGACTTTATGCAAAATTAAACAGCTAATTGTTGCAATAAAAACGAGCCCCAAACCAGTAGCGCAAATAGTATACCCATAAATACTGCAGCAGAGCCTATATCTTTAGCGCGCATCGATAGTTCATGCTGCTCTGTACCTATTCTATTTACCACCGTTTCAATTGCACTATTAATTAACTCAATTATTAATACTAACCAAATAGAAAAAACTAACCACAACAATTGATTTAGGGTATCAGCTAATACAAAAGCCAAAGGGATTAAAATTACTGCTACGAATAATTCTAATTTGAAGGCTATTTCATGATGGAAAACATAGCGTAATCCAGCTAACGACCATCTTGTTGCGTGTATTAGCTTGTTTAATATAAACATTTACTACTCCCTGTTATAAATCAATTCTTATTATACTAATGTAACTTAAAAATAATGCAATAATTATATATATGGATAACTTTAAATTAGCCACCTACTTGAATTATATAACGAGCTGTTTATAATAAAACGTTATTTAATTTGGATCTGTGGTAATAGTTTTTAATGGCCATACATAATGTGCAACGTCAAGCTTTTGTGATCTGCGCCATAGCAGCAATATTTTATTCTTATGAATACTTTCTAAGGGTTACCCCTAGTGTTATCAGCCAAGACTTGATGCATTCATTTAATATTTCTAATGCTGGCCTTGGAGTGCTGTCTGCCTTTTTCTATTATGCTTACATGCCATTACAGATCCCCGTTGGTCTCTTGATCGATAAATTTGGTACCAGGATAGTTTTATCTGTTGCAGGTTTGTTGTGTGTTATCGGAACATTTATATTTAGCTTAACCACTAGCCTGTGGTTAGCACAAATTGGTAGGTTTATTATTGGCTTCGGATCTGCTTTTGCATTCGTTGGTTATTTGAAGATCTGTGCCAATTGGTTACCTCACAGGTACTATGCCCTTATGGTCGGACTTTGTATGTTGCTAGGAATGTTCGGCGCTATGGGTGGCGAAATTATCCTGGCTCAATTAATACAATCGATGACTTGGCGTGAAGCTTTAGAATTCGCTGCATGGGCAGGTTTGTTGTTAAGTATTTTTATGTGGTGGATTATTCGTGACGAACCGTCGCAACATCATCTGCCTCACACCGCATCACAAACCAACCAGTTGCCATTTACTAAAGTTTTGAGCGCTGCTTTAAAAAATGAAACGATTTGGTTAAGCGGTATAATTGGTTGCTTCACCTTTTTACCACTGGCTAGCTTTGCTGAAATGTGGGCTATGCCCTATTTAGAAACTATTGGGTATAGCAAAACTGAAGCAGCATTTGCGGCGTCCATGATGTTTCTAGGATTTGGTGTTGGTGGACCATTATGGGGCTTAATCTCAAATTGGGTAAAATCCAGAAGACTGCCACTTATTGTAGGATCCTTGTTAAGTGCAGCATGTGCCTGGTTAATAATATATGATCCATACATGCACTCTAACTACATGACTACCTGCCTATTTGGGCTAGGATTTTTCAACAGCGCTGAAATTTTAGTATTCGCGGTTGGTAATGATATAACCAAGCAATATGCAAGCGGTACTACTACTGCCTTGATAAATATGATTGTTATGGTAGGCGGGATCATTCTACAACCACTAATTGGAATTATCCTTGATATTATTTCTAGTTCAACCGTATCACAATACCAAACTGCTCTATTAGTTTTACCAATTTGTTTATTTATTGCTGCTGCATTAAGCTACGTTTTAAAAGAAACATATAAAGAATAGTCTGCATCATTCGAATTTATGGATGGATGTTAAATATTAGGTGCTGGCCTTGGTGCAGCACCAATGTGCTTTCAATGCAAAAACTTAATATACAGGTTATAGTTTGACAATTGAATAAGTAATGCATTACTTGTGGTACACAGCATTAACTAGTCAAGTTGAGAAAAGCTACACTCTATAGCCGAACACCGTCGAACCTAGTTGTTAAACTACGCGAGTATGCGTTAAAATTTATTGCTAAGAGTGGCGCGCCTTCAAGGATGAGAAATGCTCCAAAACCTACCTTTTAATATCGGTACAACCGCTAGTTTAATCCGAGATTCAGTCTCACAATTTGCTAAGCATGAAATCGCTCCTATCGCTGCCAAAATAGATGAATCAAATACCTTTCCTTCAGAGTTATGGCAAAAGCTGGGTAAATTAGGTGTGCTTGGAATTACTGCACCTGAGGAATTTGGTGGTAGCAACCTTGGATATTTAGAACACGTAATTGCTATGGAGGAAATTTCCCGGGCTTGCGCTGCAGTTGGCTTAAGTTACGGGGCTCATTCTAACCTTTGTGTTAATCAAATTTGTCGTAATGGATCCAAAGAGCAACAACAAAAATATTTGCCCAAATTAATTTCTGGCGAACATGTTGGGGCTTTAGCAATGAGCGAGGCCAATTCAGGATCCGATGTAATGAGCATGCGTCTTAAAGCTGTTAAACAAGATGATTATTACATTTTAAATGGCACAAAAATGTGGATCACGAACGGCCCAGATGCAGATGTTTGCATTGTATATGCCAAAACCGATCCTAATGCAAAAAGCAAAGGTATCACGGCTTTTATAGTTGAAAAAAATATGCCTGGTTTTACACATGCCCAGAAACTAGATAAACTCGGAATGCGCGGTTCTAATACTTGTGAACTAGTGTTTAATAATTGCATGGTTCCAGCAGCCAATGTTTTAGGCAAAGTAAATGCTGGAGCTAAAGTCCTAATGAGCGGTTTAAATTACGAACGAGTAATACTTGCTGCAGGACCATTAGGAATTACGCAGGCTTGTTTGGATTTAGTTGTGCCATATATACATACTCGTAAACAGTTTGATCAATCCATTGGTGAATTTCAATTGATTCAAGCAAAGATTGCTGATATGTATGCCACGATAAATGCTTGCCGTGCCTTTTTATATGCTACTGCACAGGCATGCGATACCCAAGAAATTGCTAATCGCGATGCAGCAGCTGTTATTTTATTTCTAGCAGAGCATGCAACACAAATGGCATTACAAACAATACAAATATTTGGTGGCAATGGTTATATTAATGAATTTCCTTGCGGGCGCTTATTGCGTGATGCAAAATTGTACGAAATTGGCGCGGGAACTTCAGAAATTCGCAGACTTTTAATTGGACGTGAGATATTTAAGGAGACTACAAATGCTAACTGATGATCCTATTGTAATAATAGGCTTTGCGCGTACCCCACTTGGTGCCTTTCAAGGAGCATTAGCGTCTCTGACCGCCCCACAACTTGGCAGTGCTGCCATTAGTGCTGCTGTTGAGCGCAGCGGTGTTACTGCAGATAAAATTAATGCTGCATACATGGGTTGTGTACTTCCTGCGGGACTCGGGCAAGCACCAGCACGCCAAGCTGCAATAGGAGCAGGTTTACCGATTACAACAACGTGTTGCACAGTGAATAAAGTTTGTGGCTCTGGCATGCAAGCCGTTATGTTTGCGCATGATGTATTAGCTTGTAATGCAAACATTGAATTCATAGTTGCTGGCGGTATGGAAAGTATGAGTAACGCACCGTATTATCTTGATAAGGCTCGGGGCGGCCATCGCATGGGCCACGGCGTGATTTATGATCATATGTTAGTAGACGGTTTAGAAGATGCATATCAAAGAGGCAAATCCATGGGAGTATTTGCAGATGAAACAGCCTCTAGTTTACATATTTCTCGCGAAGAACAAGATAAATTCGCTTTACGTTCACTTGAGTTAGCACAAAAAGCTTCGCGCGATGGCTACTTTAACGCAGAGATCACTCCTGTAGCGGTAACTATAAAAAATGATACAACCCAAGTTATCCAGGATGAATGCCCAACCAAAGCTAAGCCTGAAAAAATTCCACAATTAAAACCTGCATTCACACCAAACGGTACAGTAACTGCAGCAAATTCCAGCTCAATTTCAGATGGTGCAGCTGCCTTGGTATTAACTCGGTTAAGTACTGCAAAAAAATATAATTTAAAACCGATCGCAAAAATACTTGGCCAAACTAGCGCTGCTAAAGAACCACATTGGTTCACTACTGCGCCAGTTGATGCAATCAAAAAATTATTTGCGTTAACCAAATTGCAGGATAAAGATATCGATTTGTATGAAATAAATGAAGCTTTTGCCGTGGTAACTTTAGCTGCGATAAAAGAGCTTAATCTTGATGCAAATAAAGTTAATGTACATGGCGGCGCATGTGCTTTAGGACACCCAATTGGGGCCTCTGGTGCCAGAATTATTTGTACCTTACTAGGCGCCATGCAACAACTTGATAAAAAAATTGGCGTTGCATCCTTATGTATTGGTGGTGGCGAAGCAACCGCGATTGCAATTGAACGGATGAATTAAATGCCATTAATTGAAACTAGAATAAATACTCAAAGCAATGAATATAAAGCTAATCAAGCCAATCTTGAAGAGTTAATAAACGATTTAAAACAGCGTTTATGCGCAGCACAACAAGGTGGTTCGCAAACTGCGCAGCAACGTCACAAGCAAAAGGGTAAACTTTTACCACGTGAAAGAGTTGCTGCAATCATTGATCCAGATACCGTATTTTTAGAAATCGGTTTATTGGCGGGATTAGAGTTATATGATGAAGCAGTACCATGCGGTGGCATAATTGCTGGTGTTGGCTTGGTAAATGGGATTGAATGCATGATTTTGGCGAATGATGCAACTGTTAAAGGTGGCACCTATTATCCAATTACTGTTAAAAAACATTTACGCGCTCAGGAAATTGCTGAAGCTAACAATTTACCATGTATTTATTTAGTAGATTCGGGCGGCGCTAATTTGCCCTATCAAGATGAAGTTTTTCCAGATCGCGATCACTTTGGTAGGATTTTTTTTAATCAAGCCACTATGTCTGCCAAAAATATCCCGCAAATTGCAGTGGTAATGGGATCTTGTACCGCAGGCGGTGCCTATGTACCAGCTATGGCAGATGAAAGTATTATGGTGAAAAACCAGGCAACGATTTTTTTAGCTGGTCCTCCATTAGTTAAAGCTGCTACTGGCGAAGAAGTCAGCGCCGAACAACTTGGTGGCGCTGATGTGCATTGTAAAATTTCTGGTGTGTCCGATCATTATGCAAATGACGACAAGCATGCCCTAGAAATAGCTCGCAATTGTATCAAAAATTTAAACCGCCGTAAGCCGGTACAATTAGCCATGCAGCAAGCTGTACCGCCGCGTTACCCTGTTGAAGAATTAAACGGAATAATTCCACGTGATCCACGCATGCAATATGATGTACGTGAAGTTATTGCTAGAATTGTTGATGATTCGCAATTAGATGAATTCAAAGCTCAGTATGGTAAAACCTTAGTATGCGGTTTTGCACATTTAACTGGTTACCCTGTTGGTATAATTGCAAATAATGGCATTTTGTTTAGTGAGTCCGCCTTAAAATGTTGTCATTTTATCGAGATATGTTGTCAACGCAAAATCCCTTTAATATTTTTACAAAATATCACAGGCTTCATGGTTGGCAGTCAGTACGAGGCTGGTGGTATTGCTAAAAATGGCGCAAAAATGGTTATGGCTGTTGCCAACGCACAAGTTCCAAAATTAACAGTAATAATTGGCGGTAGTTTTGGCGCAGGAAATTATGGCATGTGCGGTAGATCGTATAGCCCAAGATTTCTTTGGACCTGGCCCAATGCCCGCATTGCAGTAATGGGTGGCGAACAGGCTGCCAGCGTAATGGCGCAAGTACAACGTAGCAAAATGGAAAAATCTGGCGAGGTGTGGTCTAATGAAGCCGAACGTGAATATCGGGAAGCTTTAGCACAAAAATATGAAGCACAAACTCATCCATACTATGCAAGCGCAAGATTATGGGACGATGGTGTCATTATTCCAAGTGAAACGCGTAATGTTTTAGCATTAAGTTTATCAGCAGCGCTATGTGCCCCAATTCCAGAAACTAAGTTTGGTGTGTTTAGGATGTAATATGCATAATGAAAATGAAGTCTTACTAGTAGAAAAACAAGGCGGTACAGTTAGTTTAATATTACATCGACCTAGCGTCCGGAATGCTTTGAATCCAGAACTGATTGCTGCTTTAACTGCGAGTTTACAAGAAATAAATAACGATCCAAGTGTTCGTTTAGTGATATTAAGTGGTGCTGGCAATAACTTCTGCTCTGGTGGCGATCTAAACTGGGTACAGCAAAGTATAAACTTTGATGAAACACAAAATGCAGCTGATGCATTAGCGCTAGCAAAATTGATGCGTACCTTAAATGAACTAAATAAACCAACGATATGTATCACCCAGGGAGCAATCTATGGCGGTGGAGTTGGTTTAGTGGCATGCTGTGATATAGTAATTGCATTAAGTAATAGTGTCTTTTGCTTTTCTGAAGTTAAGTTGGGTATTGCGCCAGCAATAATTAGTTCGTATGTACTACCCACTATAGGCAACAAGGCTGCCCGACGCTGGTTCCTAACAGCAGAAACTTTCACCGCAAATATTGCGCAACAGCTTGGTTTAGTACATGAGGTGGTAACTAATGCTTCAGACTTAAGTTCCTGCTTAGATCATTTTGTAAACTTAATAATGCAAACTGCCCCAAATGCAATAGCAGCGACCAAAAAATTACTACTCGCTAATCAAGACTTTAATTGTAATAATATTGATCAAGTAAATAGCAGCCTATTCGCCAAGCTGCGAACTTCGGCCGAAGGCCAAGAAGGATTAAAAGCATTCTTAGAAAAACGCAAACCTCAATGGCAAAATTAGTATTTTTCCTGGAATAATCCCATAACTAGTTCTATTATATTAGTAAGTAAAACAACTAATGTATGACTATGCATCAAACAGAATATAAAGAATGGCTAAAGGGAATAGTTGATTCTGTAGAGGAATTGGAAACTAGCTATAAACGGCGTATTGATATAATGACAAAGGAATATCAACGCGATATAGCTGACCTATTATCTGCATACAAAGCTGAAAAGAATACATTAAATACTAGAATTCTAAAGCTGGAATATGAATTAGAGATAGCAACAAATAAATTTAAAGAAGCACAGCGCCAGTTTAAAACTGAGAAGGTTGCGCATAATATAACTAAAGATAATTTAAATATCCTGCAGCAAAAAAGCGGGAACTGCTGACATTAGCCATGCTCAATCGCTAAGCGATCTAATAGATGTTTTGCTAATTGGAGCCGAGCTTGTTCATTAGCCTCTAACTGTGGTTTGATTTTAGCCAAATATTCAGACTTGGTGTCTAAGGTATGTGGATTCCATTCAAAATGTGGGCCACTTAGCACGGCAATTCCTTTGCCGACTTTACATTCGATAATTGCAGCGGGAGAGTTAACTGCATCCTGCTGTTCTGGATTGTAGCGTGCCAATATAATTACATTTGAAAATTTATCAGCATCAATGAAGCTACCACCGCCATTATAAAAGACTATTAAATTCGAATTATTGGCAAATGGTGCGTCTAATTGCCAGGTTAATTTTGCAGCCCGGGTACCAGCGTAATTGCTCGTATCACGATGATCATAACCAGAATAGGTTGGCCCAGACACTAAACCTGGAAAAAATTTTAATTCGCGCTCGCCAGTTACTTCTAAATCTGAATCTCCAACTGCAAAGGCAATCCTATCTGCAGAATAATACGCGCCAGCACAAATTCCTAAATATTTGCCGCCATTAGATACATACTCACGAATATTGGCATTACCCTGGCCACGTAATTTAGCTAGATATGGTCGATCTGCGCCACCCGGCATAATTAATAGTGCAGTATTTTTAAACCAGTCTTGCTTAGTGATAACTTCAGGACCAACAGTGATAACATTGTAGCGATCGCCCACTAATTGCTTTATGGTGTGCAGCGTGTTTTCAATCGATAGCTTACCGGCTCCAGGACCAGAATAAATTAGAATATCTTGCAGTGCCACTGCATTTAAACTAGTAACTAACATTACACATATACCTACTAACGATTTTATTCGTTTAATGAAAATTATAAGTTTTCTTTCAAACATAATACTACCAGATATTGCAACCATGTGCTATGTTTTGCATATTACCAGGAATTTTTAGATTAGCTCAATAATTTAATTTATTGACAACAGTTCCTGCTGAACTTTTAAGCTATGTTCAAGCTACGGGTCCTGACGCTGCGTCACCTTATACATGCTCGCTAACGCTGCGCGTGTATAAGGGATCCGACTCCGCGTCACCCGTAGCGATATTTAGTAGTTCAGTTGGAACTACTAATGGAGCCGTTATGTCCTTTCCAGATACAGTACAAATAGTTGAGGTATCGCCTCGCGATGGTCTACAAAATGAGACTAAGCTACTTGCCACAGATATTAAAGTGGAACTAATCAAGCAGTTAGCAACCACTGGCCTAAAAACCATTGAAGCTACTAGCTTTGTCTCCCAAAAATGGATCCCGCAATTAGCTGATGCAAGTGAAGTATTTGATGCGATTAAAAATATTCCAAACATAAATTTCCCAGTATTAGTACCAAACGAAGCTGGCATGGGGCAGGCTTTGCATGCTGGAGCAAAAAGCATAGCAGTTTTTACTGCTGCTTCAAATACATTCTGCCAAAAGAACACGAACTGTACTTTAGACGAAAGTTTAAAACGTATTACCAAGATAATGGATCTTGCTAAGAAAAATAAAATCACCGTTCGCGGCTATATTTCTTGCACCCTGGGCTGCCCATATGAAGGTGAAATTCCGTTTACTAAAACTGCTGAAATTGCTAAAGAATTATTTGAAATGGGTTGTTATCAAATTTCATTGGGGGATACGATAGGAGTTGGTACTCCTTTTCGCGCCAAGAAATTAATTGATGCCGTTGTAAAACAAATACCAATTACACATATTGCTGCACATTTTCATGATACTTATGGTCAAGCTCTTGCTAACATTTATGCAGTTTTAGAACAAGGGGTGCGTGTGTTTGATGCATCTGTAAGTGGATTGGGGGGATGTCCGTATGCTAAAGGTGCATCCGGCAATGTAGCTACTGAAGATGTAATTTATATGTTAAATGGTATGGGGATCTCTACTGGAATTGACCTAGAAAAGATTGTTGCAGTTAGTAATTTTATTGCAAATGCCTTAGGACGCAGCCCTACTTCAAAAGTCGCATTGGCAATGCTCGCCAATTAAAAGCTAATACCACGCAAATTAACATTAGCAAAAGCAAATATGGCATTCCTAATGTAGTCCATGGAGTCTGATTCAAAGCATTATAATATTCACCACGAACTGCATCTGTAACAAACGGCCTACTTGCTGCAATAACATTGCCTTTAGGATCAATAATTGCCGTAATGCCACGGGTTGCACTGCGTAAGATATACCGTCCAGTTTCTAGCGCCCGCATGCGGGCAACATCGATATTCAAAGCTAATACGTTTGAGTCTCCAAACCAGCCATCCTCGCTTAAATTTACAATCACATTAGCTTGTGAATCTTTTAGCCTAGCGCGAAGATGCTCTGCATAAGTTAATTCATAGCAAATCACTGGTAATAAATTGCTATTTGGTACAACAAGATTTTGCGGCTCCTTTCTATTGCCTTTTACTGCAACACGATATTTAATATCAAATTTTTTTAAAATTTTACCAACAAATTTTTCAAAGGGTAAATATTCGGCGAATGGTACTAATTTTTGTTTATAGTAATTACCACTACCAGCTCCAACTGCAACTACTGAATTATAAAAATATAACATATCTTTTTTAAATAATTCTGGGGGAGAGTCTAGTGCACCTAATAAAATCGTAAGGTTATGTTGCTTCCCTAATTTTGCAATTTCACCTAAATAGCTCGCAGAATAAGGTAGAAAATATGGTAAACTATGCTCTGGCCAAATTATCAATTCTGAATCTAAATTTGCAATTGTTAGTGGCGAATAAATTCTGGCATGCTCTTCAAAAGTAAGTTTAGGTTTATTTTTTGGATCTAGATTAGTTTGGATCAGACTAACTTTATGTGGAACTGAATCAAACTTAGTCCAAGATATATTATGTAGTATTAGTGCTAATGCCCACAGAGAAATTAAACTTATAATACTAAATAATCTTATTTTAAATTTATAAGTATTTTTATGTACACTAATATACAATAAAGACACGCTTATTAATAACAACCAGGATATACCAAACACGCCTATTATTGGTGCAAAACTTTTTAATGGCGCATCAACTTGGCTATAGCCTAACACTAGCCATGGGAAACCAGTAAACAACCAACTGCGCAACCATTCGCATGTTACCCAGATTGCTGGAAACGCTAAGACTAAAGCTCTAACGGTATATGTAGCATACACCCAACGAAACAGAGCACCAGCTAAAGCTATATACGACGCGATTATGGCAACTACAATTATATACAATAAAGATGCAGCAAATTTTGATACTTGGCAATAATCTGCCACACAATTAATAAACCATGTAATACCAAAACCAAAGTATGCAGCCCCAAAAATGAAACCAGACATTAATGCCTGCTTAGGTTTACATTCCTTCCATATCGTTATTAACGCAAATAAAGATATTATCGCTACCCCCCATATTCCATAGGGAGCAAAAGCAAATGGTAATAATATTCCTGCCACAAATGAATAGCAGTATTTGTTACAAATATAAGTGAAAATTTTCTTCGCAATTTTATTGTGCTGAATACTTAACAACATATTGAAAAACCTAGACGATGCGGATATGCACATTATAGTTTAAGACCCACCCAAGCGAATATATATAATTACGTGTATAGCAACTTTTTAGCCCGTATATGATACAAATCATCAAATAATTAGTTAAGCAACTTGACATATAGCTTATCTTATGGGTAAAATGTTGCTTGATTCGAGATAGAAAAATAAGGGTAGTAACATATGCCAGTAGCAAGTCGGAACAAAGCATTAGAAATTAGTAAATCTCTAGCTAGCTATGCAGAAAATGAAAGAGCAACCCTGGCTAAGTTTGCCAGTGCTGAACATTTAGCTCATACGGTAGCGTATGATTTAGCTGAAAATTATGTTGCTGGTAAAACAATAGGTATCCTTGATGAAGATGGCATAACCCGTGAATACTCCATAACCCCTATTGAAACTGAAAATCCTGCAATTCTTGGCTACATTCTAGCCGGTACTGGAGCTGAAAATAATCGGGTACACGTAGTGTTCCGCGGTACAGCCTGTAAAGCAAGTACTATTAGAGATTTAGAATATGGCGGTGCTGGACAGGAATCTTTCCATGCCGAAAAAGACTTAATTTTATCGCAAATTGCAAAAGTAGTTGGTGAGCGCGTAAGTGAAACCGACATGCAACAGAAGATTTCCTTCTCGGGCCATAGTTTAGGTGGCGGCGATGCACAAAACTGCGCTTCGGTTTTCATTGAAGCAGCATCACGCATTCAAGCGCATAAACGTTACCAAGAAAAAAACTTATTAGGTAAAGCTGGGGCACACATTAAAAGTGCCTTAACATCACGTCCAAGTGGTGCGGTAGCGACCTCAGCACACGCACCATTTACTATGATTGAAGAAATCACAGTAAATCACGTAAACTCTGCCGGAGTTCCGCATGTATCTGCTGAACGTTGCAACAAGCATGCTAAATATTTAGCCAAATTTGGCGTAAAAATTAATGTACGTGCATTACGCGTAGCTGGTGATGGGATCCAGCTTTCCGGTCAAACAAATATTTTACACGACGCTAACTCTGAAGTTGCACATGTTGAAGTATGCAAAGTAGAAAGCGGCCATGAGGGTTGGCTAGGTGTAAAAATGCTAACTGCAGCAACTGCTGCAAGCTATATTCTAAGCCCAGTCGCAATAGCAAGCACCCTCGGAACTTTAACTGCAATCGGAACCTTCAAAGCACATACCCAACACAATTTTGTACAACCGCTGAAGAACAATGAATATTTACATTTAAGCAATACAAATCCAGAGCATAGCGCATCGATTAAGCATAGCCTGTCTAATAAAAGTATTGTCGACAACAATCCCATTTCGCATAGTTTAAAAAAGCTAGCACATACTTTTACTAACCCATTTGTACGTAATCGTAAAGTTTCACCAAACGTTTTAGAACATCAAAAATTATTTTTAAGCCAATATGAAATGTTTAAAACGGACGGCGATCTAATTTATAACGAAAAATTGTTTGAAGAGTTGGTAACAAATAATCGTGCACTAAACGCAGCACAACTAGGATTATCTAGATAACGCTACTAATTTAATTACATAATAATAATCAGAGAAAAAATGTTAAGAAAAATAATAGATAACACTCCAGAACAACTAAGCAATACTGCTGGAAGTGCTATAACATTTGCTTACGGCGTAGTAAGTGATCCTTTAGGGACACTAGGTACATTACGCGCTTTAGCAGCAAGCGGGGTCGATTATGCTAGCAGCACGGCGAGTAGTACATATTTGCAATTAAGTGATTATTTAACTAGTTCTTTAACATTAACTACTAATCAATCATTATGTTTATGCGTCACAGATAATGAAGATCCAGCACTGGCTTTAGATACACAAGATCTTCGATATTATACCAGGGTGGTGCGCAAAGCTTCTAACTCCACAACATCCCCAGCAACGCCAACGAGCGAATTAATAGATGCTGATACAGATCAATTTTTAAAAGATTTAGTACGCTTCACTAAGGTTTATAAGAATCAAATTTTAGTAGAACGTAGCGAATACGCTGCTTTATTAGAAGAGTGGAGTAATTTAATTGCCGTAAACAATAACATACCATTACCCTTTGTAACAGGAATATTAACAAACTTTAATCAGAGTTTTGGTAATGCAAATTTATGCTTTTGGAATCAGTTTATTCCTGATTGTAAATATAAAGGGCAAGCTATTTTAATGTTTCGCACACTACAACAATCTCCAGAATGCACCCAGGTATTAGAATTAAATAATAATGAACTAAAGCTATGTTTCACATTACCTTTACAAGCATTTTCTGCTATCCCAGAATATACAAGAGATGCAGATAATCTTGAGGTGGATTTAACTTATCAAGCCACACTCACTTGTGATTTTTCTTTACCAAGTACTGATCCAAATTTTATAAAACACACTGTCACAATCGAGGTTAACAATCCTGATTTAACTGTGAGTATAAAAAACAAGGAAGCTTTTGCAAACAAATGCGACTTTGTGGTAACCAGTAATCTTAGGACACGTAACGTAATTGCATAAAAAAAGGCGAGGTAATATCCCCGCCTCTTTTAAGAAAACCACAACAATTAATTATTATCGCGATTTTCCATTTTCTCTTTCAATAGATCCCCAAGAGTAGTGTTGGTAGAATCTTCACCAGCGCGGTTGAATTCGCGTAGGCTTTCTTGCTCTTCATCTACATCTTTGGCACGAATTGATAAACTGATCACGCGATTTTTGCGATCAACATTTACAATCTTCGCCTCTACTGAATCGTTAACATTAAGAACTGTACGTGCATCTTCAATTCGATCGCGTCCTAGCTCAGTTGCTTTAAGCACGCCTTCTACACCCCCAGCGAGAGTAATCGTAGCACCTTTAGCATCTACTGCTGCAACTGTACCTTTAACGATCGTACCTTTGGCATTATCTGCTACGTACATAGAGAATGGATCTTGCATCAATTGCTTCACGCCTAAAGAAATTCTTTCGCGTTCAGCATCAACAGCTAACACCATTGCTTCAATTTCTTGGCCTTTCTTATACTGACGTACCACAGCTTCGCCTGTATCATTCCAAGATAGATCTGATAAGTGGATTAAACCATCAATACCACCATCTAAACCAATAAAGATCCCGAAGTCAGTAATCGATTTGATCTTACCACTTACCTTATCGCCTTTATTAAATGAAGATGCAAAAGCACTCCATGGATTGTCTTGGCATTGCTTTAAGCCAAGAGAGATACGACGACGTTCTTCATCGATATCCAATACCATTACTTCAACATCCAGACCTAGTTGTACTACTTTGCTTGGATGAATATTCTTGTTGGTCCAATCCATTTCAGAAACGTGTACTAAACCTTCTACGCCTTCTTCAATTTCAACGAAACAACCGTAATCAGTAATATTGGTTACTTTACCAGTTAAACGAGTATTTTCAGCATAACGCTTCTTAATATCTACCCATGGATCTGAGCCTAACTGTTTCAAGCCTAACGATACACGAGACTTATCGCGATCAAACTTCAATACTTTAACTTTCAATTCCTGGCCAACGGCTACAATTTCATTTGGATGCTTAACACGACGCCATGCCATATCTGTTATGTGTAACAAGCCATCGATGCCACCTAAATCTACGAAAGCACCATAATCGGTTAGGTTCTTCACCACACCTTTCACTTCTTGACCTTCCTGTAAATTGCCAAGTAATGCTTCACGCTCTGCACTGCTTTCAGATTCAACTACAGAACGACGTGAGACTACAACGTTATTACGTTTTTGATCTAATTTAATTACTTTGAACTCCAATTCACGGCCTTCTAAACCAGAAGGATCGCGCACTGGACGCACATCTACCAATGAACCTGGTAAGAATGCACGAATTGAATCTAGTTCAACGGTAAAACCACCTTTGACTTTGCCGCTAATGATCCCCATAACTGGCAAGCCTTTTTCAAAGGCATTGCTTAAACTAATCCATGCTTTAGCACGTTTTGCTTTTTCACGGGATAGACGGGTTTCTCCCCAGCCATTTTCTAGGGCATCTAATACAACTTCGACCTCGTCACCAACCTGAACTTCTAAAGAGCCATTAGCATCTTTGAATTGTTCGATAGGAATATGGCCTTCAGATTTTAGGCCAACATTAACCCGAACGACGTTGTTTTCTATACCCATTACCTCACCGGTAACCACAGCACCAGGGTACATTTTGGCGATATTGCTGCTATTTTTTAAGAGATCTGCAAAAGTTTCAGTCATAGTAATACTCCACTATATGTTCTCTACCGTCGGGCGTAGCCGAATCGATAGGCCAAAAGTTAAAATTTAGACAAACGTCGCTGCGCTTCACTGCTGATTATCGCAAAAACATCATCGATAGATTTATCTGTAGTGTCTACGATCATCGCATCTGTAGCTGGCCTAAGAGGTGCAACAGCACGCGTTTTATCCCGCTCATCCCGTTGCATAATATCTGCTTCGAGGTCATGTAGATTAACATTATACCCAGCGCGCTTCAACTGCAAATAACGTCGTTTAGCACGCTCATGCGCACTGGCATCTAAATAAACCTTAAAAAAAGCATTAGGAAATACGATTGTTCCCATATCACGTCCATCCGCCACCAAGCCAGGCAACTTAGCAAATTCGCGTTGGCGGTCTAATAACGCCTTCCGTACCTCTGGGATCACTGCAACAGTCGAGGCTGCGGAGCCGCAATCCTCAGTACGTATCGTCAAAGAAACATCTACTTCGTTTAAAATTACCTGCTCATCCAAAAAAATTACCGGCAAGCTACGCGCTAGCTCTACTAAACGCCTCACATCGTCATAACGACAATGCTGCTGTAAGGCATATAGCGCTAAAACGCGATATAAAGCTCCACTATCTAAAAAATGCCAGCCAAAGTGCATGGCGAGAGATCTAGAAAGCGTACCTTTACCGGAGCCACTGGGGCCGTCTATAGTCAATACTGGAACTCTTTGAAACATATACTCCTGCAGTTCGGTTTGGGCTGCGACCAGTTTAGATTGCCCTAATATCAAACCCTGCTGATTGTGCTACTGCAACAAAGTCTGGGAATGAGGTGGCAATATTCTGAGTATTCTGAACCATAATGGGCTGCTGTGCAACTAAGCCTGCCACAGCAAAAGCCATAGCAATACGATGATCTCCAAATGAATCAATTGTGCCGCCTGAAAGTACCCCTCCATTAATTTGTAAGCCATCAACAAACTCTTGCACTATAATACCGCAAGTCCGCAAGCCTGCCGCAATTGCTGCAAGTCGATCGCTTTCTTTAAACCGTAATTCCTTGGCACCGCGAAAAAGAGTCGTTCCTGTGGCACAAGCAGCTGCAATTGCCAATATTGGAAATTCATCAATTGCATTTGGTACCAATTCTACTGGAATTGTGATGCCATGTAGCTTAGCATGTTTAACCCGAATCTCTGCACTTGGTTCATTATTATGCAGTGCAATTGTGCTAATTGTTATATCTGCACCCATCATTTTTAAAATTTCAATACACGCACTACGAGTTGGATTTATCCCAATATTCGGCATGCAAAGATCTGCACCTGGCGTTATTGTAGCAGCAACTATAAAAAAGGCCGCAGCCGATAAATCTCCTGGAATAGTTATGCTTTTATCATGGTGGGAGTTATTATATAAATAATCCAACATTAATTCGGTATGGTTACGTGTTGCAACTATTTCGTTAATCTGCGAGCGCCGTTGTGCATACAAATCTGCCAGTAATATTGCAGATTTAACCTGAGCGCTTGCTATTTTCAAGGTATAATTGATAGATTTTAATTTGGTCACAGGATTTATTATTAGCGGTGCAAAGTTTTCCTGGTGTGCGGCTATATCTGCCCCCATAAGCTGTAAAGGTTGTATTACCCGTCCCATTGGACGCTTGGTTAAAGAAGAATCTCCTGTCAATTTGGTACTAAATTTTTGTGCACATAATACCCCAGTTAACAAGCGTAACGCAGTGCCAGAATTACCGAGATCTAGCAGTATCGATGGTGCCTGTAAACCATTTAGACCATTACCGTAAATAACAATATCGTTCGCATTTACCTGCTCAGCTTTTATCCCCATAGACTCTATGGCATATAATGTTCGCAAACAGTCTAAACTTTGTAACCAATTTTTAATGAGTATCGTTTTATTTTGTAAAGCTGCTAAAATAATTGCGCGGTGTGTAATAGACTTATCCGCAGGTATTGTGATGCTGCCGTTCAAATTTTTCGAAGGCTTTATCAACAAATTCAATATAGTCATAATTCTCAATATCTGTTGACTTAAACAATTTAGCAGTATACCATAATAAACGTGGAATTATTAGGAGCGTAATATGAAAGCATTAAAAAAAGCTGCTAAAGCGATAGATAGAGCCAGTGTCAGAAATGATATTTCTGAGCAACGCAAGGCAAGCCAAGGCATAGAAGCACAATTAAAAAGCAAACTTGCGGCACTACCTGTAGGAATACTTGCAACGAATTTTACGAGATTCTTAAACGAACATCCTACTACTACCTTATCAACTGAAGAAAAAGACAGTAAAATTGCCCTGTTAAATACTTTAGAAGCAAAAAAGCAAGAATTATCTGCAATTTCTGAAACCGTGCGTAAGTTAGCATGGTGTATTCATGAAAGGGATAAAGAACAGCCAGATGCATTTGCAAGCCTACCTCGTACGGACAATCATGTTACAGACTGTAACAATTGGTTAGCACAAATCAGAAATAAGGTTGATACTGAATTTAATCCCAAATATGCCGTATTAGAAAAATTAGTAACTGACTTGAGCACTGAACTAACTACTTTGGAAGCTACAACGGCAGCTGCTGCAGCACCAACTGTAACAGCACCTCTGATTTTTTCCGAAGCAGCAATTACAGCTAATCCAGGCGTAGCAGATACTGCAACTGCTCAACCTGGTGATTTTGACGATGTTGTAGTAATTATAGGAAGAGAAGCACCAAAACCATAGGATGATATATGTCGCTTAAACTCGCAAGGATCGCTGGTTTAATATTGTTGCTCATAGTACAACCTGCTATGAGCAACGATAACCCTTTATTTCAAAACCTACCTTTATTAAACTACCAAGCAATTACCGCTAGCGATTTTGAACCAGCAATGGATACTGTATTACAGCAATTTGATACGCGACTGGCAAGCATCGTGATTTCACCACCATCTTGGAATAATTCAGTGGTACCCCTACAAGAAGCAACCAACGCTGTAGTTAGGATTTGGAATGTTATTAGCCATTTAAACGCTGTTAATGGCACCCCTGAAATTAAAACTACATATCAAAAAATATTACCTAAAGTAACTGGTTTTTATTCGAAAATTGTATATAACCGCGACTTATATAAAGCTTACAAGGCTATTGCGACAGGGGCAGAATTTACCAAATTAAATACCGAACAACAAGCACATATTAATAATATGCTAAGAGATTTTCGGCTTACCGGAGCAGAGTTAGATCCAGAATCAGGTAATCGTTTGAAACAAATTAACACCAGTATACAAGAACTAGGTCACAAATTTGCAGAAAACCTCAGTGCTGCTACAAATGCTTGGAGCTACCAAATTCCGGTTGATAAAGCAAACATACTTGATGGAGTACCAGATACCTTTAGGAATGCTGCAGCAGCCAAAGCAAAGACATTGAATAAAACTGGTTGGGTGTTGAATTTGGATGATTCTAGTGTTGCAACAATATTATCATATGCTAAAGACCGCGAATTACGCCAAACTTTTTATAAGGCGTATAATACCCTTGCTTCTGATCAAGCTGAAAATAGCAACGATCGAAAATGGGACAATGCAAGCATAATAAATCAAATACTAACATTACGCCAAGAAGTAGCAACTATACTTGGGTATAAAAGTTACGCAGATTATGCCCTGGCCACTAAGGGTTCACAAACTATTGATGATGTTCTGAAATTTCTAAATGATTTAACAACACAAGCAAAACCAAAAGCACAACAAGAGCTACAACTTATATCTGAGTATGCTAAGAACGTAGATAGGATAGATAAACTTGAGGCTTGGGATCTAGCTTATTATTCGCAAAAATATAAAGAAAAGAAGTTTGATATTCGTACAGCCGAGTTTAAGAAATTCTTTCCAAAAAACACCGTATATCAAGGCTTATTTACGCTCACAAACCTGTTATTCAATTTAGAGTTTAAAGAAGAAAAAAGTGCCAGTACCTGGAACAATGCAGTACAAGTTTTTTCGGTAACAGATCAAAATAAACAACTTAGAGGTTATTTTTATTTAGATATATTTGCTAGAGATCAAAAAACGCCAGGCACCTGGACCGGATTTTATACTTCGAGATTCAAGTTTAGTGATGGCGCAATTCAATTACCAGTTGCTTTTATTAATGCCAGCTTCTCTGGCGGTAGCGATGGATTATTGGAATATCATGATGTTGAAAGTTTGTTTTTTGAATTTGGTCACATGTTGGAGCATGTACTTACTATGAGCGACTATCCAAACTTATCTGGTTTAAACGCCAATACATTCGAAAGTAGTAAAGTAATTAGCAACTTTATGGCAGATTGGTTTTGGATATATGATGTAATGCTGGACATCTCCCAAAATGTTAATAATGGTCAAGATTTGCCCCGGGATGATTTTAATAAGATGTATGCACTACGCAATTATAATGCCGCACTAGCTTTACTTGGACAAATAGAGTTAGCCCTATTTGATTTTGGATTACACAGTAATTCAGCTCAAGATTTAAGCAAGACCCCATTAGCAATTTTAACCGAGATAAGACAAAGTACCGCGATAACCCCACATTATGAATATGAACGTCTAGCAAATCATTTTTTATATTCGTTTTCTACAGAGTATGCCGCAAATTATTATGTAGAACAATGGTCACAGGTTTTGGCAGCAGATATATTCGCATCATTTCGAGAACGAAGTTTATTTGATCCACAAATTGGCAAAAAGTTTTTGAAGACTTTTCTTGAAAAGACTGGAGAGGAAAGCACCTTAGATCTTTTCATAAACTTTAAAGGAAGGGCTCCAAGCACAATGCCCTATTTAACACAAGCTGGAATCTTAAGCAATTAATCAAGCCATTTTAGCACGCAACGCTGCTACTGCAGGTTGCTTTTTATTGTGCAATTCTTTTGCTATCTTGAATAATTCAGAAACAATCCTGTCCTCTAAATAGATCTGCATATCAGAATTTTTAACTGCATTATGTATACCAACATGCGCGATTGCCGGTAAATCTATAACATAACCATCCATGGTAATTACTGGTTGCTGCAAAAATTGCTTGCTGTTCGGAGCGTAAAAACCTTCGAAATCTAGCAGATCCTTTCCAAGATACAAATGAACTACTAAATCTTTTAGAAAATGATTTGGCAGTAATTCGTTTTCTAAAATTTGCTGTTTAGGGTTAAGTGGGTTAGCATGAGTTTTCGAAGTGCTAAACCAGTTTATTAAGCTAATGGCCTCGAAAGTAAAACAAGTTTCTTTAGCATCTTCAACATATAACACTCGGGCTGGAATAATAATTGCCATCAAACTTATAGGACACTTAATACAGCTATACACTGCCGCAAGCTCTGGCATGGACTTTATAACTTGATCAATTTGAACTGCAGCATCATAATTACCAGCATGCGCAGCCATTACATAATAATGCTTTGCAAGAGCAGCTAACTGCAAATCTGTCGGATGCAATGCTGCTAATTTTTCATAGGTTTTAGCAATTTTAACTTGAATTTCGTCAGAGTATGATACTTTATCGCATGCAGCAAGATAATATTCTATTGCTAAACCGTACGAATTTTGTGCCTCACATAAATCACCAATCCTGATTAATTCCGCAGGTATATCAAGTAACCCTTTTGCCTTAAATTTATGCAGAAAATCCCAGCACGGCTCTTCCGGGCGATCCTCAAATGGTATTTGCTCAAAAAAATTAATTAACTGATCTATTTTGAAAAATGCGCTCTTATTATAGCTCCTAGATACTGTCTCAAGGCTTCGCTGCACTTGAGTCGGGCTTAGACGCATAGCAACTGCATCTTTTGAAATCGATTCAATTAGAGCATCAAATTCGGTGGTATCAACTAGATAACCCAACAACTGTGCTTCATGCTTAGCAACAAATTTAATTTGAGATAAATTAGAATCTTCAGGACTCCACATTAATCGAATATTATCATAGACAATACAAAATTCCATGACTGCATTATCGCTATCAAAATTTAAATCCCCTGCAGCAGCCTTAGCAAAATATGCAGCAAAATGTTCTGTTAAAGCTCGCTTAAGATAACTAACCCGTTCTTGACTCAAGAATTCAAAATTTATAAAACCTAAAGCTTCGTTCAAGAAATTGACATTAAATGCAAAGAGTTGCTTAAGGATAGGTAAACCTTCAGGCGTCAATATCCTCGCAATAATTCTTCCCTGGATTAGAGCACCTACATCACTTAAATATTGCTCCCAAGCTGAAATGTCTCGCATTGCAAGCAAAAAGCCAACAAATTCTTCAATATTATTGTTTATTTCCGAATTTAAATATGGAGAGCTGACTATTGCTGCATTGTCTAGGAAATTATGCAATTCATATTTATGCCGTACTGCCAATTTTTCACAAAGCTTGATAAAAACATGATAATTATCATATAAAATTTCTTTAAACCAATCAAATTCAATAAGGATCACTAATTTATTTGGTTCAGCATTCATTACCAAATTATGGATGAAGCTCTGTTTTTCATCGAAACGTATTTTTTCTAATTCAACTAATCGTGCTACGGTGCGAATTATTGCTACGTCTTCAATATCTCTAATTGTATCCATAGCTTTATCAATAATATAAGATCGATCAACAATTAGTAGATTGGCTTTTCGCAACATTATAAGCAAATCAATATACTGCTCTTTAAACAAGATATCGATGACTGCTTCAATATTGCCAGAAGCATGCCAAGTATTTAACAAATAGGTAATTCGCGCTAAATCCAGACTAGGAGCGCTTAAACATTCTAATAATTCTTGAATTGCGTCAGAACTATCCGATGCTTCTGGGTTATGCATCGATATCGTCCGACTCTTCAGAAACTTCACCCTCTATTTCTTCAAGCCTTTCAATACCAACCAGATGCTCTTCTTCGGCTAAATTAATTAGGCGCACCCCTTGAGTATTCCGCCCCACAATCGAGATCTCATCAACTCTGGTACGCACTAAGGTACCTTGATCGCTAATTAACATTAACTCATCGCCATCAAATACCTGTACTGCTCCCACAACAGTGCCATTACGCTCAGAAGTTTGGATCGCAATTACACCTTGTCCAGCTCTACCAATGGTTGGGAATTCTTCGGTTAAGGTGCGTTTGCCATAACCATTCTTAGTAGCTAATAAAATTGCCCCATCTGCTTGTAGCGCAATTAATGAAATAACCGTTTGATCTGGCTGCAATTTGATGCCGCGCACCCCTTTAGCAGTACGCCCCATACAACGCACATCTTCAGCTTTAAAGCGAATTGCTTTGCCAGAGCTAGAAACTAATAAGACTTCGCCCTTACCATCTGTAACAGCAGCGCCAATTAAGTGGTCGCCCTCTTCAAGATCAACCGCAATAATACCGCTTGTTCTTGGACGATTAAATTCAGTTAACGCAACTTGTTTGACTGTACCATTAGCAGTTGCCATAAAGATGTATAAATTCTCTGAATATTCGCGAATCGCTAAAATTGCGCTGATTTTTTCATTTTCTTGCAATGGCAGCAAATTAATAATTGGTTTACCTTTAGAGATTCGGCTTGCAACAGGGATCTGATGCACTTTCATCCAGTAAACTTTACCCAAACTTGAGAAGCACAATAAAGTATCATGAGTACTGGCAATCCATAAACGTGCAATATAATCTTCATCTTTTACTTGCGTTGCACTCTTACCACGACCACCACGACGCTGCGCTTGGTAGGTAGTTACTGGCTGTGATTTGATATAACCACCATGCGACAGGGTCACCACCATATCTTCTTCAGTAATTAAATCTTCGATAGATAGATCTTGTTGGGCGCCAATAATTTCTGTGCGCCGTGCATCACCAAATTCTTCGCGCACCGCCACCAGCTCATCACGAATTACTTGCATCAAACGATCTACATTACTTAAAATTTCCATGTATTCATGAATATCTACTAGCAAGCCTTTAAATTCTTCAATGATCTTTTCTTGTTCTAAACCAGTTAAACGATGTAACCTTAAATCTAAAATAGCTTGCGCTTGCGCAGCAGATAAGTGGTAACCATCTTGTAACAGGCCATAAATGTCTTCCAAATCTGTTGGCCTAGTATTTTTAGCCCCGGCTTGTTCTAGCATAGCGGCAACCGCACCTGGTGCCCAGGAACGCTGCATTAAGGCTTCTTTTGCCTCTAATGGAGTTTTGGCAGCTTTGATTAACGCAATTACTGGATCAATATTTACTAACGCTACGCCCAAACCTTCTAAAATGTGCGCTCTTTCGCGTGCTTTGCGTAAATCATATTCAGTGCGACGCGATACAACTTGACGTCGATGTTTAATGAAACATGACAGGATCTGGTGCAAGTTTAAAAGTTTTGGTTGATTGTCTACTAATGCAACAAGATTGATACCAAAAACACTTTCTAGCTGCGTTTGAGCATATAAATTATTGACAATAACATCAGCCAATTCGCCACGCTTAACCTCAATAACTACCCGAATACCATCTTTGTCTGATTCATCGCGTAATGCAGAAATGCCTTCTAGCTTTTTGTCCTTTACCAATTCAGCAATCTTTTCAATTAGACGCGCTTTATTAACCTGATAAGGAATTTCTTTGACAATGATGGACTGTCGTCCAGTCTTTTCATCTTCTTCAACTTCAACCCGAGCCCGCATGTAAATACGACCGCGACCAGTTTTATAGGCTTCAATAATTCCAGCCCGACCATTAATTATTCCTGCTGTTGGAAAATCTGGGCCAGGAATATGCTGCATTAATTCTTCAATAGTAATTGCGGGATGATCAATCATGGCTAAACAGCCATTTATAACCTCGGTTAGATTATGCGGTGGAATATTGGTTGCCATACCAACTGCAATACCAGAACTGCCATTTATAATTAGATTTGGGATTTGAGTTGGTAAAACAGTTGGTTGTAATTCTGATTCATCATAGTTAGGTACGAAATCAACAGTTTCTTTATCTAAATCTGCCAGTAAGCTACTAGCCATTTTAGACATACGCACTTCGGTATAACGCATCGCAGCTGGAGGATCGCCATCTATCGAACCAAAGTTACCTTGCCCGTCTATGAGCATATAGCGCAGCGAAAACGGCTGCGCCATACGCACCAGTGCATCATAAACGGCAGTATCACCATGTGGATGGTATTTACCGATTACATCACCGACGACACGGGCTGATTTTTTATATGCCTTGTTCCATTCGTTGCCTAGCTCTTTCATGGCATATAGCACTCGACGATGCACCGGCTTTAAGCCGTCCCGCACATCAGGCAGCGCTCTACCTACAATTACGCTCATAGCATAATCGAGATAGGATTGTTTTAGTTCGTCTTCTATATTAACTGGATTAATTTCTTGGGCCAGTTCTGTCATGCCAGGAGCTCCGCTCTAAAGAACAATAAACGCTAATACTACCATAAGTAACTCTGATATTCACTAGCTAGACAAGCAGTCGAATCTTAGCACTACCCTTCACCTCGCACCCAGCTTCAGGTATCATCCAGGTTTTCTATGCATTCATATAATCCGCAGGAATTAAAGATGAGTCTCGTAAATATCGTACAACAACAATGTGATACTGCCTTAAAAGCCCTCTATAGCACCCAATATAGTCAGTTACCATTCAATGAGCTAGCTATCAGCCAGGCTACGAATAACAAGTTTGGGCACTATCAATTCAACGGTGCCATGAAGTTGGCAAAAATCCTTGGAAAAGCACCTAGACAAATTGCCGAAGAAATATCGCACCAAATAAGCTTGCAGGCTAGCCAGCTGAACTTATTTGCAACAATTGAAGTAGCAGGACCAGGCTTTATAAACTTTAGCTTAAGCCCAGAATACCTCTCTGAATTGATAAATATCCAATTAAAAGATCCACGCCAAGGGGTTGCAATTATCAATAAAAAAAGGCGTGTAGTAATTGATTTTTCCTCACCCAATATTGCCAAAGAAATGCATGTTGGCCATTTACGCTCGACCATTATTGGTGATTGTATCGCACGGATCCTTGAATTTTTAGGTAATGATTTGTTACGGTTAAATCACATTGGCGATTGGGGTACGCAATTTGGTATGTTGATTGCGTATTTCAAAGATCGAAATTTAGATCTGAATCAGATCCAACAACTAGATTTATCGCAACTTGTCGCTGCCTACCGCGCTGCTAAACAAAAGTTTGATGAATCTGAAGAGTTTAAGCAAAAATCACAATCAGAGGTTGTGACGCTACAAAGTGGCGATTCACATTCTAAGGCCATTTGGAATGCTTTATGCGCTGCATCGCGCAGTGCTTATGATCAAATATATGATTTGCTCGATATTCATTTAATAGAGCGTGGTGAATCATTTTATAATCCATACTTACCAGAAATAATTGCCGATTTAGAAAGTAAAAATTTAATTACTATTTCAGATGGCGCTAAATGTATATACTTAGACGGATTTATGAACCGCGAAGGCGAACCACTACCATTAATCGTACAAAAATCTGATGGTGGTTATAACTATGCAACTACGGATCTTGCAGCGTCACGTCACCGCGTAAATGTCGAGCATGGCACTTGGTTAATCTACGTTACCGATGCCGGCCAAGCACAGCATTTTAGTATGGTATTTGCAGCAAGCCGCAAAGCTGGTTATTATGATCCCAGCCAAGTACGCGTAGATCATGTGCCATTCGGGTTAGTATTACGCAGCGACGGTAAAAAATTTAAAACCCGCTCTGGTGACACCGAACGTCTAATTGATTTATTAAATTCAGCTATAGAACGTGCAACCGAAATTCTAAAAGAGCGCAATAATCCTGAGTTTACCGCAACAGACATAGCTACTATGGCGCACAAACTTGGTTTAAATGCAATAAAATACGCAGATTTAGCCAATAATCGGGTGAGTGATTATACCTTCAATATTGATCGCATGTTACAGTTTGAAGGTAATACTGCAGCATTTTTATCATACGCCTATGTACGGGTGCAAAGTATTAAACGTAAATTTAATTTAGATCCGCAGCAATTAATGCAGACTAATCAAATATCATTACAAACTCCTGAAGAAATTGATCTTGGTTTACAAGTGTTACGCTTTTCTGAAGTGTTACATAATTTTACTGAAGATTTATTACCAAATCGCATTACCGAATATTTATATCACTTGGCAGAAAAATTTCATACATTTTTTCATAATTGTCGGGTTGAGGGTTCTGCAGAACAAAACAGCCGCTTGTTACTCTGTGAGGCAGTAGCACAAGTTCTAGGGCGTGGTATTAATTTGTTAGGCTTACAACCATTGGAAAAAATGTAATGATAGCATTACAATCGTCGCAGACACTTTAAATTAAGGTAAGAAATGTGAACGGCCTCAGTTACAATGTCGATAGCCATGAAGTACAAAAGTTTAGTAACTTAGCTGCAGATTGGTGGGATCTGAATGGATCATGTGCTCCGTTGCACATAATTAATCCTGTGCGTTTACAATTTATTATGCAACATTGTCACTTAAACGGCCTAGAAGTATTAGACATTGGTTGTGGTGCGGGAATATTGTCTGAAGCACTAACCAGGCAAGGAGCTAAGGTTACAGCAATCGACGCCAGCTCCGAACTAATAGCAGCAGCACGGCAACATGCGCTTAGCATGCAACTTGATATTGAATATAAAGACATTTATACAACAGACTTGCTACAACAGTCACCTAAGAAGTTTGATGTGGTAGTTTGTATGGAATTGCTAGAACATGTCCCAGATCCAATTCTATTATTACAAGAATGTCAGCAATTTTTAAAACCTAACGGGAAATTATTTTTGGCAACTTTAAACCGCAACCCTAAATCATATGCATTAGCTATTTTAGCAGCTGAGTATATTTTAAAATTATTACCGCAACAAACCCATGATTATGGTAAACTAATTCGCCCCTCTGAGCTAGCTGAGTTTTTACAGCAGGCAAATTTTAAACTGCAAGATTTAGCTGGCATGCAATTCCAACCTTTTACCAAAACCGCTCATCTTAGTAATGATGTGAGTGTAAATTATCTAGCATATGCGACCAAAAAATTATGATATTATTTGATTTAGACGGAACTCTTTTAGATACCTCGCATGATATACATACTGCGGTAAATTTATTGTTACAGCAAGAAAATAAACCACAAGTTGCTTATATTGATCTGCGTCCACGCATTGGTCTGGGCGCTAAAAAAATCTTAGAATATGTTTTAAACCTAGATTATGAGCGCGATCAACAGGCTAAAGTTTATATCGATACATTAATTCCAAAATTATTAGAATTTTACCGTGATACCAAATATGCCAAAACCTTTCCTTTCGATGGCATTAAAGAGTTACTAGATGATCTAGAATCGCAGCGCCGCAGTTGGGGTATAGTAACCAATCGGTTACATGCTTTCACATTACCAATATTAGAATCTGTAGGCTTGTTACATCGCAGTGCTTGTGTTGTAAGTGGCGATACGACACCGTTTACTAAACCACATCCGGAACCGCTATTGCATGCTTGTAAGATATTACAAGTCAATCCAGAAAAATGTATATACATTGGTGATGCAGAAACTGATGTACAAGCTGGTAAAGCCGCTGGGATGGCTACTATTGCGGTATCGTTTGGTTATATCGATCAATCTGAAACTGCAATCAATAGCTGGCAAGCAGACTATATAGCTCATTCTGCCCAAGAAATTAATTCATGGATTCAAAAATGGTCAAGCAGAGAAATTTAACAAATCTGAACCCTTTAGTGCGACATGCCTATCAGCAATGCCAAAATATTGCCAATAGCCATTATGAAAATTTTCCGGTGGCATCTTTTTTGTTACCTAAATACTTACGTCGCTCTGTTGCGGCAATCTATGCTTTTGCACGCACTGCAGATGATATTGCTGACGAAGGCAATATGTGCCGCGAAACCCGTTTAGAATTGATGACTCGCTATGAATCAAATCTTTATGATATTCAATATGGAAAACCACCAACTGAACCGATTTTTATTGCTTTAAAACATACAATTGAAAGTTTTAATTTACCGATCCAATTATTTTATGATTTATTAACCGCGTTTCGACAAGACATTCTTAAGGATCGTTATAATAATTTCATTGAGGTACGCGATTACTGTCATTATTCGGCAAACCCTATCGGACGACTGTTATTACATCTGTCTGGCCAAGCAAGCAACGAGAATCTAGTCTTATCAGATCACATTTGCACCGGGCTGCAATTAATAAACTTTATCCAAGATATTAGCACGGATTTAAATCATAAAAATCGCTGCTATATACCCCTAGATGAAATTGCGCAATATGGAGTAAAACTTTCAGAAGTGGGGCAAAATAATCAATCTCCCAATTATACCGCATTGATTCAAAAACAACTGCAACGTGCAACTGAAATTTACAAAAGCGGTGTCGCGTTAGGTAACAATTTACCGGGATTATTTGGGGTAGAAATTCGTTTTATAATTGCATGTGGCGAATGTATTTTAGCAAAACTACACAAACGTCAAAATATCTACACCCGACCTATCATGTATAAAAAGGACTTCCTGTTAATATTAGGCAAAGTATTATTAAAGCGCCCTAGTGATTCAGAAACTAGATTACCTATCTTGGAAAAGTCATGAAAAACGCTAATGCCTACTGTAAAAATAAAGCAGCACAAAGCGGTAGCAGTTTTTATTATAGTTTTTTATTCCTACCACCAGAACAACGTAGCGCTATTACCGCTATATACGCATTCTGTCGCGAAGTTGACGATGTAGTAGATGAATGCAGCGATAAAAATATTGCCAGTCAGAAACTACTTTGGTGGAGTACGGAAATAGAACGTGCCTTTTATGGCAATCCACAACACCCAGTTGGAATTGCTTTAGCAACAGCTATCCCAAAATATAAACTACAAAAGCAATGGTTTGATGAAATTATCCAAGGAATGGCAATGGATTTACAATATCAAGGCTACCAAAGCTTTGAAGATTTAAAAGTATATTGTCACTGTGTCGCCAGTGCAGTTGGAATGCTTGCTGCTACAGTCTTTGGGTATAAAAATTCAAAAACCTTGGATTATGCAAAAAAGCTCGGGATCGCATTTCAAATTATTAATATCATTCGTGATATTGGCGAAGATGCCAGACGTGGTCGCCTATATATACCTGAAGAAGAACTAAGCGCATTTGGAATAACCCCAACCGAAATTCTTAATTTAAAAATTGAACATCCAGATCGATTTCAAGCGCTAATGGGCAAACAAGCAGCCTTAGCTCGAAGCTATTATACTGCCGCATTAGAATCCTTAATGCCGGAAGATCGCGCAACCCAGCGTAGCGGTATTATAATGGCACGGATTTATTTTGATATTTTAGATACCATTGAACGTGCTAATTTTGATGTATTACATCAAAAAATTAGTATTACCCCACTGCGTAAACTCTGGCTTGCCTGGAGTACTTGGCGCTCTGAAAAAAAGCAATATGCCTGATAAAAATAAACCCCGTAGCATTATAATTGGCGCTGGCTGGGCTGGGTTAGCCTGTGCGTATAAACTATGCCAGGCTGGTCACCAAATAACGTTACTTGAAGCTGCGCCTCAAATTGGCGGTCGGGCTAGGACTATTATATCTGATGGTATACAACTTGATAATGGCCAACATGTTATGCTTGGTGCCTATCATCACACTAAGGCGATTATTAAGGAATTAAGCTTAGATCAAAATCAGCTATTTCAAACGATTCCTTTAGAAATTTTCGCACATGCATATAAGACTTTGCATATTAAGTTGGCCCGCCTTAAATCTCCATGGCATATTATTGTCGGAATTTTGACAGCAAAAAATTTGAGCCTACGTGACAAGTTTTTATTATTAAAATTTTGTTACAAGCTGCACGCTACAGATTTTAAATTACAAGAAGACTGCAGCATCGCAGAATTACTTTCGAACTACCACCAATCCAAATTTTTAATAAAAGCTTTTTGGGAACCATTAGCACTTGCAGTAATGACAACACCAATTGCAAACGCATCAGCGCAAGTTTTCTTGAATGTACTAAAACTTAGCTTTGGCTCAAAGCATAGCGATAGCGATTGGCTATTACCCAAAACTGATTTAAGTGCGTTATTACCACTGAATATTGCAAGCTTTATTACCAAACATCATGGCGCTATTAATTGTAATCAAGCTGTTACAAGCTTAAATATTACGGGTGATAGATGTTTAAGTATACGCACCAAGGATCAGCTATGGCAGGCCGATAATTTTATTATTGCACTCCCCCCTTGGCGAGCGATGCAATTGCTCGGTAATGAGCCAAGTCTATTGAGTTTAAAAAATAAATTAGCTTTATGCACCTTTGAAGCTATCACAACAATCTATTATATATTTTCAAGCCCAGTAAACCTAGATTACCCAATTTATGGCCATACTAATGGTCTTGCACAATGGATATTCGATCGAGCATTTTGTAACCAACCAAATATTTTAAGTGTTGTTATTTCAGGAAATGGCAAACATCTGGCTTTATCAAACCAAGAGCTTACTGCACAGGTCTTAGAAGAACTACAGGCCGAAATACCCACCTTAAAAAACCCTATAAATTTCAAAGTAATTCGGGAAAAGCGCGCTGCCTTCAGCTGCACTACAAACATCCATGCGCAACGTCCAACATACCATACACCTATAAATAATCTTTGGCTCACTGGGGATTATATTCAAAATAATTTACCAGCTACATTAGAAGGCGCCGTTATGAATGGACTTAAAGTGGCAGATTTAGTATTGCTTGAAGCTAAGCATGGTGGGGAATATATCGCCTCGCTCTAACCATAATTGTTGACAGTTCAAATCTGGTGGAGAAAAAAAATCAAGCAAGGCGATATGAGTTTAATCCTAGCGATAAGTTTCGATTTCGTCAAGTAATTGGTATGTACTATAATTTTATTAAAGTCGTATGTCAGGATCGTTAATGTATGAAAATTCAAAAGTCGAATGCGGAATGGAAACAAATTTTAGCACCAGAGGTTTATCACGTCACACGAGAAAAAGGTACTGAGCGAGCCTTTACAGGTAAGTATGATAAATTTTATGAACCTGGTATATATCTGTGCAGCAACTGCGGCAACCAACTATTCAGCTCAGAGCATAAATACGATTCTGGATCAGGTTGGCCAAGTTTTTATAATGTAAGTAATGAACATAGTGTCAGTTTGCAATTAGATAAAGGCGGCTTGTTTATGCCAGATAGAACTGAAGTTGTTTGCCAAAGTTGTGGGGCACATTTAGGTCATGTTTTTGAGGATGGCCCAGATCCAACAGGGCTAAGATATTGTATGAACTCAATTGCACTAGATTTTAAACCAGAAGATAATTAACTTAGATATTCTACAAAAGCTTTATTAAACAAGAAACCCGATAACTCCATATTTAAAATTATCGGGTTTTTGTAAAAACTAGTGGCAAGAACTAATCGTGCTCAGCCGCCTTTTTGATTTTGCCAGAAGTTGTTTTAACTGCTGTACTTAATTGATCTTCAGCCAAATCAAGTTGTTTTCTAAGAGCATCTTGATAGATCTTGAAAAGATTTTGTGCCAAATCAAGTACATCATGGCCTTTTTGAGCGCATAGTTTTACTTGGGTGCTAATCAAGTCTTCTGGACTAGAAGTTCTTGGCAAAGTTTGTGCGCATTTCATTGCAAAACCAGTATTATCACTACAAAAGGCAATCCATTCACGCATTACTTCTTCATACGTGTTTTGATTAATTTTTTGTAATTCTAATAATGGACCAGATAAATTTGACCAATCATAGTTTGGAATTGTTGCTGTAGCTACCATTTGTTATTCTCCTCTGTTGTAATTTTGTGCAATGCACAATGCTTAGATTAAGTCTAGGCACTAAAATTCAAAAATTCCATAAAATTGGTAAAAAAAACCTATTTTTTCTGTGTAGCTGCAATCCATTGCTGCCAAGCATTGATGTTATCAGCGGTTAGTTTTGACAGCTTGGATGAAAGCTCAGTGAAATTATTAGCAGTATTAGCAAACTGTGCAGCCTGTTGCTGCTGAGCTACCACCATAAAAGATTGTTGCAAGTATTCCTGCAACCATTGTTGTAATGGGCCACCATAAAAACGGATTATTTGCTCTAAGGACTCTTTAGAAAATAATGGCGTATCTAAGCATTCCAATTCTAGTATTATTTGAATTAGATATTGGCGCGTAATATCTTCACCGCCCTTTGCATTTACTACTTGGAATTCAATATGATCGATAACGTATTGCTTTAGATCTTGTAACGAAATGTAACTACTGGATTCCGTGTCATATAAACTACGATTTTCATATTTTTTAATTAAACGCATCTCAATTCCTTTGTTTGCAGTTACCACCTAAGTATACATTGATATTGTAACTACACTCAATCATGCTTTAGTTAGTAACCCCCGTAACTGGATTTTAACTATTCCAAATGCTATATTAGCCTCAATGCACGTATAAGAGGCTAAGTCATGATTTTATGTTTAGACGTTGGTAACTCTCAAGTTTATGGTGGTATCTTTGCCAACAGCAAAATCCAAGTACGCTTCAGATATGATAGTAAGTCATCATATAGTTCTGATCAACATGGGATTTTCCTAAGATCGGTATTACGCGAAAATAACATAGATAACAATCAGATCCAAAATATTGCAATTTGCTCAGTGGTACCTAGTTTAGATTATTCTTTGCGGGCAGCATGTATTAAGTATTTTGGTATAACTCCATTCTTTCTTCAGGCCGGTGTGCAAACTGGTTTAGATATAAAGTATCACAACCCAAATGAAGTTGGTGCCGATAGGATCGCAAATGCCATAGCAGCTGTAGCAGCATACCCTAATCAAAATCTTATTGTGGTAGATTTTGGCACAGCAACCACTATATGCGTAATATCATCCAAAAAAGAATACTTAGGTGGCATTATACTTGCTGGGATCCAATTATCCATGAATGCATTACAAGCTAATACTGCGAAATTATTCCCGGTCGAGATCGTACAGCCACGTAACATGATTGGTCGCTCAACCACTGAAAGCATTCAGTCCGGATTATATTACAGTCAATTAGCAACTGTACGCGAAATTACACAACATATTCGCAATAATTATTTTGCCGATAAAGAACCTATTATTATCGGAACCGGTGGTTTTTCGCATTTGTTCGAGAATCAAAATCTTTTCACCGTAATTTTACACGATCTAGTATTGCAAGGACTGCACATAACCCTGACTAGTAATGTACTAAATACTCGCAACGAGAATAGTAATGTCGAACTTTCTAAACAATAAAAAAATTCTTATAGGAATAACTGGTGGTATTGCAGCCTATAAAATATTAGATTTGATCCGTCGCTTAAAAGAAAATTCAGTAGATGTAAGGGTTATTTTAAGCGCAGCAGCTAAAGAGTTTGTAACCCCATTAAGCATCCAAGCATTAACTTGCAATAAAGTGCAGCAGACATTGCTGGATGCTGATAATGAAGCTGCTATGAGTCATATAGAACTAGCGCGTTGGGCTGACGTGGTGCTGATCGCACCAGCTACAGCGCATTTTATTGCTAAATGCGCTAATGGCTTAGCAGACGATCTACTAAGCACCGTATGCCTCGCAACCACTGCACCAGTCTTAATTGCGCCGGCTATGAATCAACAAATGTGGCTACATCCTGCTACCCAGCATAATGTACATGTCTTGCAGCAACGCCAAGTAAAAATATGTGGTCCGGCAGTTGGTTCACAGGCCTGTGGCGAGTTTGGTCCTGGCAGAATGTTAGAAGCTGCAGATTTATTAGAAATTCTGATCCAATTTTTTACTCCACAAATACTAAACGGTAAACATTTAGTAATTACTGCTGGCCCAACCCAAGAAGCACTCGATCCAGTGCGTTACATTAGTAATCATAGCTCGGGTAAAATGGGCTATGCATTAGCCAAAGCTGCTTTAGATCTAGGAGCGCATGTCACATTGATAAGCGGTCCTACAAATTTAGAGCCACCACAACATCAAGCCTTAAATTTTGTGAACGTTGTTAGCGCTGCGCAAATGTATCACACTGCATTAGAGCTATTTGTTAATAATGCTGTTAAACCAGATATTTTCATTGGCTGTGCTGCAGTAGCCGACTACCGTCCACGCCAAACTGCAACTCAAAAAATAAAAAAAGATGCAGCAACTATGGTTATTGAATTAGAGCGCAATCCAGATATTTTAAGTGCTATTGCCGCACTACCTGCTACGCAACGACCTATTACTATTGGTTTTGCCGCTGAAACAGAAAATTTGATTGCAAATGCGACGCTGAAATTACAAAATAAAGCCCTAGATATGATAATTGCAAACTCAGTAGCACAACAACAAACTTTTAATAGTGATTTTAACCAAGTGGTAATTATTAAGAAAACTAATGAAGTGTGCGAATTACAATACCTACCCAAGTACCAAGTAGCTCTACAAATTTTACAAGCAATTGTTAGCTAGCACGTAAAGCTACACTAACAACCCGCGGAGCCTCATCTAATAGCAACTTTTCTGGAGCAACTTGTGGCTGCATTAGCTTAGCACGCATCGCAGCGAAATGTGCAGCAATGCGCTCTTTATCTGGGGCAGCTATATGACCAGCAGTACTAAAACATTTAATTGCTGCTGGATAGTTTGGTTTAGCGAGGTGTAAATATTGTTGACCTAAACGTAAAATTAAATATTGCAGTGCCAAATCACAATTGCGGGCAAAAGCAGCCACGCGAATAAGCGCCCGTCCCGTTATTCTATCTGACTGGCAACCAAAGCCTTCCAGTAATGCCATACCTTCAAAGAATAATCCACGGGGATGACCTGTTTTACCGGCTTCTCTAAAGTACATACAAATCTGTTGCCGCATTTGTAATGGACGTTCAACAGTAGGGTTATCAAGGTATTTTATTAATTCATTTAAAGCCAGCGATAAATATAGATCTGCTTGGCTAGTGGGATTGTTGCTTACCGCTCTAGTGCATTCCTTATGCCAAACATTAACATAATGTCGATTGGTAAGTGGCGTAGCCATAGTTTAACTTCCTTTAAAAGTTAATATAAACACATATGAATTCTAATGCATATGATGTTAACATAACTTTTATTAAAAATGTAAGTGCTAAGGTATCTCAATGCTACAAAACAAAGTTATTCTTATAACAGGAGCCTCACGTGGTATAGGTCGGGCGGTTGCCGAGTGCTATGCTGCAAACGGCGCTAAGGTAATTTTGTTAAGTAGGAATATTCGTGATCTTACGATAGTTCATGATCAAATAATTGCCAATGGCGATCCACAACCAGCTATTTACCCATTTAATTTATGTAGCGCAACCTTAGAAGATTATGATGATTTACGTCGCACTATAGATACGCAATACGGTAAATTAGATGGCTTGGTGCATAATGCCGGGATCTTAGGCGCCTTAGCTCCCATAGAATTTTATGACATTCAAAAATGGTATCAGGTTTTACAAGTTAATTTAAATAGCGCCTTTATACTCACTCAAGCATGTATGCCATTATTAAAGCAGGCGCATAGCGCCAACGTAATTTTTACTATTGCAGATGTAGCTACAGATCCCAAAGCAAATTGGGGCGCTTATGCAGTAGCAAATGCTGGGTGCTTAACTATGATGCGTATGTTAGCAGCAGAATGTGAAAAAATTACTAAGATCCGGGTAAATGCCATTAAACCACGGCGGATCCAAACCCAGTTACGAGCAACCGCCTACCCAGCTGAGAATACTAGTGGTTTATACTTGCCAACTGAAGTCGCCACACAGTATTTAAAGCTTATGTGTAATATGGATCCTAGTTTTACGGGAAAAACGCTGGATGCAATCCCTTTGTAGGCGAATCTACCGAAAATTTTACCTCTAAGATATCTGGCTCATCCGGAACATCTCTGGTAACCACAGGCACATTACTAGGAGATACTGATGAACTAACAGCTGCTGGCTTTGCATCGAAAGTTAATCTTAAATCACGAGAATTTTCAATTATATATTGCTGCAAGCGGTTTAATAATTGGGGATCTGTTATATCAGTTCTTAAATCCACAATAGATAATTCTTTGGTATCTGCGTTATATAAAAAATTTGCACTAATATAATGCTTGACCGCTCCGGCATATAAAAAAACTGTTCCAATACCACAGATAGAACCTTGATCTATTTGGCCACTATAACAAACAAACTCGCTTTCTGAAAATGGTTGGCCAACAATGCAAGATATGAACCCAAACCATGGCATACCATCCTTTTCTTCACCTTTGAATTTAAATTCAAAGGTTTGCAGCTGCTGCATAGAGCTTTGCTGTGCCAAACTCATATTTTGCAATTCAAATCTATAATTTCCGGTGCTTATAGAGAAGTATGTTTCAAAAGCTGATAAAAATCCCTGGTCTTTCTTAGTTGAAGTATTGATACTAATAGTTCCATCGGGATAAATTTGACACGAAATAATAATTTTTTCATCTGGATTAATCATGTCACCCATTTTAAACAATTGAAATAAAGCGTAAGAAGCTGGTCTTCCTTTATATAATCTACCAACATACACTACGTGATACTGATCAGCTTCATGCTTAAAACCATCACCCAGTAAACAATTGATTGAACCAGTTTGTGGCTCATCATCTTGATTTACTTCACCATTAAATTTAAGACTCAAAAGTAATTCAGCAACATAGTTGTGGATTGCAACTTGTTTAAAACCATTATTAGGTTGTTTATCACTTCTACGATTTGTTACCGCAGAATCTTGGGATTTCGAATATAAATGCAAAATTTCCGGGAGAGGATCAGGTTTCTTATGCGGAATAGAACCAGTCTTTTTTGCATCAAGAATAATTTTTAATGCATCGGCAAATTTATCTTTACCATTGTCTGCCCAGGATAAGTCTACAGTTTCTGGGCTCGAACTAAACAAACTACTCCAAATCGGGGCAAGAGTCTCGTGCCGACTACGACACCATTGTTTTAAACTTTCTAAATTCGAACGACAAGCACAGTCGACACAGAAATACAGTATTGCGAAATTTGTATCTTGGAGTTCTTCGTTAAATTTCTGAGCATAATTAGCTTTGTGAGCAGCGTATTCTGTACTGTATTTCTCAGAATAGAATACGAATAGTTTATTGTCAGGCGCTATATCATACTCGCCTTGATTTAAAACTTCGAGAATTTTAAAAGCATCGCAGAATGCTTCGATATACGCGTATACTACAGCAAGCTCAGCTTCATCAGTTGGCAATGCGGTATGTAGGATATACGGTATATCAGCAGCATCCTGTAATTGTTTCTCTGGCATGGCGTAGGTACCAGCTCTAACTTTATCTGCAGTGCTCCCGCCATTTGATATCTGAATACTAGCTAATTCTGGCCAAATACTTATGTGAGATTGACGCAAGGCTAGAATTTCATCGGAGAAATATTGTTTTTGTGAGGCTGGGGTAGATTTCGGTTCCATTATGATGTTAGGTGGCTCCGAAAAAATAACTCTTCTAATATTCTCGGTAGTTACTACCCCACATGAACAAGCATCGGGCTGCGCTTTGACGATAGGATTGAAATAATCTACATTAAAAGCCTGCTGTTGTAGTCCTTGTGGCAACAGTGCCTTAAATCTCTCCAAGAGCGGCTTGATAATTCTACTGCAATCTCGTGGCACATTCATAGAATCAAAACACGCTACCTCAATTTTATGATCAAGATGAAATTGCTCTGCAATTTGCAAAATATTTATATTAACTACTAATGCAGTCCAATGACCATTGTTAATATCATAGGGACAGACAATTGCATGTTTAGTTATAATTTGTGATGCATCGCCCTTTAAATGAGCTGTGTTCCAAGCCATTACTTCCTTAACAACGTCAAAGAATTTTTCTAGTAGCCCCTCTTTCCAAGATTGTGTAGTGCCAGTAACCAAAGGTGACGCCAAGGAGATTGAATACTGCTCGCCACAGCTTGTTATAACATGAAGTTTATCTTCAGCTGTTAAGATTAGCCCTTGCTCTGCAGTAGTTATGTGCAAATTTGCTTGTTTTAAATAGCTTTTGAGGATAGCAGTAATATGATCATCTTTGTACCAAAAGCTAGAATTTATCTTTATGGCGCTTTGTGGTGAAGCAGCATCTTTGGTAGCACCTGGTGTAACTTCACTGCCCGAAATAAACATTCTTTTCACCCCTTCATAAATTTTTTTAAGTAACCTAAAAAGTAAATTCATTAACAAACCATTGCAAAGCGCAATATGCTTTGCTGTTTTTGATCTAGACGTTTTTAAATTGACTATTAATTTCGTTATAATCCAGTTCGACATACTTGCCAGCCACCAGATCCTTAGGTAGCTTAATATTACCAAACCTAATTCTAATTAACCTACTTACCTGTACCCCTTGGCTTTCCCATAAGCGCCGTACTTCTCTATAACGCCCTTCAGTCAAGGTTACATTATACCAAGAGTTAGCGCCCGCACCACCAACAAACTCAATTCTTTTGAATTTTGCAGTAACTCCATCATCTAACACTACACCTTTCTGTAATGAATGTAAGATATCTTTAGTAACCTTACCTAATACGCGTACCGCATATTCTCGCTCAATATTAGCAGAGGGATGCATTAATTTATGCGCTAATTCTCCATCGGTTGTAAATAATATCAATCCAGAAGAATTTATATCTAGACGACCTACCGCTACCCAACGTTGCCCTTGTAACCGTGGTAATTTACTGAATACCGTAACCCTACCCTGCGGATCAGACCGAGTACAGATTTGGCCCTCTGGCTTATAATATAAAATTATACTGTGCTTATTTTGTAGAGATATTTTAGGCTTACCTAAAACTTTACCATTTAAGCTGATTATATCTTTATCAGTTACTTTACAACCAAGCGTTGCTGGTAAACCATTTACTAAAATTTGCCCGGCACTAATCCAAGCTTCAATCTCACGGCGCGAACCATATCCACGTTGCGCCAATACTTTTTGGAGTCTTTCTGGTACTGCTTTCATATTATCTAATATTCTTCTATATTTTCTTCTGTTACTACTAATTCATCACTATCTACAATATCGTCGTCTTCGAATTCTTCTTCAAATTCATCCTCTGAATCATTCTCTTGTTCTGTATCGTAATCTTCATCTGCATCAAAATCTGCATCGTCATCAAAATATTCACTATCATCTTGCTCTTCATCAGCAAATTCTGCTTCAGCATTAATTGTTTCTGTCGCTAGATTTGGTAACTCCATTTGTTGCTGCTCCGTAGTTTGGGTTGCTTCAAGCGCGGCAATTTCGGAAGGATCTTTTAACGCTAAGATCTCAGGTAATGCCGGCAATTGATCTAAAGTTTTCAATCCAAAATAATCTAAAAATTGCTTGGTTGTTGCATATAAGCCAGGGCGTCCTGGAACATCCCTATGCCCCACCACACGGATCCAACCACGTTCTTCTAATAATGTTTTAAATATTGATGGGCTGATGCTTACACCGCGGATTTCTTCAATCTCACCGCGGGTAATTGGTTGCCGATATGCAATTAATGCTAAAGTTTCTAAAAAAGCTCGAGAATATTTAGCCGGTTTTTCTTCCCATAACCGGCTAATCCAAGCCCCATAGGCAACACGAGATTGAAATTGATAACCACTTGCTAAACATACTAATTCAACCCCGCGATTCTGATAGTCTTCTTGCAATTTAAACAATGCTTGGCGGATTTCACTTAAACTCGGACGTTCTTCCTCATGAAAAATGTTTAACAGTTGTTGTTCGGTCAACGGCTTCCCTGCTGAAAACAATACCGCCTCTAAAATTTCGTTTAACTGTTCCCTAGTGTTCATTGTTGCGTAACCTCACATAAACTGGCGCAAAAGGCTCAGATTGGACTAATTCCAATACCCATTCTCGAGTTAACTCTAATATTGCTAGAAATGTTACTACTAAACCTAATCGTCCCTCAGAGTAATCAAATAGATCAAAAAAATTAACAAATTTATCATCTTGTAATTGACGTAAGATACGCGACATCCTCTCACGTACTGTTAAAACCTCACGTTCAATATTATGCGAAGTTTGTAAATCTGCGCGCTTTAGTACATCTTTAAAGGCATATAATAATTCATTAAAATCCACTTCTGGTTGCGGTTTGGTATGTGATAAATCTGGTACTTGTACCACACTGGTATACATGTCAACGCCAAGGCGTGGCAACTCACCTAAATTTTCTGCAGCTTTCTTAATTTGTTCATATTCTTGTAAACGTCGTACCAATTCAGCGCGTGGATCTACTTCCTCTTCTTCAGCATCTTTCGGTCGTGGCAATAACATGCGCGATTTAATTTCGGTTAGCAAGGCTGCCATCTCTAGATAATCAGATACTAATTCTAGTGGCATATCTTGCATATATTCAATGTAATCGATGTATTGTTGTGTAACTCGCGATACGGAAATTTCCAAAATATCTAAATTATGCTTTCTAATTAAATATAATAATAAATCTAGTGGGCCTTCAAAGATTTCTAATACCACTTGCATTGCATCAGGCGGAATATATAAATCCTCTGGCATTTGCACCAATGGTTGTCCAGCTATGACTGCATTAAAATTAAGCATCTGCGATCCCCATAGCAATTTTAACTTCAGTTAATGTTCGGGCTGCCGTATCACGCGCAGCATCAGTAGCTTCTGCGATAATATGCTGCAACAGTTCTGGATCTCGTTCTAGTTCTTTTTCGCGAGCAATCATTGGTTTTTGCTCTGCAATAATACTATCAATCAAAGGTGCTTTACACTCCAAACAACCAATCCCAGCGCTACGACAGCCATTATTAGCCCAATCGAGCACTTGCGAATCCGAATAAATTTTATGCAAACTCCATACCGGACATTTTTCTGGATCGCCAGGATCAGTTCTTTTGATCCGTGCCGGATCTGTCGGCATCTTTTTAATTTTAGCTGCAACTGATTCTGGTGCTTCAGTTAATGCAATTGTATTGTTATAAGATTTAGACATCTTCTGCCCATCTAAACCGGGGAATTTGGATTCTTTAGTTAACAGTACTTCTGGCTCAGGTAAAATTATTCTACCGCGTCCCTCTAGATAACCAGTTAAACGTTCTTTATCTGTAACACTTAAATTGGCAGCAACCTGCGTTAATAATTCTTTACCCTGTTGTAGTGCCTGCAAATCGCCCTGCTGCTGATATCTGTTTAAATACTCTGAAAATAGTTTTGCTTGTTTTTTATTTATTTTTGCCAATACTGCATGGGCTTTTTCTTGAAAATCTACTTCGCGTCCAAACATGAAATTAAAACGCCGCGCAACCTCACGTGTTAATTCAACATGTGAAACCTGATCTTCTCCTACTGGCACATAACGTGGTTTGTAAAGTAAAATGTCAGCACTTTGTAACAAGGGATACCCCAAAAAGCCATAGGTTGCTAAATCACGATCATCGAGTTTCTCCTGCTGATCCTTGTAAGTTGGCACCCTTTCTAACCAAGATAGTGGAGTTATCATCGACAATAATAAGTGTAGCTCCGCATGCTGTGGTACACCAGATTGAATAAAAATCTTACAAAGCTTTGGATCTAGCCCAGCTGCAATCCAATCACGGATCATTAAACGACTTAATGCTGCGGTGCCCGCGGAATGTTCATAATTTGTAGTAAGTGCATGAATGTCTGCTGCAAAAAAGTAACATTCATATTCATGTTGTAATTTAATCCAATTTTTAAGCGCGCCATGGTAGTTACCTAAATGAATGCGTCCAGTTACGCGCATTCCAGAGACTATGCGACGATTATCAAGATCAGATTTTGTAAGAGTCATGTATATGTCCTAAATTGAAGCATTAGTATATTGATTTGTACCTTACATTTCAATTAGAGTACATGGGATGTAGTAATTTCAGCTAAAAGCTCTGAAATCTTGCCAATAATTTGGGTATATGAGCTGCTAGGCTGGGTGATTTTTTTATTAGCGGCGTCAGACGCCATGGATGGCGGCTGTCGAGCGCTACATGGACGTACTTGTGCGCGTCCGCGAATAAAAATATTTACCAGCCTAGCAGCTCATAAAATTTCCTAAATATTATGGAAAGCTACAATAGCGCTACGTATAGTCCAAGCATTAAATGGCGACGACTATATATAAATTTATACGACAGAACTAGGTAATAAATGTTTAAAATTTTAATCGACTTCTTTCCAATAGCTTTATTTTTTATCGCTTTTAAGTTTTTTAACTTAATGATAGCTACTCAAGTGGCTATTGTTGCATCTTTAGTGCAATTAATATGGCTACGTATCGCGCATGGCAAATTCCAAAAAATGGGCCTTGTTTCCTTTTTTAGTATTTTAATCTTTGGCGGCGCTACATTACTACTCAAAGATGATATTTTCGTAAAATGGAAACCTACGGCAGTATATTGGATCCTCGCTCTTGCTTTATTTCTATCGCACATATTCGGTAAAAAAACTTTACTACAACGTTTTGGTGAAAATAGCATTCAATTACCAGGACGCATCTGGCGCCAATTAAACTTTACTTGGGGCACCTTTTTTGTAAGCTTGGGCATTTTAAATCTTTACGTAGTATATAATTTTGACACAGATGTTTGGGTAAATTTTAAGTTGTTTGGTACATTAGGTTTAACCTTGTTGTTTATCTTAATGCAATCGATTTACATGGCGAAGCATGCTCAAATAGAAAAGAGGAATTCTTAATATGAACCAAGAAAACCCTCGGGTTAAAATGATCGAACAACGCCTCAATAATGCACTACAACCAAGCAAACTGCGAATACAGGATGATAGCGCACAACATGCAGGACATGCTGGTGCTATAATGAGTGGTGGTGGTCATTTCAGTGTTGAAGTGGTGTCAGCGGCTTTTGAAGGAAAATCTGCAGTTGCTAGGCACAAGTTGATTTATGCTGCATTAGGGGATGCAATGCAAACCGACATTCATGCTTTGAGTATCAAAGCTTTTACGCCACAAGAAGCCAAGATAAGTTAGGAATTTTTAATGCTCGATTCTTCAGAGCTATAGTCTAAATTCAAATGGTGAAATTTGTATCGTATAAACCATTTAAATTTAGGCTGTGACTGTATAGGGAAATATATGCGCATATTACTGTTTGTATCCATATTTGCTTTATTTAGCTTCATATTCCTTTGCGCCATGAACACCTTCTTCACTTTTGCATTTTTATTTGTCGATTACAATATGAATCGTCTTAAAGATCCGCAAAAATTTCCGCCAGTCCCCACCGCGCATTTTTTCACGCAATATAACGTAGAATTTTATTATGCTATGGGTAAATTTATTTTTTATCCTGCAAAATTTGTCGATTTAACTGTGCAACCTAAAGACAACACAAATCTCCCTCCAAAATATGCAATACTTCTAGTCCATGGATATGGCCGCAATCAAACCGACTGGCTTTGGTTTCGCAAACAATTTACAAATTTAAATGTACCTGTTTACACTGTTAATCTGAAGCCAGCATTAGGATCAATTCAAGAAATTGCTTATAACACGCTTACGCCAAAAATCAACACCATAAAGCAACAGACCAATTGCGATAAAGTTATTTTAATTGGACACTCAATGGGTGGCTTAGTTTCAAGTTACTACGCAGAATATTTAGATGACGCCGGGTTGATATCTAAGGTAATTAGCATTGCAACCCCCTATCACGGCACTAAATTGTCCCTAACAGCAGCTGACGAAAATGCTAAACAAATGTATCCAAATTCTGTATTTACCCAAGAATTACGCGAAAAAATAGCAAAATCTAAAAAAGAGTATTATTTGGTATTTTCAACATTTGATAATATTATTTTTCCGTGGAATTCGCCGATTCTAGATTCTGTAGATGAAAAGCATCGCATGCAAATGAATTACATTTCACATTTGGCGTTATTACATACCCCGCAAGTCGCAGAACGAATAGACGAGTGGATAGCGGTGCAATAATTCTGAAATTATCAATAAAACATAAGAAATTAATTTGATAAACTATAACTTGTACTTCTACCAGATCCAGGGTTTTGGATCAAAATCCCCCATACTTTTAATTCTTGAATGTCTCGTAATGCGCTATCATTAGAACATTTAGCAAGCTTTGCATATTTAGAAGTATTTATGTTCCCCACAAAATTATCGTCAAGCATAATATCAATGACTTTACGTTGTCGCTCATTTGCAGATTTCTGATTGAGTTTCTGCCATAATTTAGCTTTAAATAATACTGCACTAAGAATATGTTCTGCATTATTTAGCGCCCGCTCTAAACATTCTAAAAACCACTGTAGCCAAGCAGTAATTTCAGGACTACTACGTTGCTGTCGTTCCAGTTGCTCATAATAAGATTTACGTTCGCTAGCTATTTGCTTGCTAATGCTATAAAAGCGATTTTGGGTTGAGTCGGCGCGTGCCAAAGCCATATCGCCAATTGCCCTCGCAATGCGGCCATTACCATCTTCAAAAGGATGGATTGTAACAAACCACAAATGCGCTACGGCAGCTTTCAATATTGGATCTAAATTATTATTACTCTCGAACCACTGTAAAAAAAGATCCATCTCTAACTCTAATCTATCAGCAGCAGGAGCTTCGAAGTGTACTTTTTCCTTTCCTATGGGCCCAGATACTACCTGCATAGGTCCAGAATCTGCAGTGCGCCAGTCACCAACCTTAATGAAGTGCATACCACTGCGCCCATTAGGAAATAATGCCGCATGCCAACTCCATAAACGTTGCTTAGTCAATGGTTTAAAATATTCTTGACTCGCGTCAAGCATCATTTCTACTACCCCATCGACACTTTGGCTTATTTTTGCTAAACCACCTATATCAATACCCAGTCTTTTCGCTACCGAAGAGCGTACCTCTTCAACATTAAGGTTTTCTCCTTCAATAGCTGATGAATTTACTATATCCTGGGTGATAATGATTAGACTTGCCTGTTTTCCTAACTCAAAACCCAGGTTTTCCATCTTACCTAGTAAACGGCCTTGTAAATAACGCACATTGGCAAGTTTGCCTGCCAATGCCTCAGCGTTCCAGTTAAATTTAGGCCAATTTTTATGCTCGTGTATCCACATTATAATCACCGCAATGTATGCGGTAATTATAAGCCATATTCACCGCAAACACAAGACTAATCGCCGCACATAGTGCGGCGATTAGTCAAGCTAAATCATATGTAACTGTATGTTACATGGCGCAAGGAGCTGCGCGAAGGAAGCATCAACATCCACGCAACATTAAAGCTCTTTGTTTATAATGAGGCGGCTTAGCTGCATGTTTCGAGCAATTAAATGGGTGATCTTTGTTAGCGTGCATTGATTTCAGCCAATTAAAATTGTTAGGATTCACAGTAGGAACTGCCACAACTGGCTCTCGCAGGTAGTTTAACTGAGAACTTACTAAAACACATGCTAAAGAAGATAGATTTAAAATAGCATGAGAATTTGACTGTTCAAATGAATCGAAGCAGAACTTAGGTATTTGTACCTTTGGTTTAACACCAGAGTATTTATTGAAATATGATTCCAATAAACTTGCAAGAAATGCAAGATACAATATTGGAGCGGCTGGTGGAGCTTGATAATTATCTAGGTTACGCTGCGTTACAGCTAGTTGATTCTGCATTAATTAATACCCAATTATTTGTCGACATAACAAATATGTATACAAAAAATTTAGATTATTCGCAATACTCAGTAGTATTAGTCTAAATTTTAGGCTAAACAACAAACCTTAATTTTACCATTTAAATTAATTTATACAGATTTTTAAAGATAGTTAAGGCAGTTAATGATGAAGCATTAAGATTAGCAAGTAGAACCCTAGTATTTAGCAAAAATACTAGGGCAAATGTGTATGGCGAAGGATTTTATAAATATGCTAAAAATAGAGACCTTCACTTAAGTGTGTAACTTAGCCACTCTCAACTTAAAATTTTCGCCATTGTCTTGCCCAATTCAGTAGGGGCCCGTACTGTTACTACCCCAGCATCTTCTAAAGCAGCAAATTTATCCGCGGCTGTACCACGTCCACCTGCAATTATGGCACCGGCATGCCCCATACGTTTTCCAGATGGTGCTGTTACACCAGCAATATATGCTACTACCGGCTTATTAACATTGTTGGTGATGTATTCAGCAGCTTCTTCTTCAGCAGTACCCCCAATTTCACCTACCATAATTATGCCTTCGGTACGCGGATCGGCTTGGAACATATTTAATACATCAATAAAACTCATGCCCCCGATAGGATCGCCACCAATTCCAATGCATGTAGTTTGACCTAAGCCCAGGTCGGTAGTCTGCTTAACAGCTTCATATGTTAAAGTACCTGAGCGTGATACAATCCCCACCCTTCCTGGTAAATGAATACTACCTGGCATAATTCCAATTTTGCATTCTCCTGGTGTAATTATACCAGGGCAATTTGGCCCAATTAATCTTGAGTTCTTATTACGCATATAGTATTTGATCTGCAACATATCTAAAGTTGGTATACCCTCGGTAATACAAACAATTAATTTAATACCAGCCTCAACTGCCTCAATAATAGAATCTTTACAATATGGGGCTGGAACATAAATAACTGTCGCATCGGGCTCGACTGCTTCTACTGCTTCTTTTACAGTATTAAATACTGGTAAACCCAAATGCTTTTGACCACCCTTACCAGGTGTCATCCCACCGACCATCTTGGTGCCATATTCAATTGCTTGTTCTGAATGGAAAGTACCTTGTTGCCCAGTAAATCCTTGACAAATTACGCGAGTATTTTTATCAACTAAAACGCTCATACTGTTTCTCCCGCTGCCTGTACTACTTGTTCTGCAGCATCTAACCAAGATTTAGCGGCAATAATATTTAAACCGCTCTTAGAAAGCATTGTAGCTCCTTCTTGAGCATGATTACCTTCTAAGCGCACAACTACTGGAACTTTAATCCCAACCTCTTCTACTGCTGCAATAATTCCTGCAGCAATCAAATCACAGCGTACAATACCACCAAAAATATTTACTAAAACACCTTTAACATTGCTATCCGAAAGAATAATTTTAAATGCCTCTGTTACTCGCTCTTGGGTGGCGCCACCGCCAACATCTAAGAAATTTGCCGGCATTCCGCCACATAGTTTAATTAAATCCATAGTGGCCATGGCAAGACCAGCGCCATTTACCATACAGCCAATATTACCGTCTAATGCGATATAACTTAAACCCCATTCTTTTGCTCGAATTTCGCGTGGATCTTCTTGAGTTGGATCCCACATGGCATTTAGCTCTGGTTGTCGATACAGCGCATTATCATCAACATTTATCTTAGCATCCAGGCATATAACATCGCCTTTGCTATCAATTACTAAAGGATTAATTTCAATTAAACTTAAATCTTTTTCTACAAAAATTTTACCAAGTTTAGTTACGATATTGCTAAACTGCGTCACTTGCTTATCTTGTAAGCGTAATGCATAAGCTAATTCATGACATTGATACGGCATTACCCCAAGCAATGGATCCACTGGAATTGCTAAAATTTTTTCTGGAGAATCTTTAGCAACCTCTTCTATATCCATACCACCTTCAGTAGAGGCCATAATTACGATACGCTTTAAACTACGATCAACTACAGCTCCTAAATATAATTCTCGCGCAATATCGCATGGCTCTTCCAATAACACTACATTTACCGGCTGACCTTTAGCATCTGTTTGATGCGTAACCAAATTGTTGTGTAACATGGTTTGTACTGCTTTAGTTAGCTCTTCTTTGGAATTAGCTATTTTTACGCCACCTGCTTTACCGCGCCCACCAGCATGCACCTGGGCTTTGACAACAACTTTTTGCAAACTTAAACGCTCAACTGCAGCTATCGCTTCATCCAATGAATGTGCAATAACACCTCGTGGCACTGGCACACCATACTCAGTTAATATTTGTTTAGCTTGATATTCATGAATATTCATAGTTAATAATCCTTAAACACTCAACAGAAGCCGAGCTGGTTCTTCAAGTAATTCCTTAATGGTAACTAGAAACTGCACCGATTCTGCGCCATCAATTATGCGATGATCATATGAAAGCGCAACATACATCATCGGCCGAATTACTACTTGCTTATTTTCAACTACCGGACGTTCTTCAATTTTATGCATTCCTAAAATGCCACTTTGTGGTGGATTCAAAATTGGAGTTGCCATTAAAGATCCAAACACACCACCATTAGTAATGGTAAAGGTACCGCCAGTGATATCTTCAATGGCAATTTTGCCATCTTGTGCCTGAGCGCTGAATTCTTTAATCTTCTTTTCAATTTCTGCCATTGAAAGCGTATCAGCATCACGCAATATTGGTACAACTAAACCACGCGGGGTAGAGACGGCAATCCCAATATCGAAATAACCGTGGTATACAATATCATTACCATCAATGGATGCATTCACCGCAGGAAAACGCTTTAAAGCTGCTACAACAGCTGTCACAAAAAATGACATGAACCCTAGACGTACGCCGTATTTTTCTTCAAATTCTTCGCGGTACTTACTTCGTAGTTCAATCACTGGCTGCATATTAATTTCATTAAACGTAGTTAAAATTGCAGCATTTTGCTGGGCTTGCAATAATCGTTCAGCAATTCTGGCGCGTAAACGTGTCATTGGTACACGTTTTTCTATTCTATTACCTAAACTGGTATTTATAGGCTTGCTAACATTATTTGCCTCTGGCATAGCCATAGTACCCTCATTTACCGCGCGCCTAGCTGAAGGTGAAAGCACTACATTAGAGGATACTGGAGCTGTAACTACCGATTGCGTGGATTGTGAAGCTGGTGTCTCAGATTGCTTAACCGGAGCTACAGTTTGTACCGAAGTTACTGGGCTACTTTGTGGAGTTGGCGCTGTGGGTTGTGTTGTAGCTGTTGTTGCAACTTGCACCTCACTTTGAGATGCTGGCATTGATTTAGCAGCAAAGGTTGCAATAACTTCGTTCGCTTGCACAGTTGCCCCAGTATCTTTAATAATTTTTTCTAGTACCCCATCTTCTGGTGCAACAACTTCTAAAACTACCTTATCGGTTTCGATATCAACTAGACTTTCATCGCGAGCAACAAACTCACCTGGCTTTTTATGCCATGCTGCAACTGTTGCTTCCGTAACAGACTCAGGCAATACCGGCACTTTAATATCTAATGACATAAACACATCCTCAAATTAAATTTCTATACCTAACGCTTTATGCAACAATTCTTCCTGTTGTTGTAAATGCAGTTTGTAATACCCAACTGCAGGCGCAGCGCTAGCATCACGGCCAGCATATTGCAATTGCTGCGTTGTATTCAAACAGTTTAGCAAATGATGCTGGGTTGCATACCATGATCCTTGATTACGCGGTTCCTCTTGACACCAAACAATCTCTGTAGCGGAACTATATTTTTGTAACTCTTGCTGTAACTCAACCTCAGGGAAAGGGTATAATTGCTCAACACGTATAATTGCCACAGGCTGCTGAATCTTATGACGTATTTCAATCAAGTCATAATATACCTTACCTGCGCAAATAATAACACGCCTAACCGTGGAGTAATCTTGTGTGGTATCCCTCATGATCACTTCAAACTTAGCATTAGCAATTTGCTGTAAGCTAGAAACTGCTTCTTTGTGCCGTAATAAGCTTTTTGGAGTAATTATAATTAATGGCTTACGAATTGGGCGGAGTAATTGGCGGCGCAACAAATGAAACATCTGCGCCGGTGTTGAAGGTACGCATACTTGAATATTATGTTGGGCACAAAGTTGTAAATATCGTTCAAGACGCGCTGAGGAATGCTCTGGACCCTGTCCTTCATAACCGTGTGGTAATAGCATAACCAAACCACTTAAACGTCCCCATTTTTGCTCACCGGAGCTAATAAACTGATCAACTATAACTTGAGCGCCATTAGCAAAATCACCAAACTGTGCTTCCCAAAGAGTTAAAGCACGCGGCTCACTACTAGAAAAGCCGTATTCAAATCCTAATACAGCTTCTTCCGATAGTAAGGAATCATATATTTCAAAATTACCTTGTTTTTTAGATATATGTTGCAATGGTATATATGTAGCACCAGTGTTTTGTTCATGTAACACTGCATGCCTATGAAAAAATGTACCTCTACCGCTATCTTGTCCGGTTAGGCGCACTGCAAATCCTTCGTTTAAAAGTGAGGCGTACGCAAGTGTTTCAGCATAACCCCAGTCTGCCGCTAATTCACCACTGGTCATTTTACGGCGATCTTCGATTATTTTTTTTACTCGTGGATTTAAAACAAAGCCATCAGGTATTGTATCGCGTGCGATGGCTAGTTGTTTTAATGTCTCTATATTTACCGTAGTATCTGCTGCAACCCGCCAATCTTTATTAGCATATGGAGTCCAATCTGAAGCAAACTCACTGCGCCAGTCATTGTCTGCTAAATATTTAACTACTGCTTGATCGCGCCGATCTAATATTTCCCGATAGTTTGTTTCCAATTTTTTGATTTCAACATCATTAAAGATTTGGTCGCTGATCATTTTATTAGCATATAATTCTTTTAGTGTAGGATGCGCTCGAATTGTTTTATACATTAATGGCTGCGTAGCTGAAGGCTCATCAGCTTCATTATGCCCCATCCGCCGATAGCCAATTAGATCAATGATTACATCTTTGTTGAACTTCAAACGATATTGTAATGCCAAATTTGTAATTGCGAGAACTGCTTCAGGATCATCTGCATTTACATGAAAAATCGGTATCGAAAGCATTTTACCAATATCTGAACAATACATTGTAGAACGCGCATCTTGCGGATTACTAGTAGTAAAACCGATTTGATTATTTACAATAATATGTATTGTACCACCAACACTATAGGCGCGAGTACAAGACATATTCATAATTTCCATTACTATACCTTGTCCAGCAAAAGCCGCATCTCCATGCATAGCAACACATATTACTTGATTACGACGTTCGTCATTTCTACGTTGTTGCCTGGCGCGTACTGAACCAGTTGCAACTGCAGTAACAACTTCTAAGTGCGATGGGTTAAATGCTAATGACACATGTACATTGCCACCAGGGGTACGTAAATCTGTCGCAAATCCTTGATGATATTTAACATCACCAGATTCTACTTCTTCGTTATGAATATCTTCAAATTGCTCGAATAATTCCCGCGGCATTTTTCCAAGGAGATTCACTAATACATTAAGTCTACCGCGATGCGCCATTGCTAACACAATTTCCTCTATACCTTGGCTACCACCACCAAAAATTATTTTATCTAATGCAACAATAAGACTATCGCATCCCTCAATACTAAAACGTTTTGAACCAGGATATTTTGCTGCAATATATTTTTCTAGGCCGTCTGCTGCAGTAACTAACTCTAAAATTCGAAGTTTTTCTTCTTTGCTTAAAGATAAGTTCAGTAAGGTTGATTCTAAATTGCGTTGCACCCAATCTCGCTCTGCTGAATCAGAAATATGCATATATTCTGTAGCAACGGTACTGCAATAAATCTTTTTTAAATCGCGCAGTATTTCGCCCAAAGTACGTTGTTTGGGACCTGCTAAATCTGCAGCATTTAATTTAGTATTTAGATCTAATTTATGCAGATTATAATACTCTAGTTCTAATTCAGGGACTTTTTCTGGTGCATACATACCGATCGGATTAATATTACTCTGCAAATGACCTAACAAACGGTATGCAAATATCAATTTTTCTACCGCGATTTGCTGCAATTCAAGACTAACAGCAACTGTATTATTTATTTCAATTTTTTTTGGTTGGTAACTTAACTTTTTAAAGTAATCGCGAATATCTGCATGTGAAACATCAGCCTGTGTATTAGCTTGTATTAACTTTTGGAAATAATCTTGCCAATTCTTAGGTACATCTGCTGGATTTTTTAGATAAGCTTCATATAAATTGTCTAGATAGCTTTGGTTGCCGCTATCTAACCATGAAGTATTCCATTGCTGCTGCATTTCATTAGGCATAGTGTCCTCGGTGATTTTTTAATTATAAACTTAATTAATGAAATTGTATTCACTTTTAAGTTCCATCTTCGAGCATCCGGCGCCTTATCTCACCAATTGCCTTGCCAGGATTTAAATTTTTTGGACAAACATCAGCGCAATTTAAAATTGTTCTACAACGAAACACACTATAAG
>JAGVLG010000010.1 GCA_020054325.1 Gammaproteobacteria bacterium
TGAACCAAACCCAACACCACGTCCGGTTACTCCAACTACAAGAAGGCCAACTCCTAAGCCGGTTGCAAAGCCCACTTGCGATCATGGTAGACGTTTAACAGGCGATCATAGTGACGATGATGATTGTGAACCAAACCCAACAAGACGTCCTGGATATGGTTTGAGAGCTTAATGTAAGTGGAAGCAACCATGCCGCTGTTTTTGCTGCATGGTTGTTTTAATTATTGATACAAAATAAACATCGGTACTGGTTCAAGTTTCATGATCTGCTCAGGCGTAAATAAACCACTGCTAGGTGGTCTACGATCATTCTTATAAAATAATTTAAAGCCAGTATACTGCACTGGTTCAGCGGCAATGTACGCTTTGTAGGAATCCTTTTTAAGTGAAGGTGGACCCCAGCCATCCATATCCATTACAATTTGTACCTCAGGAACCAAGTCTATGTTTTGATGATTAGTTACCATGCGTTTCGTAAAACGATGCACTACTAAAATTTTTGGTGGCAAATCATATTTACGAACTATTTGCGATAGGTAATCTACTACAAAATTTATATCTCTAGCATCCATAGTGCCAATCACTTTCCCCGGTTTTGTTCCGGCTGGCATATCAAACTCTGGATCAACTGCTAACATCACATTTGGAAGTTTTAAGTACTTTTCAAGCCGAGGAATTTCTTCTTGTACGCTACTCAAACCTACCTGTACATCTAAGATAACAATTCCATTAACTTTTTCAGCTAAGCGTAGAGCTTTCTCGATCCCAGCATCAGACATTCGAGCGCGATATTTGCCATCTCTACCAGGATCTTTTTGCGCTACCACTGCGATATACTCTATTGCTGGCACTACTGGAGTGTTCGGGTCAGCTTTAGTCCAGCGGCGCATTTCATCTTTTAACATACTTAACATCTGATCAGGTGGATATTCGCCAAGCACACCCATCCGGGTTGAAAGAAAATTACCGTAGTACCCGACAATTCTATGTGATGGTAATAATGCCCCATCTTTTGCATTTTGAGCAACCGCGCATTGCGTATAGCTCGTTATTGTTATTACTAATAATATTATTATATTTCTAAACATCGCATAGACCTCATAAACTGCACTCACGAATGATTGCAGTTTAGTCGATGTTTAAAAAATATGGGGTTAATTGGATAATTGTTATAGTTTACTGTATGAATAGCGCCAGTATTACATCCAGAAAAATTTACAATTTATCTTAATTTAGGACTGGAAGATGCTTGGGCACTCGGAGTGTCTTTGTATACTTGCAGTAAACGTGTTACTTGTTGTAAAGCAGTTTCTAAAACTGGTGATTCAATTCTTAATTGCTCAGCAAAAAAACTCTTATATTTATCTAATAAATTCTTTTCAAGTTCATTTAGGATGTCTGATATGTTAGCATTAAGTAATGCTCGATTCATAGTACCTGCACAGCAAATGTAACTTAAAAAAACATTTTCAAGTTCAGTTGGGTTTAGATCGTCATTGCCTTTAAATATTTGTTTAAATATTTGGTATATCGCAGGTAAGTTGCCATCCAATTTTTGGTTTTGTGCTAAGGTTTTAAATAATTCTTCTAATTTATCTAAAGATCCCCGATCTATTGGAAGCGGGGTGACTGCTACCAAACTTGGGGTTGCAGCAGTGGGTAGCGGAGAATCTGGTGCGGCAGCAACTAAAGTTGCAGCACCTTCAGCCATGTTTGCCTGCTGTACAAATTCTTTCATAGCACTAATAGCTTGGCCTAAAATAGTAGATTGGAACTCTACATTTGACAAATTGAAGATAGCAATAAGCTTAGCATATACGCTCTCAGCAATTTCACGTGAATAATCTACAATAGCCACTTCACCATCTTGTCTAATAATTTTACAATCGATACCTACCAAAGTTACATCAGATATTGTAGGGTCAATTGAATGATTACCATAAATTCTTAACTTATAATTGTTACCTTTATGTAGAACTTTAAAAGTTATGTGAAATTTTGTTGGTTGTGCCTCACGATCAAAACCAGCAACATAAGGATTAGGTGTTTTGAAATTATTGACAAATTCAGGGATTGTAATATGACCATCATCATAAATAATAATTTCTGGACTACCAAGCTCTACATTAACTTTTGCTGTATTATCAAATTTCATAAACAGGAGCACAGAACGAGAGCGACCACTAGGAAATAGATCCCTTCGGGCATTTGGCTGATCGGCAATTACAGATCCCCTAAAAATTCTACCATAGGTTTGCCAGTACAACGGCTCAATAGCATACAAAAATCTAAATAACGGATTTACTTCTATGGGCATAATTTGTATATACTCTCTTTGCTTTTCTTGTTGCTTAAAATAATAGTTATTTAGTATACACATTTAATGATTTTTATTGCAAATATTACATAATCTATTATATGTATATACTCTGAGGAATCCCCACAAAATCAGAGATAGAATGTAGGCAAATCAAGGCCTGCAGGGTGGAAATGCACGGAACCTTATGATCTAATGATGTTTCACGACA
>JAGVLG010000083.1 GCA_020054325.1 Gammaproteobacteria bacterium
AGGGCAAGGCTAGCCTTGCCTTTCACAGGCACCCTCTGTAAAATGTTGCGCTTATGGCCTTGCCATATGGCGCAAATTTTCTGGTCGCGGAAAGTTTGTTATCTTAATTATATCTTTGGAGATCTGCCATGACAGCAGCAATTTTTGATTTACAAGCAGAACTTCGCAACGATTTGGGGAAGAGTGCGAGCCGCCGCCTACGTCGCGAAGAAAAAGTATTGGGTGTAGTATACGGTGGTGATGAAGCCGCAGTGCCAGTAATTTTAGAGCAACGTATTGTAAAACGTGCATTAGAAAATGACGCTTTCTATTCACACATTTTAAATCTCACTATCAACGGCAAAAAACAACAAGTAGTACTAAAAGATTTACAACGTCACCCTTACAAACCAATTATCATGCATATGGACTTTTTACGTGTGAAAGCATCTGACAAGATTGTTATGCGTATTCCATTGCATTTCTTAGGCGAAGATAAATGTGTTGGCGTACAAAATGGTGGTATTATTAACCACTTAATGATCGACGTTGAATTACGCTGCCAAGCAAATGCTCTTCCAGAGCATATTGATATTGATGTAAGCAACCTCGACGTTGACGGTGCAATTCATTTATCACAATTAAAGATCCCTGCTGGATCTGAATTGGTATTGTTAGCGCACGGCCATGATGAGCCAGTTGTAAGCGTGCATTTACCGCGCCAATCTAAGCTCGACATTGAAGAAGCTGCTGAAGAAGCTAAGCATGCTGCTGAAGTAGCAGCCGAAGCTGCAGCAGATGCTGCCGCTGCCTTAGGTACTGCAGTAGCAGATAGCGAAAAACACGAAGGTAAAAAAGCTGAAGGTAAAACTGAAGCTAAACTTGAAAACAAACAGGAACAAGATCCTAAGCATCAGCATGATACTAAGCATGACGATGCACACGGCAAAAAGTAGGCATAAATGCCAATACAGCTAATTGTTGGACTGGGCAATCCAGGAAAGGAATATGCAGCCACTAGACACAATGCAGGTGCATGGTGGCTGCAAGCTGTTTGTTATCAATACAATGTAACATTGCAAACACAAAGCAAATTTCAGGCTAGCATTGGCGAGTCTATCATTGATGGTTTGCGCGTAAAATTCGCAATACCAAGCACTTATATGAATCTAAGCGGTCAACCTGTTGCTAAAATTGCCAAATACTTTGCGATCCCATCGAGCGATATTTTAGTGGCACACGATGAGTTAGATTTTGCACCGGGTATTATTCGTTTTAAAACTGGCGGCGGGCACGGTGGCCATAATGGTTTACGCGATATAATGCCACAGCTAAATGGTCAAACCTTCCAACGTTTAAGAATTGGCATTGGGCATCCTGGTAACAGAGATCAGGTGGCAGATTATGTATTAGCACAACCTTCCAAGAATGATAAACAATTAATTGATACAGCAATTCAAGATAGTTTAACGATGGTTCCAGCAATAGTAGTTGGCGATTGGCAAAAAGTTATGAATTGTTTGCACCAAACAACTAAGGAATAATAAATGGGTTTTAAATGTGGTATTGTTGGTCTTCCAAACGTTGGTAAATCTACACTTTTTAATGCATTAACTCAAGCAGGAATTGAAGCACAAAACTATCCATTCTGTACCATCGAACCCAATGTTGGTGTGGTACCAATGAATGACAAACGTTTAGATCAATTAGCAGAAATTGTAAAACCAGAGCGCATAATACCAACTACCATGGAATTTGTAGATATTGCTGGTTTAGTAAAAGGCGCATCTAAAGGTGAAGGTTTAGGAAATCAGTTTTTAGCAAATATTCGTGAAACTGATGCAATTGCTCATGTAGTGCGTTGCTTTGAAGATCCAGATATTATTCACGTTGCCAATAAGGTTGATCCTAGCGAAGATATTGCAATTATCGAAACAGAATTAATTTTAGCTGATTTAGATACCATTGATAAAGCTATTCAACGTCATACCAAAAATTCGCGTGGCGGCAATAAAGATGCAATTGCAGCCAAAGATTTATTGGAAAAATTAAGCGTCCACTTGAATAAGGGCGAACCAGCGCGTACCTTTGAGGCAAGTGCAGATCAAAAGACAGAAATAATTAATCCACTGTGTCTACTTAGTAACAAGCCCGTAATGTACATTGCTAATGTGGCTGAAGATGGTTTTACAAATAATCGATATTTAGAAATGGTGCAAGAAATAGCAGCCAGAGAAGGCGCGGTTGTAGTACCAATTTGCGCCGCGATTGAAGCTGACCTTGCTGGTTTAAGCGGAGCTGAAAAACAAGAATTTCTAACCGAACTCGGACTCGATGCCCCAGGATTAGATCGGGTTATCGCAGCAGGCTATAAATTACTTGGCTTAGAGACCTACTTCACAGCAGGTGTTAAGGAAGTGCGAGCCTGGACCATTGCTATTGGCGCTACCGCACCCCAAGCTGCTGGTAAAATTCACACTGATTTTGAAAAAGGCTTTATACGTGCCGAGGTTATCGGGTTTGATGATTACATCAAATATAAAGGTGAACAAGGCGCTAAAGATGCAGGTAAATGGCGACTTGAAGGCAAGGAATATATCGTTAAAGACGGCGATGTAGTGCATTTTAGATTCAATGTATAAGCGCACGTTCTAGCATAGACCTACCTCGATATAAAAACTAAAAATATAGTTGCAATGCTATCCTTAATATTAATTATAAGAATAAAAATTAGGGGTAATATCATGAAATTGCAAAATAAAGTTGCATTAATCACTGGCTCGGCTAGTGGTATTGGTAAACGAATGGCCGAGGTTTTTGCAGCTGAAGGCGCTAAAGTTGTAATAGCAGACTTAGATGCCAAAGCATCTGAAGCAACTGCGCAAGAACTGCGTAATAAAAAATATGAAGCCATGTCGGTTGCCATGGATGTTACCAATGAAGATCAGGTTGAATCTGGAGTTTCAGAAGCAATTAAGGCTTTCGGCGGCATTGATATTTTAATTAGTAATGCCGGCGTACAATTTATTTACCCTATTGAAGAATTACCGTTTGATAAATGGAAAAAATTACTAGCAATCCAGTTGGATGGGGCATTTTTAACTACACGCGCTTGTATTCGTGATATGTACAAACGTGGTAAAGGCGGATCTATAATTTATACTGGTTCAGTGCATTCCAAAGAAGCCTCTGCGTTAAAAGCACCATATGTTACTGCTAAACATGGTTTGATTGGGTTATGCGAAGTAGTTGCTAAAGAAGGCGCTAAACATAATGTTCGCGCTAATGTAATTTGTCCTGGTTATGTACGTACTCCATTAGTAGAAAAGCAAATTCCGGAACAAGCTAAAACGTTGGGGATCTCTGAAGCTGACGTGGTTAAGAATATTTTTCTCAAAGACACTGTAGATGGTGAATTTACTACCGTAGATGATGTTGCACAAGTAGCACTCTTTTTCGCAGCATTTGACACTAACGCATTAACCGGACAGTCTCTAGTGGTTAGTCATGGCTGGTACATGCAATAATCATGCAAAAATTAAGCCATGATTATGATCAAGTTTTATATGTACTGCAAGGCGGTGGTGCACTCGGTGCATATCAAGTTGGAGTTTGTAAAGGTTTATGTGAAAATAACTGTCACCCTGATTGGGTGATAGGAACTTCAATTGGCGGCATTAATGGCGCAATTTTAGCTGGCAATAAACCTGAAGATCGTATTAAAAAATTAGAAGAATTTTGGCATATTATAACAATGCCGTTTACAACAGGTATTCCCAAGACTGCTTCAACTTCGCTACAGGCACTACAAAATTTAATGGTAAGTGAGTGTGCGGTGTTATATGGCGTGCCAGGATTTTTTAATCCACGTTTTCCACCACCGGCTCCATTGCAGACCGAAGCTATCAATCAATTAAGCTACTATGATACGACACCGTTGCGCAAAACTTTAGAAAAAATAATTGATTTTAATTATTTGAATGAGCGTCACGTGCGTCTAACAGTATGTGCATTACAAGTTGAGACTGGAGAGCTGGAGCGTTTCGATAGCTTTAAACAAGAAATCACTCCTGATCATTTATTAGCTACCGGTGCGCTACCACCAGGTTTCCCAGCCGTCACTATTGATGGGAAGAATTACTGGGATGGCGGCATTAATTCTAATACTCCGCTAGAATTTATTTTGCAAGAAAACACCAGTGATAAAATTTTATGTTTTATATTGCATTTATTTGCTTACGTATCAGAAACACCAAAAAATATGTTAGATGTATTAAAACGACGCAAGGATCTAGAATTTGCAAGCCGCTATAAATCTGTTGTAGATTATTTTTGTGAATTGCAACATATGCGTTATGCCTTACAAGAGATAAGCAAATCTGTGGCTGATCCATGCCAAATCCCCATTCTACACGAAATTTGTAAACATATTTATCCAAGCTCACTAAATGTAGTCCGATTTCACTATTCTGATAGCATCTATGATCTATGGACTAAGGATTTTGAATTTTCTGCCAACTCAATTAATGAACGTGCCACTCAAGGATACTTTACGGCGCAGAATGCATTTAATGATACCTCTTGGCTTAATATTGAACCAAATTCAATCCATTTACACAATTTTTAATAATAGGAGAATTATATGAATCGTAATGAAATTGAAAAAGAAGCTTTTGCTATGCCGTATACTTCTCCTGCATATCCACGTGGACCTTATCGCTTTATTAATCGTGAGTTTTTAGTAATTAAATATGAAACCGATCTAGATAAATTGCAAAAAATTGTACCTGAGCCCCTAACCGTAGTAGAACCTTATGTTAATTTTGAATTTATTCGCATGCCGGATTCAACCGGATTTGGCGATTACACTGAGTCTGGTCAGGTTATTCCAGTTATATATAATGGTAAACCAGGGGTTTATGTACATTCAATGTTTTTAGATGATGAAGCCCCAATTGCTGCTGGCCGTGAAATTTGGGGGTTTCCAAAAAAACTTGCTAAACCAAGTTTACAAGTATGTGGTGAAACGCTCGTAGGAAAATTAGAATACGACGGAGCGCTGGTGGCCACAGGAACTATGGGTTATAAATACGCAACATTAGACAAAGATCAAATTTTAAAATCCCTGTCCGTTCCAAATTATCTCTTAAAAATCATACCACATGTTGACGGTACAGTCCGTGTATGCGAATTGGTAACTTATAATTTAGAAAATATTACAGTAAAAGGTGCTTGGACTGGACCAGCAGCATTAGAATTGGCAGCACACGCCACTGCACCAGTAGCAAACTTACCTGTACGTAATATTATTTCAGCTTCACATGTTTTGACAGATCTAACCTTACCCTACGGTAAGGTAGTGGTAGATTATTTGCAATAATTAGTCTTTTGTTATGGATAATATAGTAATATCATCAACCTGAGATTTTTGCTCGGTTGTGGAAGTATTACATAAGTCTAATATTGCTGCTATATTACCGTTCGATCGTTTTACAATATCTAACAAGGCAACATCCTTTTCTACTAAACTAACCCCTGGTAATAAAGCTTCCATGATTCCATCGCTAAACAAAAAAATCCTTTCTTGTGCTTTTAAGATTAAGTTATATTCAATATATTCAGCATTCTGTTTAATGCCTATTGGATAACCACTACCCTCCAGATATATAGCAATGCCATCATTTTGCAATAATATCGGATTAGGGTAATGACCACCGATAGCATATCGGAGTTCATTGCTAGTAACATTTATTACACAATAAATAATGGTTAAATATTTATTTAATTTTGCAGCAAAAATTTCATTACTTAAAATTTGCAGCATTTTTTTAGGTATTAATATACTATCATTGCTATTAATTTTGTAATGCGCCACATACTGGCTTATTAAACTTTTCAGTAACACTGTGATAAAGGCTGAGGAGGCGCCATGACCAGAGACATCTGCTAAATATGCTACATAATAACTGTCTGCCACATGGAAATATTCGGCAAAATCGCCGCTTAATTCTAAGGATGGCAATATTCTGTAATCAAATGTATAGTCTTGAGCTGCGAGCTTACCTTGTGGTAGTAAACTCATCTGTACCGTACGGCCAGCAGCCTGATCCTCTTTCAAGATCTTAAGATTCTGCTCAATGCGCTGTGCATATAACTTATTTTCAGCAATTAATTTTTTACTTTGTAATGCTTTATTAACAGCATGCTCTAAAACTTTCAGATCTGATATTGGTTTAGTAATAAAGTCCCAAGCCCCCAAACGTAATGCCTCTATGGCATCATTTAATTCCCCGGCTCCGGAAATAACGATAACTGGCGCATCCGCATCTTGTTTAGCAATAGTGTTAAGAACCTCTAAACCACTCATATTAGGCATGTGAATATCTGTGAGCACTAAATCCGGCTGGTGCTCTGCATAAGCTTTTAAACCGTCAATGCCATTTTGTGCACTAAATACTTCGAAACCACTATCCTCAAGATAAGCCCGAATACTAAGGAGTAAAGCAGCTTCATCATCAATTATTAAAACCTTATTTACTTTTTGTTCCATTATGTTTCTCGAAAATAGCTTTTTATTAGTATAGTTAGCATTTTATATATTTTAAATCTGAAGATTAGTCTACTTATTAACTATCATTAATATTATCCTTGCCCCCTATTCCCATAAACCACAGTTCCAGTTACAATGGGGGCTTTTGCAGTAGTAAGCGAAAATTATGCAGTATAAACAAATTATTTTTTTTTGCAGTGTTATTCTAGTCAGCGCAAATTGCTTTGCAAAATCCCTGGTTCCCAACGATATTGGTAATGCTTTTAAAAATGGCAAGCCAACTATAGATTTTAGATTACGCTATGAAAATGCTGAGCAAGATCCATTATTAGATGCCCAGGCTACTACCTTAAGATCAAAAATCGGTTTTGAAACCGCAGAACTTTGTAATGCGCTAATTTACCTTGAAATGGTAGATGTTGCGAGCTTTTTCGGCCAAAGATATAACCCAGGAGTGCCGGAAATTGCTAAGCCACAATACTCTACAATAAATGATCCGCGTGGTGCTGGAGTTACCGCGGCTCAGCTTAATCTTACCGGTATTCCAAACACTAGCATTAAATTAGGGCGCCAGTATATTAACCTTGATAACCAGCGTTTTATTGGTATGAACGATTTTAGGCAATACCCGCAAACCTTTGATGCAGCAGTAATAAGCAATTGGTCTTTAGAAAATTTAAACTTATTTTACGCATATGTAGGGGAACAAAATACAAACTTTTCAAATGGGCGCACGCCAAACAGCCGACACAATTTAACTACTAATTTATTTCATATTGACTGGAATGGTTATCAATATGGTAACATTGCAGTTTATGTATATATAAATAAAGATCGAACTATTACCACTAACTCAAATATTACTATGGGATTTAGGGTTGTTGGCAACGAAGCAAAATCAGTATTGCCTTTCGATTATACTCTAGAATTTGCGCGCCAGCATGGTAAATATGGTAACCCGATTTCATATCAAGCATTCTATATTCTTGGTGAACTAGGTAAAACTATAGATTGGTTTACTGCAACTGCAGGTGTAGAAACACGTAGTGGTAGTTCAGTAGGCCCCAACCGCATGTTTATAACACCTTTAGGCAGTAACGATAACTTCAACGGCCTAGCACAGGTCTTCACTACTCCACCAAATCAAGGTTTGCAAGACAACTATGCAACTTTAGCGCTACGTCACTCAGATTTGACAGTAGAAATTTGTTATCACTATTTTATTTTAAATAAAGGCCCTGGACCTAAAAGTGCTGGGCAAGAATTAGATATTTACGGAGCGTTAAAATTAAATGAACAATTAATTTTAAGCGCGGCATATGCCAAATACAATGCTAAGAATAATGTGGCGCCATCAACAAGACGTATTTGGGTTATGCTAACAGCGAATTTCTTGTAATATGCGCCATCTGTTACAGTATTAATCTGGCGGCTCACCTAAGATATTATCTCCCGGAGTAGTATCATTGGGATTTATTACTCTACCATCAGTTAATTCATATTCACGATATTGATAATATGTACTACGCACTAATTCGTAATATTCTACTCCAGCAACCCCAACAATATCTTCAATTTCATGCAAGTCTTGCCGGCGATTGATAACACCTAAGGCATAAACTGAATTGCGATATAATGGTTTAAAATAGGTTGGAACCATAAAGAATAAATTACCAGCCATACCAACGGCATCACGAATTGTACTTGGCCCAATTAACGGTACTACAAAATAACTAGAATTCTTCCAGCCCCAAACATAAAAGGTTTTACCGAGATCTTCTTTATGCACCGGAATACCAAAATCAGTTGCAACATCAAAAAACCCGAAAACCCCTAGGGTAGAATTTACTGCAAGACGTAATGTATCACTTAATGCTTGTTTAATTTTAAACTGCAGAACACCATTGATAATAGTTGGTACCACGCCGATATTATTAAACCAATTACTAACTGAAATGCGTGCCCCATAAGGAATAACCACCTCATATACCACTGTGGCCGGTTTAACATACATGCTATCAGTCAATTTATTAAAATCATAAAGCACACGGTTTACTGGTTCGAGCGGATCGCATTCTTGAATGGCGTGCAGCGGGGTTACAGCAAGAAGCAGGAATAACGTACTTATGCGTAGTGTGCTATTAAATTTTTTAAACAAATAGTTTCTCAACTTAGTAAACCTATTAACTACCTTAAACCCTAGTGATTATACACAACGGCAGTCACCAATCCACACAATAATGATTTAATAAAAACTGCTGCCATCCAAGATACAGTTAATATAAATGGAATTGGCAAATATGTATAAGTAGCTAGATCAATAGCAGCTAGCAACAAACCAATATAACTTCCATAGCGTAAACCTTCTGTAAAGCCTTTGTTTGCATTGTTTTGCAGAAAAATAAAAACAAACATAAGCGCAAAAAATAGTTGGCTTACATACATAGCTAAGGGCTGCATATCTTCGACTGGGCGCCAAACGTTTGCTGTTTCATGGTACAAACCAGCCAGTGCAATGTGATGAATTAGAAAATCAACTATACAAGCCAAAACAAAAACCGCAGCTACCGTTAATATAAAGCGTCTTCTATTCACAACCTTCTCCAAGAATTAGATGCACTATCTAAAAATAGCAGTAAATAGCGATTTTCTCCATGGTCAGCTACATCTGAATTTACTAAGATACTTTAAGCCATTATGCAACGAGTATATCAGGTATGGTCAGTAAGTTTTGTAGTATTTTGTTTTTGTTAATCCTAAGTTGCGAGGGGTTAAGCTCTAATTATTTGGCAATAATATACACCCGGCACAAAACATTGCTATTACAACAAAGCATGCAAAATTTTTTAGAATCGCAACAGCAGTATGAAATAAAATATGCCCAAATACACAACTCTCGCTAGTGTTTATGGCTTTAGTATTATCGGTTTGTTGCTTAGCAGTGCAATAGGAATAATTATTTTAGGAACCTTATTACAAACAACGTTGTATAGCTCAGTTGAATTTAAACAAATTACTAAAAAATTTCAACAGCAACGCGATCTATTAACTACCGAACACTATATTAGGCAAGACATTCACAACAGTGGTTTTGAAGCCTGCTTATCTGCAACTAAAAATCGAAACCCGATAGAAACATGCAATATCCATAGTTGCGACAATTTGCCCTCGAATATTTCTGAGCTTATTAGGCAACACGCAATCCAAAGCAACAGTACTATTCTAATCCTGCAAGATGTAATCGCAATGCGCACCAGCTTAACCCAAAATATGCAGCATTTAACAGATACAATTCATGTTGCAGATGCAAGTGGTTTACACATCGGCGACGATATAAGAATCTGTGATTATAAACATTTTGATGAATTTAAAATAAGTGCGCTTTATGAAAATTGCTTATGGCACCAATTTCCTCTAAATAATTCTAGCGCATTACAAAATGTTTACAACTCTGGGACGCTTATATACCGTAGCACAACAATCATATATTACTTAAAACGCAGAGGCGACAGCTATACATTGTATCGCGATGATGCCAATCGCCAAGCTATCGGTTTAATAGACAATCTTGCAGCATTTAATGTGCAATTAGTGAAGCAAGATGATATTAAATTAGTTCAAGTAGAATTAATATTTAATGATAACTTTAACAGTACGTTACATTTTTCATTACGTAACAGATCATGATTTTGATACCAGCATTACTACTCTTAAACTTATTGAGCCTAAATGCTAGCCAAATGCTGTTATTGACGCTGCAGCAACAACGCATTATTCACAATTACATTCAAGCCGGTAAAGTTGCCAGTGAATTAGAGCTGGATCTATATAACTTACGTAATTCGCAAATTTTACAATATACTATAATCACTAGCCAAGGCACTTTCTTCAAAGCTGATGATCCAGCGCCGGAATGCAACACTGGCACCAATATTTATCAGATAGAACTAACGCACCGCACACACCCAACGTATAACCTGTTGGTTATCTTAACTCAACGTGTTAATAGAGGTTCAGGTTTTTACGCTAGCCTCAACATAGCTGCGGTGCATGTCTAATAATTTTTGCAGTTGCATTTCCAAACTGAAAAACTCATTATTAATTTTATGACAGTTCTCTGCCATCTGCTTAGCTTTATCTGGATTTGCCTGTAACCAACGCATATGCTGATCAATTTGTTGATACATAATATCGGCATCTTCATCAATATCTATATACAACACATTGTCGCCAAAATGCTGCATAATGAAAGGATGCCGATCTGAAATTATTGCCACATTAGCCGCTGCAGCTTCAAAAATGCGCGAAGTGGGCGCCCCTCCTGCAATATGCTCTTTATGATGTAATAACAAAGCAACACCTGCCTTATGAGTTTCATGCATCAAAGATTTGCCATCCGCTTTAACAAAGCCAATTGCAGAATTCGGAGTATGACGCCATTTACGTTTCGGACCGCTTACTATCAAATAACCCGTTTGATCAAGCTTTTTAAATACCTCAGTATATTTCGCGCTACTTCGAGTTGTGTCCCAACGAAAGCCTCCGCTGTAAAATAATTTCTTAGGCTCAGCTGGAGTATAGTTAGTAATGTATGCCGATGGGTACCATGGAAAGCCGTTGAATTTTTTACCGCTTCGTTCATAAATTTCTCGTAGCTTGTCAATATCACGAAAAGTCGGTAACAACGCATCAAATTGTAATAACTCTGGCTTTAAGATTTGCGCAACACCATTCGCATCATTTGCAATATAGCGATCGGTACCTAAAGTTAACGTCATGTAATTCGGCAAACCAGGATAATAATTAACCCAATCTTGAATGCTTAAAATAAAATCCGGCTGAAAATTTTTAATAGCGGTATTTACAGGATCTTTAATAAACCAACGCAAGTAGTAACGTGGGTGAATGGTCGCAACGCGCAAATCCACACCCAAACGTTGTGCGGCAACTTGTAACCTCAAAATAGTTTCCTGCTCTCCAGTACCGCGTGCCCATGCCAAAAGTACTCTGGTTTGTTTTGATTCTGCTTGTGCTACAGAATACTGCGTCGCATACCAATGACGCACTGCAAAACCAGCTGCAATATAAGAAATAAAACTAGCTAACAATATACCAAGGCCAATTAACAGTACTTTTAAATAATTTATCCGGTTTCGATATAACATTTTGCATTAATTAAACTGTGAAATAACTCGACAATATAGCAATTAGTTCACTATATTTAAAGATATAAATTTGGATTACAGAATTATGCGACTTCGGGCTGCCTTTAGTTTAATCGAATTAATGGTTGTTATTGCTATCGTAGCAATTCTAGTAGCTACTGCAATTCCTAGCTACAACAAATACTTACAGCGCGCTGCCCTAGCTGAGGGAGTAACGGTTTTGGGTGCCTATAAAACTGCTATAGGGGTTTTTTGGAGTACTAATGGCGCCCTTCCTGGAACTGGAGATGTTATACAAAGTTTTCCAGCTGACCTTGCTATGGGTGAGACGGTAACTACTGGGCTACCTGAAAGTATTGAGAGCGTTAGCATGAGCCAAAGCGGCAATGGGATTCTAATTACCGCAGTAATCAAGTCACAACAGTTTTCAACCTTCAATAGTAACAACCGCAGCTTATATTTGGGAGCTAAGCCAAGCTCTAACCAAAACGTCGAATACCAATGCGGCAATTTTACCACGGATGCTACGGGTAGCGGCGATCTAGGCTTTACACCACGAACCTTGTTACCGCAAGGCTGCAATTATAATGGCGTGGGGGCATGGTTGAGTAGCTAGACATATTGACTCATTTTTGCAGCTTTGTTAGCATGGCAACTGTTAATGATGGCCTGGATGAGAATCAAAAATATGCCTAGACCAAACATCGCAATCGTAGCATTTAATTCTAGATGCGATGGCCATAATGAATTTGATAATTTTAAAACAATATTTCCTCATGCTGAATACATCGATGTTGTCTGTGAATACGCAGCGCGGGCTGAAGAGCCAAATGACATATTTATAGATTCAGCTAGAGAAATTCGTAACCGAGTGGCTGATCGCAGCACACTCATAATTCCGCTACTTACAATAGATAACAGCATCCCATTTATCATAAATGCTGCTAGCGAGTTTCTAAACATTCTAGCGCGTAGTAATTATAAAGTTATCGTATATGCACTTGACACTGATATTTTTTTAGAGAAGTTCCCAGGCTTAGATTCAAAAATAAAAGATCGATTAATTGGCAATAATAATTTTAGCAACAAGGCCGAAATGGCTGCTTACCTGCATAATATCACCATAATTAATTCCCAAACCCGCGCGCAACACCAACAGCAACAAAAATTGGATAGGTCCGCTACTAAACCATTATTATTTGTGCGCAAGTTTCCATCGCAAAATCCCGAGATTAATTTAGTTACTGATTTTATAGTATTCTTGCTATTTGTACGCATGCTCTGGCTTGCACTACGCTGCGATAAAAAAATTAAGAATAGGAGTAAAAATGCCGCAACGCTTAGTTTACGCTAGAGAAATACTTACTCCTGGCAATATTCGTTGGATAGGCATGGTATTAAATGAAGAACCAGGTAATACATATTTAGCATTTTTACCGCAATTTTACTATCAAGAAACATATAGAAATCACTTTGTTGGTCTTGTGTGCGTACAGGAATCTTCTATAGCGAATGGCTTAATGAGTAGATTACTTTTAGTAGATTTGAATGAACCAAAACAACTTGTAACTTCGAACTGCTGCACTACCGTATATTATGAAATGGCAGAATTAACGCCATACACAGCTATTAACCCGGTAACCTATGAATTAATCTACCCACAAGTTGGACTTGATACTACACTAGATACCAACCGAATTAAATACACCCAAGGTGCTATTGCAACGATAATTGCAGAGCTAAAAGCACCATATTTGCATTGGCATGAAGCACAAATTCAAAACCGTTATATATGGCTACAACAACAAGCGCTGGCATCTGTAGTCATGCGCCAAATGAGCCAGGTGCAAGAAATAGTATCGTCAGCTCCATACCCTAATCCGGACTATCGAGGTCAAGATCTAACTGTAGTCCCACCACCGCCAAGATCAAATAATTCAACCCCTTCTTTTCCCGGAGGAATTGTAACTTATTCTCCGGCAATAGATTCTGTGTCTGCTAGCCGTCAAACGCCATCTGATTCAACCACGACACTTGACATGGAAGGTATTTCTAGACCACCTACACTGCTTGCCAATGCAATAACTGATGATCAAAGACTTGATTCAGATTTAGACACAGCTAGCTCAAGAACAGATAGTTCAAGAATAGAAAATTCATCTACTGATGCAGCAACTAATTCACACGCTAGTAGATCCCCCGCATTTACACCTCTAATTGATGCAGCCCAAGCTTCAGCTCCTCTTCAAGCAACGCCAGTATCAACTCCAGCTCGACGGAGAAGAAAGGCTAATGCAAAAGCTAGTTTAATCGCGCCTGTAGCTCCTGTTGCTGTTGCTGCTGTACCAAAAAATGAACTATTGGCGTCTACAGCTAATAGCTACAATACAGCAAACCCTAATATTACAACTGATACTGTTACTACTATAACTACTAATGCCTTAAATTGGGCTTTCAACCGCTCTAAACAGCAATTAAGCAAAATTTATTCTAATGTAATAAATATCCCGCAGCCAAATGAACAACAAGCACTGATAGTTGCAGCTTGCTGTGTTTGCTATTGGGTTGCTATGTTTAATAATTTAGATTTTGGCAACGATTCCTTCAACAGTGAATTTATGGCATTTTTGCTTGAGAGTATCATTGCAATTTTAGCTTTAAATAGCACAGTCCATAATTTTCGCTATAGAATTAAATAACTTGTAGCTACACAAGCGGGTGATAATGAGTCAATTCGGCCCAAGTCGTCTGCCCATTTTGCTTCATTGGTAAAACGATCCAAAATACAGTCCAAAAATGAACTTTCTTAAATTTTTTGCAGTCTATCTGGTAGAGGTGGCAAAAGTTGTCTGGATTGTTTACGCATAGAAAACAAAATGTAACGCTCGAGGAAATTGAAGCACAAGTTGATAGTCTAGAAACACTGCTCTATGACTTTCTAGAAAATGTTTATGAATACCCGCTTATGCCAAATTCTCAAGCTGCAAACATAGGTAATGTACTGCAACAAGTAGCACAAGAAAGAATTGATGAACTGACAAAAAGAATCAAAATTTTAGAAAGTAAAAGAGCGCATACCTCATATGAAGCTAGAGAAGAAATCGAAAATAAAATTAGCTCGTTACACACATGTATTGCCCGATTAACAGAACAAACTGAACGTGATCCAGCCAACATAACTAACAACTTATTACATCGAGCATACCGCAGCAATCTAGCTGCCCTAGAAGATAAACTAACTCTAGCAAGCAAGCCTATAATCAAATCATTAACTCGAAATTTGGCAAGATATGCTAGTGAAGACTCGGATCTAGTACAATTGATCAATACCTTTAATGGCAGACTGAGATTTGTACCTAAAGGAATATTAACACCGGCTCGAATAGAATTTATAAGATCAAATGGTATTCAAAATGATCTGCAATTATTTATAGATTTAGCAATACAATTAGTAAAGATAATTGAATTAAAACAACGTATGGTTGCAATAAATCTTGCAGAGCTTCGTGAAGAATTGATATCTTTTACTTTCAGTAAAGACATATTTACTGAGCAACTCGAAAATAAAAAACAATTAGATGACAGCTCCATTGAAAAAATTAATGCTATCGCCAATAAACTTGCTGATTATATTGAGTATCAGCATTTAACTCAAATTGATGCAATGCCTTTAATAAGTCCTAAAGACTTTCAAACTCTTACAGATACTAGTAACATCAGCATCGCTCGAATTGAAGCTATCACAGATGCGATAGAAGCTGTGCTTAAGAATATGTCTAAATCAAACGATCAATCAAGCAGCCCAGCAACTACTCCACGATACTCAAGGTAATTGCTTCAGCATCCCCCAACCACTTATGCCAATTAGCCTGTTGCGTACTAGTTAAATTATTAGCAATTTCTAGTTCACAAACATTTTTAACCTGTTCTGGTATAGTTAACTTTAAATCTAACAAGTAATCATTTCTAAATATTTGTAGTTTAACGTGATCACCAGGCAAGAAACGTTTTAAAGCGATTTCAATATTATTTAAACTTACTGCTACGTGATTTACTGCAACTATTATATCATTCGGCGCTAAACCGGCGTATTCTGCAACCGTATTATTTAATACAGTTTTTACCGTAGCACGCGCTTGATCATTGACAAACTTAACGCCTAACGCGTCAAGAAAATCTGCGGCCACTGTTTTATAAATCACCCCCATTTCTAACAATAACTCTGGCAACGGCAACGGCTCGGTTGTACGCAATGCTAAATCGAAGAAATCACTATAATCCTCACCAGTAACTTCATAAACTACGCGTTCAAAGTGTCTCTCGGGTAAACCAATTCCCGGCTTTCCATATTGTTGCCACAAAACTTGCATTACATCAACCAAACTTTGCTTACGTTTGGTATTCTTTATGATTAACAAATCTAAAGCTAATGCCACTAAAGATCCCTTAACATAATAACTAATAGTTGCATTCGGGGAATTTTCATCAGGCTGGTAATATTTGATCCAAGCGTCAAAGCTTGAATCTTCTAATGTTTGGATACCACTACCAGGACTTTGTAGTACAGTTGTTATATCTTTTTGTAAAATTTTCAAATACATCGCTGGAGTTATTACATTAGATTGTATCAATGCCAAATTATCATAATAAGCAGTAATACCTTCAAATATCCAAAGTTGCCGCGTATATACTTCTGCGGTTAAATCGTAATTGACAAATACTTCTGGTTTTATGCGCTTTACATTCCAGAGATGAAAATATTCATGGCTAATTAACCCGAGTAAGGATCGATACTCTTCCGACATAGTTTTACTACCAACAACAGGTAGATCACTGCGCGAACACAATAGAGTACAGGAAGAACGATGCTCTATACCACCGTAACCTTTACCAATAACATTCATTATGAATACATACTTTGGCATAGGTGGTAATTCGCCAAAGAAATTGACGTGCTGGGTACAAATTTTTTGCATATCATTCAGTAGACGCATAAAGTCACCCTGCACCCGACCATCGACGACTAAAATATGCGGCACATTGGCAACCTTAAATTCAAATTTCTGAAAGTTGCTTATTTCAAACGGATGATCAATTAACTCTAAATGATTATTGGCAACATAGCTGCCAAAACCTTGTTCATCTAATTTTTGTGGGGTCATACTAGTCATACAACGCCAATGATGACAAGATTCTTGCCGCGGCCGCACAATTTCGACACTACGCGTTTGTTCTTCTTCACCCTCAACCACTAAAAATATGCGGCAACCGTCAAAAAAAGCTCGAGTATTGTCAATATATGCACCGCGCGGCATTAGATCAAAACCATAGACTAAATAACGAATCACCAATTCGCCATTACATGGCTCACAACGCCAAGTATTTTTGGCAATCTTGCCAATTGCTACTTGCTGCCCCTTAGATTCCGCAACAATATCGACTAAATACTTTCCGAAGTCACGAATCATGTAACTGCCAGGCACCCATGCCGGTAAAGAAACTACCTGCCCCTCAGGATTAGGCTTTTGGATCGTACACTCTACCAAGAGCAAATGTTGATTAATCCGATCTAAATATATTTTGTAACTTATTGCTTCCGACATCGCATTGTTAACCCGGTTATTTTTCCTTGCTAATAGGATATAATGGTTCCAAGGTATACACAAACCAGTTTGCAAATTAACTAGAATGTTAGATGGAATTAGAGGTAAACTATGGCTACTGACCTAGAACAAAATAATGCAGTCGTTGCAGATATGGCTTTTCAACTTAAAGGCGGTATGTTTACTCTAACCACGTTACATATTATTAATAACGATGTTGCACAACTTAAAGCGCAGCTATCAGAAAAAATTAAACAAGCTCCAAATTTTTTTAGTAATGCACCAGTTGTTTTAGATTTAAAGCCAACAATGCAACATGATTTAAATATTGACTTTGCAGCGTTGCATTTAGCATTAAAAGAATTACATCTGGTACCGGTCGGTATTAAAAACGCATCCCCAGAGCAAATTAGCGCAGCTACAGCACAAGGGTTCGCAATATTACGTGATTCTACCATGCCTAAAGAAGCACCAAAAAATACTCCAGCGCCGCAAATTACACCTAAAAGCAGTAGCAAGATTATTACTACTCCAGTGCGCTCAGGACAACAGATTTATGCCCCAGAAGGTGATTTAATAATAATTAACCAAGTAAGCCCAGGTTCCGAGTTAATTGCTGATGGCAGCATACATGTTTACGGCCCTTTGCGCGGCCGAGCCATTGCGGGTATTAATGGTAATCGCAACGCGCGCATATTTTGCCAAAGTTTAGAAGCTGAGCTTGTATCAGTGGCTGGCGATTATAAGTTGAGTGAAGATATTGAGCGACAAGCTTGGAAAATCGCGGCGCAGATTTACCTAAAAAATGATCGCTTGCAAATTACTAGTCTATAGTATAATAAGTGTTGTTAACGTAGCAACATACTGAGGATAGAGGACAAAAACCTTGGCAACATCGACATCAAAAACAGAAACAAAAGTAATTGTAGTTACCTCTGGTAAAGGTGGCGTAGGAAAAACAACGAGTACCGCAGCTATCGGCGCAGAATTGGCCCGACGTGGTAATAAAACTGTTGTGGTAGATTTCGATATTGGTTTACGTAATCTTGATTTGGTCATGGGCTGTGAACGCCGCGTCATTTATGACATTATAAATGTTATAAATGAAGAAGCTTCTTTAAGCCAAGCTTTAATTAAAGACAAGCGCGAGCCAAATTTGTATATTCTCCCAGCTTCGCAAACTCGCAACAAAGATGCTTTAGATCAAGACGGCGTGGCGAGAGTTATTGAACAATTAAAAACTGAATTTAAATATGTGCTTTGTGATTCGCCAGCGGGTATTGAGCATGGCGCACAAATGGCGCTCTATTTTGCAGATACCGCTGTTATTGTATCAAACCCTGAAGTATCGTCAGTACGCGATTCTGATCGTATTATTGGAGTGTTAAATAGCGATTCAAAACTTGCCAAAGAGGGCGGCGAGGTAAAAAAACATTTACTTATTACTAGATTTTCACCACAACGCGTTAAAAAAGGTGAAATGCTTTCAGTAGCAGATATTCAGGAGATCCTTGCAATAGATTTGTTAGGAGTTATTCCAGAGTCCCCTGCAGTATTAAGCGCATCTAACCAAGGCATTCCTGTAACCTTGGATAATGATAGCGATGCCAAACAAGCTTACCGTGCAGCAGTTGCAACATTGATCGGTGAAGCCGAAGCAGTAACTAACCCAGGTTCTAGCAAAGGCTGGAGCTTCCTAAAGAATATGATCTTCAAAGGTGAAACTGCATGAGTATTCTTGACTTATTACGTTTTAAACAAAAAAGTTCTGCATCTACTGCTAAAGAGCGCTTGCAAATTGTGGTGTCGCATCAAAGATCAAGTGGTTCAAAACCAGATTATTTGCCGCAATTACATAAAGAATTGTTAGAAGTCGTAAGTAGATATACCAATATCGATCAAGATCGCATCCAAGTACAGCTACAAAATGATGGCGAGTTTTCAGTGCTAGAGCTGAATATTACAATTCCGAGCGAAGCAGGCTAATTATTGCAAACGGACATCGTTAGTTATTGATGTCGCAACAAGCGTCGCAAGATTTTACCAACATTATTTTTAGGTAAAGAGTCCCTAAACTCAATTTGGCTCGGAATTTTATAACCAGTCAAATGTTCATGACAATATGCGCGTACTTTCTTTTCAGTAATATCTGGATCCTTGCGCACAATAAAGGCTTTTACAGCTTCACCATGATTTGGATCTGGTACTCCCACCACTGAAGCTTCCAAAATTCCTGGCATTGCTACAAGTACCCCTTCGATTTCATTAGGGAATACTTTAAATCCGGACACATTAATTACATCTTTGATGCGATCTACAATGCGTACGAAGCCTTTTGCATCGATCGTTGCCACATCACCGGTGCGTAACCAACCATCTGGAAATAAAACGTTGGCCGTTTCAGTTGGCTGATTCCAATATCCTAGCATTACTTGTGGACCTCGCACCCAAAGCTCGCCCTCTTTACCAATTTCAACTTCATTACGATTTTCATCGCGGATTGAGACCTCAGTAGATGGGACTGGTAATCCTATAGAACCATTATAAGAGTTTAAGTTCATAGGATTTATACATACAGCCGGGGCACATTCTGTTAAACCGTATGCTTCTAATAAACGGCATTTGGTTACATCTTGCCAACGTTTAGCAACAACTTCTTGTACCTGCATACCGCCACCTAAACATAATTTTAGCCTGCTAAAATCAACTGTCGCAAAGTCTGGTTGATTCAATAGCAAATTAAATAGGGTGTTAACTCCTGTTAGAGTTGTGAATTTATAACGTTTTAAATCTTTAATAAAAGCTTTAGTATCACGCGGATTGGTTACTAAGACATTCAACGCACCAGCTCGAATAAAAGTTAAGCAATTCGCTGTTAAAGAAAAAATGTGATATAGCGGCAGTGCGGTAATTATGATTTCTTGTTCGGAGCCTAACATTTGACTTAACCAAGCTGCTGCCTGCTCCATATTAGCAACCATATTGCGATGCGTTAGCATTGCACCTTTGGCCTTACCTGTAGTACCACCAGTATATTGTAAAAACGCTATGTCAGCATTTTTAACTTGCACTTGGGTAAAAGGTATTGCAGAGCCGAGCTTTATAGCATCCTTGTACCAATAAAAATTATCTAAGTTCCAGGCCGGAACCATATGCTTTATATATTTAACTACAAAATTTACTAGTGTGGCTTTGGGCTGATGGAATATATCGCTTATGCGTGCGACCACTACATGTTTAATTTGCGTATCTTTTATTACTGCTGCTACTGTATGCGCAAAATTTTCCAGCACAACTATTGCTTGGGTTTGACTATCGTTCATTTGATGCAACAGTTCGTCAGGGGTATATAACGGATTTACATTTACCACAGTGCAACCCGCCATTAAAATACCTAACATACATACTGGGTATTGCAACACATTGGGCATCATAATCGCAACGCGTGCGCCCTTTTCTAACTTTAGGGTTTGCCTTAAAAACATTGCGAAGGCTTTGGAATCTTGTTCCAAGGTAGCATAAGTTATTATTTGGCCCATGTTGGTAAAAGCTGGCAAACTTCGATACTTCTCAAAGCATTCAAAAAACATTTCATTTAATGAGGTATATTTGTCTGGATCAATATCCGCAGGGACCCCAGGCTCATAGCTTTGTAACCAGATTCTTTCCATTTTAGCGTTCCTTTACACTGTCTAAATATAAGTTTAGCTATAAATTTCCTACTTAGATGGTTGTTTGGGCTTAAAAAAGCCATATTCTTTGAAATTTCAATTACTAAAATTTTATACAGTAGCCGTAGTTTTTACCAAGCTTGTCAGCTATAATGCCTCTTTTAATAAATTAATATTTCATGGACACAATGGATAGCTCTTTTTCGTTACTGTCACTACTACCGCCAATATTGGTATTGGTTCTAGGTTATATAACTCACAGAGTTGTATTAGCTCTTTGTGCTGGTGTGGTTTTTGCGGCGCTCTTGGCATGCCAATTTGCACCTATTCCAGCCATGCAGGTGATAGCAAGCACCATCTGGAACAATTTAGAATTAACTACATTTTTTTCTAAAACTGACTTTTGGCAAACTTGGAATTTATTCATTTGTGTATTTTTACTGGCGCTAGGAATTTTTGTGACAATGTTACAATATTCGGGCGGCGCATATGCTTATGGGGTTTTTGCCCAACGCAAAATTAAAAATGCTAAAAGTGCTGAAACTTCTTCTCTGATTTTATCTACTGGATTATTTGCGGATGATTATTTGAGTAGTCTAACAGTTGGTTCAGTAATGTACCCATTAACTGATACACAGCGCATCCCGCGCGCTAAATTAGCTTTTTTGGTAGACTCAATGTCGGCGCCATTAGCTATTTTATGCCCATTTTCAAGTTGGGTTGCAGCAATGATGGGCTTTCTACGTGAAAACGGTGTAAATGAGCAAGTTACAGCTAATACTTTAATTTTGGCCAATCCGTTAACAGCTTTTATCGATATAGTACCATTTGTATTCTATTCCTTTATCCTAATCGCTAGTATGTGGTTTATTGTGCGCAAACGTATTAGTTTTGGCATCATGAAAAAGCATGAGCAAATTGCGCAGGAAACTGGCAACTTATACGGTGGCGCTGAATGTTGTGATAAAAACAATCGTTTAATTGATCATAATCCACAACATACTACTTTATTAGAATTTTTCCTACCAATGGGTGTACTGTTATTATGCGTTATTGGCGGGATATTATATTCAGGTAATGCCGTAATTTTTGGCGGTAGTAATGGTATTGTTACCGCTTTTCAACAATCGTCAGCTGCAGCGGGGTTGTTTATTGGCGGTAATATTACAGTTGTTATTTGCACGATATTCTTCGTAATGCGTCGTCGAATTACTTTAAATAAAATTCCTGAAATATATTGGCAAGGAATCAAATTAATGGCACCGGCTGTTTTGGTATTAATGCTTGCCTGGACTTTCGGCGATTTGTTGCGGGAAAAGTTACATACTGGCGAATATTTAGCATCATTGATGTTAGGTTCGGTAAATATAACGCTATTACCAGTACTGCTGTATTTTGTTGCCACTGCCATTTCATTTACCATTGGAACTTCGTGGGGTACTGCTGCAATGTTGTTCCCAATTGCAATTCCATTGGTATTAAGTATGACTCATGCCCCACTGCATCCAACCCTAAGCCAAATACCGATGTTTTATCCGGTTTTAGGCGCAGTATTATCTGGTTGCTTAGCCGGCAACCATGTTTCGCCAATTGCAGATACTACGATCATGTCAAGTATGAGTACCAGATCGAGATTGAAAGATCATATTTGCACTCAAATCCAGTATGCTACTCCTGGTATTTTGATCACTGGAGTTGCGTTCTGGATTAGTGGGATATTGGTTCCTTATGGCTTTACTATCGCTATTATAACCTCACTAGTAATCGCAATTACGCTGAATTTAGCAACTTTATGGTTACTTGATCGTAATGCCCGAAGTTAGGTTTAGTGTCATCAGATTGTATTTTGAACTATGCTTAAAGTTAGAAACAGTTAGCAAGTTTATGACCGCAAATGCAAAAAAAGTTAGTCAAAAAGCAAATCATAGGGTGGCGCGAATGGGTTAGTTTTCCAGAGCTTGGGCTTGAAAAAATCAAGGCCAAGATAGATACTGGCGCCCGATCTTCTGCGTTACATGCCTATGATATTCAAACTTATAAGACGCGTACTGGTAAAATTAAAGTAAAATTTGCGGTACACCCTATTCAAAAAAACAATCGGATTATAGTACAATGCCACGCTGATTTGGTAGATCAACGCTTTGTAAAAAGCTCGAGTGGCGTAAAAGAATTGCGTACAACAGTTTTAACGCAATTAAAAATGGGCGATGTAATCTGGCCTATAGAATTAACCTTAACAAACCGCGATACTATGGGATTCAGGCTGCTAATTGGCAGAACTGCAATTAAAAAGAAATTTTTAGTCGATCCGCAGAAATCGTTTTTAGTGGTACCCAATAAATGAATATAGCAATACTGTCGCGTTTACCGCACTTATACTCAACCAGGCGTTTGGTCGAAGCTGCGCAACAACGTGGCCATTCGGTGAAGGTGGTAGACACTTTAAGATGCTACATGAATATCACCTCTAAAAATCCAGAGGTACATTATGGCGGCAAAAAATTAGATCATATCGATGCGGTAATTCCAAGGATTGGAGCGTCAATTACATTCTATGGCACTGCAGTTGTCCGCCAATTTGAAATGATGGGTGTGTTTACCTTGAATGAATCGGTAGCTATATCACGTTCACGTGATAAATTACGCTCCTTGCAATTGTTAGCCCGTAAAGGTATTGGTATGCCCATAACTGGATTTTCTCGCTCTCCAGATGATGTGCGCGATCTAATTAAGATAGCTAGTGGTGCGCCATTAGTAATTAAATTAATCGAAGGAACTCAAGGTATAGGTGTAGTCTTAGCAGAAACGACCAAAGCAGCTGAAAGTGTAATTGAAGCTTTTATGGGTTTAAAAGCAAACATTATGGTGCAAGAATATATTAAAGAAGCCTCTGGCGAAGATATTCGTTGTTTTGTGATTGGCGATAGAGTAGTTGCGGCTATGAAACGCAAAGCTAAAGAAGGTGAATTTCGCTCCAATTTACATCGTGGTGGTTCAGCAGAGCTAATTAAAATAACTGCAGAAGAGCGTAAAACTGCAGTTAAGGCTGCGAATGCCATGGGATTAAATGTTGCAGGGGTAGATATTTTACGTTCTTCGCGTGGCCCATTAGTAGTTGAAGTAAATTCCTCACCAGGCTTAGAAGGAATTGAAAAGGCTACTGGTGAGGATATAGCAAGTATGATTATCGAATTTATCGAAAAAAATCAGCACTCCATGAAAACAAAAACCAAGGGTAAGGGTTAAGTTTGAATTTATTGAATATTAAAACAAACTAACTAGCAGATCCCGATAATAATAGTAATCCGCAGTAGTAAAATCGAACCATGCCATACCAACTAATATGAATCCGCTATAGACTACCATCCCCAACGAGATTATTACCATTAAACTTAAAGAAATTTTGCCAACGCCTTGGCCTCTGGTCAGCGACAATACTCCAAGCCCAAATGCAAAAGTGCTGATGACCCAGGTGTAAGGTAAAGCAAATACAATCTTGCTAATGCACATTATTATTAAAGTAACGAACAGCAAGCCAAAATAAAATCGCTCGGATAAACTGCCACTATCTACCAAATTACGTAAAAATCCTGCCCAATAAAACACAATTACATAAAACTGCCCAGCTAAAAATGCTGCTTCATCTGAAAGGAAATAATCAGGAATAGAACCGTCTGGCCTAAAGATCATCAATAGGCTGACATAGGGCAATATAAGAGTTACAATGAAGTTAAGTACATGCATAGCAATATTATAGTTTAGCTTATGCGACAACGAGAAGTTTCTGGAACTTTATCAATCAAAACTGCTGGCTCGCCTGCTATACAATGAATAAATTGATTCTTTAATTGTGCGATTGTATTCGGTGGCAAGCAAAAACTATAGTAAATATTGCGATCAATGCTCAGGCGTTGCATTTCAATCTGTTCGCGGGTTTCATGATTATCAGTAAATCCTATATCACGTGGCTTATACCCATAGAAATCGCGTATACCTGCACTGAGGAATCCCCACAAAATCAGAGATAGAATGTAGGCAAATCAAGGCCTGCAGGGTGGAAATGCACGGAACCTTATGATCTAATGATGTTTCA
>JAGVLG010000003.1 GCA_020054325.1 Gammaproteobacteria bacterium
AAAAAAAAGTTTGGTAATAAACTACTACCAAGCCCAAGCATTAAACTCCATAGGGTAATTATATTCATTCTTGCAAAATATGCGCAAGGATACCGTCTAACTCATCCAAACTATTGTATTTAATCAATAGTTTACCCTTGCCCTTACTGCTTTGCACAATCTTAACTGCCGCGCCAACTTTTTCTGATAAATTCATTTCTAATCGACGAATATCTGGATCCGCTGCGTGTTTTAAGGTTGTTGGCTTATCTTTTCCTTCCAAGGTGCGCGCGACTAACTGTTCGGTTTCCCGCACTGATAAGCGCTTAGCAACCACTTCCCTGGCAACAGAACTTTGTTGGGCGCCCTGTAATGCCAGTAGAACCTTGGCATGCCCTAAATCAATATCGCCACGTTCTAATAAAACTTTGACGTCAGTGCGGAGTGTTAATAGCCGTAGTAAGTTAGTAACTGTCGTGCGGGACTTACCAACGGCACTAGCAATTTTTTCATGTGATAAACCAAATTCAGTACCAAGCCTATCCAAAGCAATTGCTTCTTCCATAGGATTTAAATTTTCACGTTGAATATTTTCAATAATGGCAATTGCTAACGCTGCTTCATCGGGTACATCTTTAATAATTACTGGAACAGTTTGTAACCCAGCTAATTGCGCAGCTCGCCAGCGACGCTCACCGGCAATAATTTCATAGCCATCATTACCAAGTGCCCGCACTACTATGGGTTGCAACACCCCCTGTTCTTTAATAGAGTTGGCCAGCGCTTCTAATTCGCTTTCTTGAATAGTGCGGCGTGGTTGGAATCGTCCTGGTCGTAAACGTTTAACATTCAGTTCAACGAAACCAGCTGCCACCTGCAAGCTTGGTGGTGCGCTTTCTTCAATTGTTTTGGCAGAAATTTTTGAGATGTCCAAAGTATCAGCCAGCAAGGCGTCCAATCCTTTACTTAAGCCGCGTTTTTTTATCGCCATTTTATATTCCTTCCAATCATTAGATCAGGTCAATTTCAGACTCGACTGCAGACGTAACATCTTGGCCTGATTTAATTTGCTTTAAAATTTCGCTTGCTAGCCCTAGATATGCGGTAGAACCACGCGAGCTTTTATCATATAACAACACCGGCACCCCATGACTAGGGGCTTCAGCTAATCTTACGTTGCGCGGAATAGCATTTTTATACACCTTGTTGGGGAAATACGATTTTAATTGTTTCACGACATCCAAGGCTAAGCGATTACGCGGATCATACATAGTTTGAATGATACCTTCAACATGCAACCCTGGATTTAAAGTTTGCTTTACTTGCTCCATGGTGTTTAATAAAGCGGATAGGCCCTCGAGTGCGTAGTATTCGCACTGCATAGGAATTAAAAGCGAATCAGCCGCAACCAAGGCGTTTAAAGTCAACATATTCAGCGATGGTGGGCAATCCATTAGAATAAAGTCATATTCTTGCTTGATTTGGTTAATTGCGTCCTTTAATTTACGTTCGCGATTAGTTTGATTAACTAAACTAATTTCTGCAGCAGTTAAATCGCTATTTGAAGGGAGAAGATCGTAACCACCTGGCGTATTTTTGATTATAGCGTCCTGGATCTTAGCAGTGCCCAGTAATACATCATTAGTATTTAAATTTAAATTACTCTTATCCACACCGCTGCCCATGGTAGCGTTGCCTTGTGGATCTAAATCAATTAACAAAACCTTTTGTTTAATGGCATGTAACGATGCAGCTAAATTTACGCAACTGGTGGTTTTACCAACGCCACCTTTTTGATTGGCAAGTGCGAGCACTTTACTTAATCTTTTTGAAGCCACTTGTGCTTAGTCTCCTTGTTTTTGTAAAAACACCAAACAACGCTCTGCATTTAACCCAGGTACAATAACATCTTGTATTCGCGTGATTTTGAATGCAGCAGGCAACTGCAGTTGCTCATCTAATGCTTGTGCTTTGCGTCCCTTCATCGCAACAATTTTGGTGTTGCTATCGCAAACATTAGCAATCAAGTTAACATATTCTTGCAAGCTAGCGAAAGCACGTGATATAACCATATCAATAGGCGCTATGCGCTGCAACTTTTCAATGCGCTCATGCACTGCAATTACGTTGGGTAGTTGCAAAGATGTTATCACATGTTGCACAAAATTGATCTTTTTTTGTTGACTATCTATTAAAGTGAATTTGATCTCCGGTCGGCATATTGCTAGCGGGATCCCTGGTAGCCCAGGGCCAGTGCCGACATCTAATACAGTTTTGATCTCAGTACCATTTAAATGTGTTAATAGACTTAAACTGTCTAAGATGTGATGCGTTAGCATTTGCTCAGGTGCTCGCACCGCAGTTAAGTTAAATGCCTTATTCCATTTATCTAAATTTTCAATGTAGCGAAGAATTTGCTGTTGCGCTAAATCGGGGATGGCTAAACCCATTTGAGCCAGCGCGTTTTGTAATAATTGTTGCATAATTTTAAATAATAAAAATATATAGTTGCATAGCAGTATATCACAATAGATATTAACTCTAGCCTAATAGCTTCAAATAACTAAATTTAAATGGCGACGACTATTAACTTTTATAATTTGGATTAAGCGGTTGATGCGCAATTTGCTTAGCCTTCACTTCATCAATAGTTTTTTGCATACGTAAAAAACGCTCTGGATTTGAAGGATGTGTGCTAAAAAAAGATGAATGAATACTGTTTGGCATTTGCAACGACATTTTACGCCATATATGATTCACTTTTGAAATATCGTAGCCAGCATTAGCCATGATATAAATTGCAATGTAATCAGCTTCATTTTCAAAACCTTGCGAATATGATCTATTACCAATAGCGCCAAATAACCCACCAGTTTCAACACCATTCGCTGCAGCAGCCACATCTAATATTGTTCCGATAATAGTATTTTGTTGTTGTTTTCTAATATGCCCCATAACGTTGTGGGACAGCTCGTGTGCGGCAACAATTGCTAGCTCCAGATCATTGTCTAGAAAATCCATCATTATTGGCGTGAAATTAATAGATTTACCATCCGCCCAGGCATTTAAATCATCGCGCTCTACAATCCTAAATGCATAATTACAATTACCTTTTTTACAAAAACGCTTTGCAGCTTTGGCCAGAGGATCAGCAACTTTATGTAATCTAGCCTCGTAAATTTTAAGATCTTTGTGTTTTCTTACAACATGTTTTTGCTTAGTGGTTTTGGCCAGGTTTTGTTGGATTTGTTGTTCGCGCTTTAACTCATCTTTGCTTAGTTTAATGGAATTAGTTGCTGGAGTGGCACAAGCACACACACTGCAAACAGTAATTGCGGAGATTAATACTTTTAGTAATTGCTTAGTCATGTTTTTCTCTTTTATCGGAGATTTTATTAGAGTTGCCGAACAAATGTCAATTAAATTTATTAACCAAGCAAGTATATACACACTGTTTTAAGTTACCATTGTGTGTAGTTACATTGTGTAGGGAACCGCGTTTTTAAAGTTTGGTCTAATTATAATGGAGGTACAATTATGCCTAATGAACCAACCCAAGCTAATAAAACAACGCTAACGCCATTTAGCTCCCATGTTGTGGCCGACCCAAATACAACAGGTACCAATCCTAAACCTGGCTCAATTAGTTGGAAAAAAATTTTCGGTATCACTGCATTACTAAGTTTTATTGCGACAATTGCAGGGGTAGCAGGTAGAAATCAAAATACTAATGCAGCACACCAAGCATTAACAGATCTCGGTAATACAAATAGCAGCAATGTAACTAATGCTCCAAGCATCTCACCAAGCTTTACTACAACTACTAAGGATAATATGCCAAGCGCAAAACCAACTATGGTTCAGACGACTCCAAAGCCAACCCGCAAAAAAACTAGAGCCCCCAGCAACAAGGCGAGAACACCTTCTCCTAAAACAACTCCCACTCCTAGCCAAATGCCAACTGCAAATACTCGTGCTCCTACCACCAAAGCCACTAAAGCACCAACAGCACCGCCAACCACCTATGCTACAAACGTAAAGCTATTTAAACCTTGCCCGACTTTACCGTTAGGATATGTTGACGATTACACCCGCGCTGTTGTTGCACAATGGACCAAGCAAAAACCGCTTGGCACAGTTAAAGCTCCAAACGGTCAAGTTGTACAATTACAATACCAGGCGTGGTGGGAAAAAGATCCGCTAAAAACTCCGCAACGCGAAAATAGATTTCTAAATGCTGTGGAGCCAATATATCCAGGATACGGCGAAGAATATCCATATCGATCAAACAATAAAAATACTAGGCGATAATTTTTTTAACAAACATCGATGTACAATTTTTTAGCATAAGATTATGCTATCTGTTGTTTTACCATACCTAAGCGTTGCAATAGAGCTACATCGTTTGCTGGTGCAATAGAAAACCCTAGGCAGCTAACCATGTAAACACTCTTAAACTTTTGGTTATGTTATAAATTCAAGATAATTTTCTTGATTAATTAAGGAAAATTTAGCTTCAGGATACGCCTCCAACCAAGCACCTGGAGGCTTAACTTTTTGCCTACGCCATTTAAATTCATAAGCTTCTAGTACCCCATCCCCATCCTCTATCCAATCTATTTCTTGCTTATCATAAGTACGCCAAAAATAATTATGCTTGAATAATTTCTTATAGGATTGTTTTTTCAAACGTTCTATAACCAAATAATTTTCCCATAAATCACCTACATCGAGTCTAGTCTGCAAAGAATTAAAATTGTTTATTATTGCATTTCTTACCCCAGTATCATAAAAATAATACATTGCTGACTTGGTAACTTCTTTGCGCAAATTTCTACTAAATCCATTAAGCCTAATCAGAACAAAAGATTGTTCCAATATATCTAAATACTTAGCAACAGTTTTTTTATTAATTCCTAATTGAGTAGCAAGTTCATTTTCAGACACTTCTTTACCAATCTGTAACGCTATCAATTGTAATAAATCAATTATTTTTCTGGATTTTTTAATACCCTCTACTTCTAGCAGATCTTTGCATAAATAGGAATTCACTAAATCCAACAAATATTCACGCCTATATTCGTTAGATGGGGCTAAAACAACCTCAGGGTAACTGCCATACAATAATCTGGATTCTAAATTTGCTTTCGTCGTTGCGATATCTTCTATCACACTCAATTCTATCTGCGACAGAGGAAACATTTTTAACACATTCTTTCTACCAGTTAATGGCTCACCAACATGTTTATTAAGATCAAACGAGCTAGATCCAGTAGCTATAATTGTTAAGTCCTTAAAATTGTCTACGCATAATTTTAAATTCAAACCTATATTATCAATCTTTTGAGCTTCATCAATGACCAATAACGTGTGGGTACCAATATATAGTTTAAGTTGCTGAATTGATTGCGATGACAATTCAGCTTGCACAAAACGGTCTTCGCCATTTACCAATAAAAAATTCTGTTTATCGGTAAGATACTTCTGTAATAAAGTAGTCTTTCCGATGCGTCGTGGGCCATAAATAATAGTAACTTTGCCTGGCCTGGCTACATTATCTAGCTCTTCTAACAAATATTGATGTATATACATAATAACCCAACTTTGATAATTACGGGCACTAGAATGCCCGAATTAACGATAATACAGGCATTATAGATGTGGGGGATGGTATTTGCAAGATACTGGGTAACGGTGGGGCCAATATATCCGGGATAGGCGAAGAATATCCATATCCATCAAGCAACAGAAATTCTAGGCGATAATTTTTTTAACAAAACATCGATGTACAATTTTTTAGCATAAAATTATTACGCCATTTGTTGTTTTACCATCCCTAAGCGTTGCAATAGATCTACATCGTTTGCTGGTGCTGGGTTATTAGCTGTTAATAACTTTTCACCATAGAATATTGAATTAACCCCTGCTAAATAACATAAAGATTGCAGTTCATCTGACATTTGTTCGCGCCCGGCAGATAAGCGAATATATGATTTTGGTAATAAAATTCGTGCTAACGCTATGGTTCTTACAAAATCAAGCGGATCAACCATTGCACCATTTTCTAATGGTGTTCCTGGAATACTAATTAGTTTATTAATTGGCACTGATTCTGGTTGTGGATCCATGTTGGCTAATATCAACAGCATTTTAATGCGATCAACATTAGTTTCGCCCATGCCTAATATGCCACCGCAACATACTTTAATTCCAGCATTGCGTACTTTATTTAAAGTATCAATACGATCTGCAAAGGTGCGCGTGGTAATTATTTTTTCATAAAATTCTTCTGAGGTGTCAATGTTGTGGTTATAAAAATCCAGGCCAGCTTCTTGTAACTTTTCAGCTTGATTTTCTTTTAACATGCCAAGAGTTACGCAGGTTTCTAATCCAAGACTTTTAACCTCGCGCACCATTTCACAAACCTGATCAATATCTGAGTCTCGCGGACCACGCCATGCTGCCCCCATGCAAAATCTAGTGCTTCCAGCTTCCTTAGCCTGTTTAGCTGCAGCAACAACTTCATTTAATTGCATTAACTTAGACCTTTGTACATCAGTTTTATAATGCGCCGATTGTGGGCAATATGAGCAATTCTCCGGACAGCCACCGGTCTTTATGCTCAGCAAAGTACTTATTTGTACTTCATTTGACTTAAAATTCTCGCGATGCACGCCTTGTGCTTTATACATTAAATCAGAGAACGGTAGTTCAAAAGTCTCTAATGCTGCCTCAAATGTCCATGTTGTCATGCTTTTGCTCTCTTCGATACGTCTTTTACAAAACCAAGATTATATCTTTTTATGGGCATAATAACACTATGACGACAGCACATAACGCGTACCGCACAAAAAACATAAAATAAATTTATTGAGTTAATTTTAGCCATTAGTACAAATAGCATCATTATTCAATACTTATATTATCTAAAACCTGGGACTTGGCACAGGCATTTAACCTTGTAAACACACTCAATCTTTGGTTATGCTATAAATTCGAGAGTTAATTGCCACATATAATATTTCCTTTAATTAACATGTTTAGCATTATAATTGCACCAATTGCACCAGCCAGACATAAATTGCACCAATTGCACCGCAATGGTCTCAATTGCACCATTTGGGGGGGTTAATTGCCCCCCCATCGGCATTAATTTTGTAATTTTATTGTATTTAACATTTAGCGCGGTATATAATTAACACATTGCGGTAAAATCGGTTAACAAATCGCGGGAAATGGGTGTATATGCGAGAATATATATGATAAAAAATGTAACATCTCAATAAATTGAGGTAAGCGGCTTGTAGATGCACCGAATATTTGTTACATTTCCATAATGACCAAATATGAATCAATCGCAATACCATTAATGCTTTCAGAGCGCCGAGATGATCCGTTAATCAACGAATTAGTCGGCATTATT
>JAGVLG010000011.1 GCA_020054325.1 Gammaproteobacteria bacterium
CTGGCAGTCTTGCTAGCGTAGCAGGATGCGAAGCGTGCAAGACCGCAGCGGCAGGACCCGTAGTCACTATAGAATTCAAGAGTTTAGCGGGAACCGCTGTACCCCCCATTTTTACTATTGCAAAATATGCGCGAGTATGCGAAATTTCCTGGTTACTCGCTTAATAATAACTTGAGGTTAGTAATGCCAAATCCAATATTGAACATAGAAGTAAGTCAGAATACTAATGAGCTGCCACCTGCAACTCAGGCTTATTGTGATGCCCACAAAGTTAAACATCCTAACGAAGTTTTGGATTCAGCACATGTTAATATTACGTTTAATCTCGAGGGGCTAACCGACGAGGGCCGTTCAGTTATACAAAATATTGTATTGCCTTTTTTTAAAACAATTCGTACTAATCATTCCATTTATGAGAGATGGGACTCCAATTTGGTAACCATCCCTATTTTTCTGCTGCAAAAACGTTCTCTTTTAAATATAGTACGTGCTTTGATTGAGGATTTAGCGGAATTTCAATTGCAGTTTACTTATGAAGAACCATTTTATTCTGAATGCCAAGCAGCGCAGGCAGCCTGGCAAGGCCGTAAGCATGCTACAGCAGCCCCGACGGATGAAATTCGTGTTCCAAGAACTCATTCTACATGTTCTATTGGTTCTGAAGCTAGTTCACCATCTGCTGCTCGGGTGGCGCTTTTTGGGCGGCGTAGTAGCTTATTAAACCCTGAACTGTGGGCTGCAACCGCTCCTGACGGAACAAAAAGTCCATTTTTAGGCATGCCGCGTGGCGATGGTAATACGCCAGTAGATCCACGTATGATGGAACTCGACTCAGGCTCTACGGCTTCTAGTATGCCTAGCAGCCCTAGATTATCGAGATAATATATGGCTAAACAACGCTTGTATAGTTTTTTATGCGCTGCTTCATTAGGAACTTTTTTAGAGTTTTTTGATCTTGCGTTGTATTCATTTGCATCGGCGTTGATTGCTAAAAATTTTTTCCCCGCAACAGATCCAAATGTAGCGATTCTTGCAACTTGGGGCATATTTGCTGTTAGTTATATAATGCGTCCACTAGGGGCATTATGGTTTGGTTACTTAGCAGATGTCATAAGCAGTAGATTAGCCATGGTAATTTCTATGAGCTTAATGGCAGTAGCTACCACAGCAATTGGTTGTTTGCCGGGGTATGCTAGTATTGGAATTTGGGCACCAATAATATTACTTTTATTACGTATTGTGCAAAGTATTGCAGTAAGCCCGGAATATAATTTACCTAGTGTTTTCATTAAAAACAACGCGTGGTGTAGTAAACACTTTGGTTTAGTCTCGAGTATTTCTGCTTGTGTAACCGGTTTAGCCATGATGAGTGCTAGCTGGGTAATGTCTAAACTATTGGCACAGCATGCTTTAGAGCAGGTTCCAGAATATATTTGGCGCACGCCCTTTATTGTGGCCGGAATTTTAGTAGGTACCATTGGAATATATTTGCGTTGGAATTTGGATGATAGCTTGACACAACAGCGTCCTAAAACCGTACCAGTAAAATTGGTGTTGCTAAAACAAGGTAAAGATTTTTTAACGGCGACTTTGATTGCTGGCTACATTGGATGCATGTCATATGCTTTATTTAGTTTTTTGATTTATCAATTACAACAAGTCCGCAATATGACGCCTGGTGAAGCGCTGCAAATATTAGGAGCTGGGACTTTTTTGCCAGCAATTTTTTCATTGGTTGCTGGCTATTTATCGGATAAATTCCCTCGCAAGTATTTGATGTTGTTATCAGCCCTAGTTATGGGTCTTAGTGGTTATTATTTATTTACATTATTACCTGAAGCGAGTATCAACCTTATTAAAATACACACTTGCTTAATGTTGGCTGCCTTAGGATTTTTTGCTGGTAGTTTTCCAGGATTTTTAGCAGAGTTATTTGCCCAAGAATATCGCTATACGGGGGCATTTTTGGCTTATAATTTAGGTATGTCCTGGATTGGTGGTATTAGCCCATTACTATTCATTCAAGTAACGAAGCTCAATCCAATTCTACCTGCAATGATAATTCTTAGCTATTCAATATTGATCGGATTGTTTGTTATGCGACCACTAGTTACTTTTAGATCAAAATACAATATGATTAATGAGGGATCTTGATACATTTTACTTTTAGGTATTGTTATGAACTCATTAAAGGTATGTAGCGGCAAATTTATAACGTTTGAGGGGATTGAAGGAGTAGGTAAATCAACTCAAGTTAAACTTCTTGTTGAGGCTCTAATTAAAGCTGATGTAGAAGTAGTTGCAACTCGTGAGCCTGGTGGTACTGAAATCGCTGAGGCAATTCGAGGGGTCTTGTTAAGGCATTATCAAGAAAAGATGACGCCAACGGCAGAATTATTATTGCTATTTGCTGCACGTTCGCAGCATATTTCGGCAGTTATTAAACCTGCTTTGCAGGCTGGCAAATGTGTGGTTTGCGACCGTTTTACTGATGCGACCTATGCATACCAGGGTGGTGGTCGGGGCATATACTTACAAAACATTTTACAATTAGAAAATTTAGTTCAGGGAGATTTACGTCCAGATTTGACTTTGGTGTTAGACATGCCGGATGTAAATTTTTCTTTGAGCCGGGCTAAAGGTATTGGTACTGGCGATCGGATTGAAATAGAAGAGTTATCGTTTTTTGAACGTGCGCGCAAAATTTACTTGGCACGAGCCAACGGTAACCCATCTCGTTATCGAGTTATTGATGCTAATCATTCAATCGAAGAAGTTAATCAAGAAATTATAAGAGCAGTTGATGAAAGATTTAGCGCTGGCTAAGTTACAGGCTAATGTTTTAAATTCAACGTTGGCTCATGCTTGGATTTTTACTGGTTCAAATTTAGAGCAACAGCAGCAACTAGCGCAAGTTTTTTCAAATTGGTTGTTATGTGGGAATAAAAACTCTAGTGTCGCATGCGGATCTTGTAAAAATTGTCAACTTTTTAATGCGCATACACACCCCGATGTCTGTAACATAACATTGCAGGCAGAAGCTGCAGCAATTCATGTCGATGCAATTCGTGCATTAAATGATTTTGTATATTCTAGACCACAATTGGCGCCATATAAAATTGCCATAATTTATCCAGCAGATCGGATGAATTTACAGGCTGCAAATGCATTATTAAAAACTCTAGAAGAGCCAGCCCCTAATACTATAATTTTACTATTAGCGAAGCATGAATTAATGTTGCTTGCAACAATTCGTAGTCGTTGTTGCATATTACGTATAAGCAATACTAACGAGATTTTTGACGTAAGTTTGATGCAGAAACTAGCAGGCGATTTAGAAAAGTTGCTGCTTTATAAGCAAACCAATCTAATTCAGGTTGCGGCGAATTGGAGCAAATTAGATCCAGATTTAGTTCTGGCAAGTTTTGAGTTATTATTGGCGGATTTATTAGTGTTGCTGTATACTCGCGATCCGCGTTTTGCAAAATTTGCCGCGATGTATCAAGCGCAAAATTCGTTATTAACTGTGATTAAACCAAATAATTTATGGTTAATGTTACAAACTTTACAACAAGCTAGGTATTGCTTGGCTAGTGGTAATAATCCGAATTTGCAGTTGGTCATTGAAAATATATTAACTTTTGCTGAACCATAAGCAATTATATAATTAATTGTTAAATAGGGGAAATTCCTTATACTCTGCTATACTGGTTTGAACAAGATTTAAGCATTAAATAGAGAGTATAAATGGCTGCAGAATCTGACGAAGAAGATCCAAAGTTACCGGAAACACCGGCAGCTCCAGTTAAGCGCAAGGTATTATCGGTAACTATTAATAATAAAGCTATTTTATATGCAGCATACATGCCATTTTTAAAACGTGGTGGTTTATTTATTCCCACTTCTAAATATTTTGCTATGGGGGAGGAGATAGTATTGGTGGTAACATTAATTAACAATGACTTAAAATACACTGTTAATGGCAAGGTTGTTTGGATAACACCTCAAGATTCACATAGTAATAAAGCTGCTGGTATTGGTATAGAGTTTTCTGATGATCCAGAAGGCGAAAGTTTGCGTAAACGCATTGAAGAAATTTTAGGTTTGATGTTACAAAGTAAAGATCCAACTCATACGATGTAGGAACAAAATGTTTACAGATTCACACTGTCACTTACAATTGCTAGATTATAATAAATTAGGTATTGACATGGATGGGGTCGTGCAAAATGCCCTAGATAATCATGTAGGTATGTTATTATGTGTTTGCACGCATATGGATCAAGTTGCCGAATTAAAAGCAATTGCGGATAAATATGTAAATGTAAAAACATCTATTGGATTGCATCCAAATGAAGAAATTACACACGAACCAACACTTGATGAGTATTTATTAGCTCAAGCACATCCTCATGTCGTAGCAATTGGTGAAACTGGTTTAGATTATTATCGATCAGCCCCAGATAATTCGTTACAAAAAGATCGCTTTCGAGTACAAATCCGAGCTGCAAAACAATGCGATAAACCATTAATAGTTCACACGCGTAATGCGCGTAAAGATACTATTGAAATTTTACGTGATGAGCATGCTGAAACTGTTGGTGGCGTAATGCATTGCTTTACTGAAGATTGGGAAATGGCTAAACAAGCAATTGATCTTAATTTTTATATTTCTTTTTCTGGAATTGTTTCTTTTGCAAATGCCCTGGATTTACAAGAGGTAGCTAAGCAAGTGCCATTAGATCGCATGTTAATTGAAACAGATTCGCCTTTTTTAGCTCCGGTGCCATTACGTGGTCAAATGAATCAACCAGCAAATGTTCGTTACGTTGCTGAATTTATCGCAAATCTTAGGAATATTGATGTAAAAACAGTTGCAGAACAAACTACTAAAAATTACCAAAAACTCTTCAAAGTCTGATTAGAAAGTCTATATGGTATTTACACAACATGGCAGCTTGTGAGATAACCAATTGTTATTTGAGCAAATAATGATTCTACCATATCAAATGCACAGCATATTTTAATTTTACTAATATTCGGGTAGCATTATTCATCCAAATTTTTTAGATGGGGAATTTTTTATGTCAGGCATAAGTCTAATTTCTGGATTGACAGAGCCATCATTTCTAGCTCAGGTTGGTACTTTAGTGTCGCATGGGTTTTCAGATCTTAGCTTGCTTAAGCTCTTAAAAATTAGTTATCTATTTAATGCAAGAAGTATTTCAGCGCAAAGTAAAGATCCGTCTTTACATGTTGGTGCTGTAATTGTTCAAAATGGTGTGATTATTGCTACTGGATATAATCATTTTGAAAATGAAGCAAGTTACAATCCTGATGTGCTGGAAAGGATGTTTGCGGATCGTGAATTTAAATTAAAACATATTACCCATGCTGAAATAGACGCATTATCAAATCTTAAAAACCAGCAAATAGATTTGTCGGATGCAACTATGTATGTGTATCCTTGCCAACCTTGTTTTGATTGTGCCATTAAAATTCAACAATACGGAATAAGGCGAGTAGTAGCTCCGGTGCATATAGATTGCGATGAAACTTGCGCTACTTGTAAAGGAAGTAACCTTAGCCGCTACGCAGACTCATTTAAGCAAGCTAGTGAATTATTTGCGGAACATGGTATAGATTTAGAGTTAATACCAATTAGAGATTTATTAGATTTCTTTCCGCCTTTACCTGAGTTAGCAGCAGGTAACTTTAGTCCAGTAGTATCTGAGGGCGAAGGTTATGCTTCAGATTCTGAAGATGCTGAATCTGAATCTGCGTCTGACGCCTATGCATCTGGATCTGAAGCATCTGAATCTGACGCTGAGCAGCATGCTGCAGCACCGGATTATGGACCAGTTCTGGGAAATACAGATGCACCAGTACCAGCATTGACGCCGCTGCTAGACGCTAGTAGGGCTTCAGCAAATTCTACACCATGCACTGCAAGCTTGCCTTTAGAAGGAGGAATGCCTCCTAATAAGCGCGTGCGCGTTGTTTTTGGAAACCCTGCACCTTAAAAGCAATGCCCTTGTCGATTACCTGAAAATAAGTTAGAATTCAGCATTTGCAAATAAGTTTAAAGATTACAAATGCTGATAATTAACAATTTAGCCATGAATTATGGCGGACGCGAGCTGTTTTCTGAGGTTAGTTTTAATCTAAACCCTAAGCAGCGTTTTGGTATTGTTGGCGCTAATGGCAGCGGCAAGTCAACTTTTTTGCGTGTATTATCAGGTGAAGAATCTCCGTCTGGCGGCTCTGTAGATGTTGCAAATAAAGGTCGGATAGGCTTCCTAAAGCAAGATCATTTCAAATACGAGCATGAATTAATTGTTAACGTAGTGTTGCAGGGTAAACCAGAATTATGGAATGCAATGCAAGAAAAAGAGCATTTATTACGTTTGCCAGAATTGGATGCTGAATCAGGCATGCGCTTGGCGCATTTAGAGCAAATTATTGCAGAGCAAGATGGTTATACTGCAGAGACATTAGCTCAGACTATATTGTTAGGATTAGGTATACCTGAAGCAAAACATTATGAAGAAATGCATGTATTATCTGGTGGGTTCAAATTGCGGGTGTTACTAGCCCAAACTTTATTTGGTAATCCGGATATTTTATTGCTGGATGAACCTACCAGCCACTTAGATATAGCTGCAATTCGTTGGCTAGAAGAATATTTAAAAGGCGATTTTAAAGGTGTGTTGTTAATTGTGTCGCATGATCATCGTTTTTTAAATAATCTTGCCACCAGTATTCTTGATGTAGATTATGGCACTATTACTGAATACACTGGCAATTTTGATGCGTTTGTGCGCGCTAAAGAATTAGCTGCAGATCAACAGTTAATTGAAGCCAAAGAGCAAGAACGTAAGATTGCTCATATGCAAGCATTTGTAGATAAATTCAAAGCGAAAGCAAGTAAGGCGCGTCAAGCCCAATCACGGGTAAAAATGATTGAAAAGATTGAAGTTACAGAAATTGCGCAATCTTCACGTCAAGCACCATATTTTAGTTTTGATATAAAACGTCAATCTGGTAAACAAGTACTTGATATTAAAAATATTGAAAAAAGCTTCGGTGCCAATAAGGTATTAAGCAAAGTCAAATTTACCGTGGGCCGTGGTGAAAAAGTTGGAATAATCGGCCAAAATGGTATCGGTAAATCTACCTTGCTGAAAATATTGTTAAAAGATATTCAAGCTGATATTGCCGAATATGAATGGGGCTATGAAACTCAAATCGGATACTTTTCACAAGATCATCACGATATATTAAATGAAAAAATTAGTATCTACGAATGGATGCAACAAAATGCACGGGATTGTGATGATAAAACTATTCGGGCGGTACTTGGTAGCGTTTTGTTTAGCAAAGATGATGTGCATAAAAGACTAGATACTCTAAGTGGTGGTGAAGCTGCTAGAGTACTGTTTGCATATTTAAAGATTCAACGCCCAAATGTGTTAGTACTAGATGAGCCTACTAACCACTTGGATATGGAAAGTATTGATGCTTTGGCGCAAAGTTTAAAGGATTATCTAGGGACTTTATTAGTAGTAAGTCATGATCGGCATTTTCTCGATCAAATGTGTACGCGTATTATTGTATTACAACACAATAAGTTAAGTGATTATGAATTAAGCCATGGCTTAAGTGTAGAAGATATATGTACTAAACATTTTGATAATTAGAACAAAAGAGGTGTAAAATGCCAGGTTTTATAGAAGCCATTCTACCTGTACCAGCTAATGGAAGCTTTAACGAGCGAAACTTAGAAATAGCTGCAATCGCGTTTACTAATTTAAACAACAATCCTGGTGTAGATGTAGCTGTTGCTCGGTTAGACTTAGGCCAACTACGACAAGAGCTAGATTATGCTCAGCGTTTAGTTGCTGCCTTAAGGAATTTTCAGCAACACCGTAATGGTGTTGGTCGGCGCGATCATTTAGCTACCGTATTGCGGCATATAGATGCATTTATCGCTGCCGCCACGCGTCGGATTGAGCAAAATGAAGCTAATTCAGTCCCATATAATAGTATATTCAAGGCAATCCTGTATCACGGGCAACAAGATACTTTACGTCATTTTTATTTAAAATACAGCGGTTCCAGTAATCCAGATGCATTTGCAAGGCTAATCAAAACTAATTATCGCGATACTGGCTTACAACGCATAATTTTACGGCATCTAGCAGATGCGCGTAGGGATGATATTCATTTACAGCGGCTTATGGCTAACATCCTACCAGATCCTGTGCAACAGCATATGCTTGATATGATTATCAATAACCTTCATGTAGGTGTAGCACGACCACTAGCGCCCATGAGCATAATTGAGGCTAATACTCACGCCGCTTCAATTCATAAAGATGCAAGTGAATCGGCTACTAGATTACGGCGTGCCTTTGGGGCTGGACTTAACCACGAAAAACTACCTGATTTTGAATTGTTTTTTAATAATTTAGAGCTGATGCAGAACTTGTTAAGATTAGTAACTGCAGAGTTAAAGTTTGATGAACCTGTTCCAAATTTAGAAAAGCTGCGAACCTCAATTCGTAAGGCCCTATCTTTTGCGTTAGCGCAAAAGGATTTTAAAGATCCTGTTTCGCAGGTTTCACTAGGCGAATTGATAAGGCTTGTATTGCGCGCAATAAACATTGAATTTAACGGTGATCAAACAAAGCGCTACGATGCCTATATGCAGTTATGTAAAGCGCTTTATCTGTTGCAAGAAGAATATGCTAATTTGGGCGGTGGTGCTTCATGTGCTCCTGGTTTTTTCAATGGTATCTTATATTCACAGCTTTCAACATTACCGCGATACATAAGCATTCGTATTCAGGATAAAACTCATGCTGCTGCAGCTATGGGTGATAAGATAACTTTAAAAGCTAGTGAATTACTGCGCTCTGAGGTTTTTACGAATGCAGCGGCGTTTATTACTAGATTTGAAGCGCTTGTAGCGGATCCGCAGTTCTCTATAGATCTGATGCGTACAATTGTAACTGACTTTCATTTGGTATTTGACTACAACAGCCCCGAAACAGCAGCAGCGGCTTGTAGAGATATCGCAACCCTTAATCGGCACAGCCAAGAATTGTGTGGTTGTAATGCCGATCAGATTTTTACTACATTCCCACCAAATCTAGAACAAATGTATGGGGATTTTGTTAGGTCTAAAGTTGGAGCTGGTGTCAAAGCTGATGCTAACTCATCTAGCGGGGCGTCTGAAGCAAAGCCGCGTCCAGCTCGTTAGTTAGAAAGCATTATATGTAAAAATAGCCATATTCATATGGTGGTACTTAACGAATTCCATATTAATGTGCTAACATGTCGCCTACTTTAAAGTTAGAAGTTTAGTTGCATGAAGAAATTAATTGTTAGCGGCGTGTTAGTTTCAGGGCTAATGTCCAGCGGCGCCTTATTGGCATTTGAGCCGTTTATTGTTAAAGAAATTAAGGTTGAAGGGGTGCAGCGCATTACTCCTGATGCTGTGCTGCAAGAATTGCCGATCCATGTTGGTGATCAACTAACTAATGAAAAGTCCAATGAAGCAATTCATGCGCTATTTCAGACCGGATTTTATAAAGATGTAAAGCTTGAACGAGATGGCGACACCTTAATTGTAAAATTAATCGAACGGCCATCAATTGGTAAATTAGAAATCACTGGCTTAAAAAGCAAAGATGACATTAACAAGATCTTAAAACAGTATAACTTGGCTGAAGGGCGTATCTACGATCCGAATATTATTAGCAAAGTTGAACAAGAGATTATTCGTAAATATTTAATGGAACAGCGTTATGCGGTGCGGGTTGAAACGAAAGTAACACCGGAAGATCGTAATCGCGTCAAAGTTGTGATGCATGTTTACGAGGGTACTGTTGCAACAATAAAGGAAATTCGTTTTGTTGGTAACCAGGCGTTTTCAGAGCAAGAACTGCGCCGTCAGATGTTTCATAAAACCAAAAACCTTTTATCGTGGTTAAACAAGTCAGATCATTACTCCAAAGAAAAACTCGCTGCAGACTTAGAAATGTTGCGCTCCTATTACATGGATCGTGGCTATTTGAATTTTAAAATTGAATCCACCCAAGTTTCATTAAGCCCAGATAAAAAGCATGTTTATTTAACGATAAATATCTATGAAGGGCCACAGTTCCATTTTAAAAATGTAACCGTGGGCGGTGAAATGGTTATTGATAAGCAGCAATTGCAGCAAATGATCGATAAACGGATTAAACCTGGCTCGGTGTTTTCGCGCAAGGCATTGATAGAAGTGCGCGATGAAATGGAAGAGCGTTTGGGTGAAGAAGGTTATAGTAAAGCTAGCATTAGAATTGTTGACGATATCGATGCTGCCAATCTTTTAGTTAATATTCGGTTTTACGTTGATGCGCATAAACGCATTATTGTGCGTCGTATCACCTTTACTGGTAATACTTTAACAGAGGACCGAGTATTGCGACGTGAAACTGAACAGTTTGAGGGAGCTTGGATCTCGACTAAAAAGATCAAAGAAAGTAAAGAAGCAATTATGCGGGATGGCTATTCTACCGATGTAGATGTTCAGACTGTTCCAGTTCCGGATACTGATGATCAAGTAGATCTAGTCTATAAAATCGAAGAAAAACGCAATGCACAAGTATCTGCAGGGGTTTCATATTCTGCGGCTGAAAAATTAGCATTCAATGTTGGCGCAGATCTTAAAAACTTCTTAGGTACTGGAAAAGATACCAATTTCCAATTCAGTCGCGGTGCTGCAAGCCAGACTTATTTATTCAGTTACACCAACCCGTATTTTACTGAATCTGGTATTGGCATAAAATATAGTTTATACAATCAACGTTCGAATTTAAGTAAGACTTCGACGGTTTTTAACTATAACCTTGATGCAACTGGTTTTAATATTACTTGGATGTTTCGGGTATCGCAGTATGGTAGTGTAAGATTTGGTGGCGGTTTTGATCATTCGATATTAAAAATGTACACGCCAACTGCGCCGATCCCGATGCAAATATTTATCAGGGGTTATAATTACCACCCAAGTTTCAAGGAAGTATTTCTAGATGGTAGCGTGATGCATAATAGTATTGATAGTTACCTGTTCCCGAATAAAGGTTTGGTGCATAGTTTGAGCGGCCAAGTATCGGTACCAGTGACTGATATGCGTTTATATCGAGTTGATTATTCAATTAGCTACTACAAGCCTGTTTATAAGCCCTTGGTTCTAAATCTTATGCTTCAAGCTGGTTATCAAAATAAATATGGTGACAAGCCATTCCCATTCTTCAAGAATTATTATCTTGGGGGACCTGAAACTGTACGTGGTTATGCCGAGCGCTCCCTTGGTCCACAAACACAGCAAGGTACGACAAGTATGCCGTATGGTGGTAACGTAATGTTTCAGGGGCGGGCTCAAGTAATCTTCCCACCGCCATTTATGAAAGACATCAAAAGTGTGCGATCGAGCTTGTTTTTAGATGCCGGTCAGGTATATGATACATTCTACAAGAGTGTGCAGGATGGTATGGCACAGTTGCACTCTGGGATGCGTTATTCTGCTGGTATTGGTGTTACTTGGAATACCCCAATGAACATACCGTTATCATTCAGCTATGCATGGCCTTTAAATGCTAGGAAGGGTACTGACAGGGTTAAACGCTTCGCATTTAGCATGGGTGGGCAATTTTAATTTACTTTTTACAGGAGACTGCCTTGAAGTCATTTAAATTACAAAACATTTGGGTTGCATTAGCATTGGTGTTAGCTAGTGGGCACGTTTTTGCAGAACTAAAGATTGGTTTAGTTGACAAACAAGTTTTGGGGTCGGAATCTCAGTATGTTAAAAGTGTTTGGGAGCGCATGAATAAGGACTTTACCTCACGTAAAGATGCCTTGATTGCCAAAGATCGGGATCTTAAAGCTAAGTACGAAGCGCTAGAGCGCGATAAAGATGCCCTAAGCGAAGCTGATCTCAAAAAACGTGAGCGTGAAATTACTAAATTGCAACAAACTTTACAAAGCGACAGCGATACGTTCCAGAATGATGTAGCACAACGTCAAGAAAAAGAACGTGCTGCTTTTGAAAAGTTCTTATCTGAAGTGTTAACAGATTTAGCAAAAGAAGAAAAGCTAGATTTAATTATCGATCAACAAGTTGCATTGTATAATGCTGGTAAAGCTGATTATACCCACAAGGCATTGCAGGCTTTAGATAAAGCATATAAGAAATAATTGAGTGCCCTTGGGGCAGGATAAAACCGAAATGCTGAGATTAAAAATCTAGGGCATTTCGGTTTTGTAGCAAGTAAAGGCAAGACTAAAGTGAATCTGGAATTACAACAACCATTATCGATTTCTGAGCTAGCGCAGCATATTGATGCACAATTGCCTGCAGAAGCTATTATTCCAGGTGAGCTAATAACCCATCTTGCTGTATTAGACAAGGCTGAACAAGGCAGTGTTTCATTCTTATCAAATCAGACTTACAAAAAGCATTTAGCAACTACTAAGGCAAGTGCTGTAATCGTAACAGCTGCAGATGCGAAGGATTGCCCGGTATTAGCACTAATAAGCAAAGATCCGCGTCTATCTCTCTCTAAGCTGTTACATTTGTGTAAATCAAATCAAGTTAAGCCGACAGGAATTCATCCAACTGCAGTTATAGGTGCTAATGTTGAATTAGGATCTGATGTTGTTATTGGGCCGCATTGTGTGATTGGTGATAGCTGTAAAATCGGATCTGGTAGCACATTAATGCCGAACGTAACGTTATATCCTAATGTTATCATTGGTAAAAATTGTAGTATCCATAGTGGCACAGTTATTGGCTCTGATGGCTTTGGTTATGCTTTAGATCCTAAGGCTGGCTGGGTTAAAATGTTACATTTAGGTGGTGTAGTTATTGGTGATAATGTTGAAATTGGTAGTAACACCAGTATTGATCGTGGCATGTTAGATAATACCGTAATTGGTAACCAAGTTATTATCGACAATCTAGTACAAATTGGTCATAACGTCATAATAGGCGATCGTACTGCAATTGCTGGATGTGTTGGTATTGCTGGTAGCGCAGTGATTGGTAAAAATTGTTTAATTGGTGGCGCCTCAAGTATTAATGGTCACATTGTAATTGGCGACAATATTATTATCACAGGAACCTCGGCAGTTAATAGCTCATTATCTGAGCCTGGCATATATTCGTCAGGTATTCCAGCCCGAGAAAATAGCGTTTGGCGTCGCAACGTTGCGCGTTTTATGACTTTAGATCGAATGGCACAGCGCGTACAAGAACTTGAAAAGCAAATAGAAAAAATAAATGAGTAATATGGGTATACAAGACGTATTGAGGTTTTTACCACATCGCTATCCATTTTTATTGGTGGATCGTGTGGTTAGTTTAGAGCTAGATCAATCGATTGTAGCGCTTAAAAATGTAACAATGAACGAACATTTTTTTACTGGCCATTTCCCCGAAAAACCAGTAATGCCAGGAGTTTTGATTATTGAAGCTTTAGCCCAAGCTGCAGGAATTTTAGCATATAAGAGCATGAATTGGTCGCCAGAAAGTTCGCTGTTTTTCTTGGGGGCAATTGCAGAAGCGCGCTTTAAGAAAATTGTATTGCCTGGGGATCAACTTATTTTAAAAGCTAATGTATTGAAACGACGTACTACATTATGGAAATTTACTTGTGAAGCCGAGGTTAATAATGAAGTTGTTTGTGCTACAGAAATGACTTGCATGGAAGGGGTAGTGTAACATGATAAGTAATCTGGCAGTTATTGACAGCAGTGCAAAAATTGGTAAAGACGTTACAATTGGTCCATTTACAGTAATTGGTCCTCGGGTAGAAATTGGTGATGGTTGTGTTATTGGTCCGCATGTTGTTTTAAAAGGACCGACAATAATGGGTAAAAACAATCATATCTACCAATTTGCTTCAATTGGCGAAGATACCCAAGATAAAAAATATAGTGGTGAAGAGACCTATTTATACATCGGCGATAACAATGTATTTCGTGAAGGCTGTACAGTGCATCGTGGCACCGAGCAGGGTGGCGGTGTAACACGGATTGGTAACGATAATTTATTCATGGTTGATACGCATGTCGCACACGATTGTATTATTGGTAACCATGTGATATTTGCTAATGGCGCTTCAATTGCCGGGCATGTACGCGTCGACGATTATGCTAATTTGGGTGGGTTTGCTGGGGTACATCAATTTTGTAACATTGGTGCCTATAGCTTTGTAGCTGGGGCAAGTGTAGTCCTAAAAGATACTTTACCTTTTGTAACAGTATCAGGCCATCCAGCAGAAACTCATGGTTTGAACACGGTTGGCTTAACCCGACGTGAATTTTCAAGTGAAGTAATAAATACTTTGAAGCAAGCGTATAAGATTATTTTTCGAAGCAATGCTACCGTAAGCGAAGCATTAGAAAAATTAAATGTGCTAGTTGAAAATTGTAAGGAAGTATCTCTAATGCGTGATTTCTTGCAACAATCAACCCGTGGTATTGTACGCTAATGACATTACGAATTGCAGTAGTTGTCGGAGAGCCGTCTGGGGATCTACTTGGCGCACAACTTGTGACAGCACTGCGCCAGCAATGCCCTAATATTGAAGTTGAAGGGGTCATTGGCGGTGCAATGATTAAGGCTGGGTGTGTGCAGCTTTATAGCATGGATATTTTGGGGGTTATGGGATTTATAGATCCTATTAAAAGCCTGCCTAGTATCTTGCGTATGCGCAAATGGCTGTTGCATTACCTATTACAGGATCCTCCAGACTTATTTATTGGCATAGACGCGCCAGATTTTAATTTGGGTGTTGAAAAAATTTTACGTAAGGCTGGTGTTCCTACTGTACACTTTGTTAGTCCCAGTGTATGGGCTTGGTGCGGTTGGCGTATCAGAAAGATTAAAAAAGCAGTTGATTTAATGTTAGCCTTGTTTCCTTTCGAGGAGCAGTATTATAAAAGCAATAATGTGCCGGTTAAATACACTGGTCATCCTACTGCAGACTTAGTTCCTTTTGATATTGATAAAGCCATGGCGAAGCAGCAGTTAGGTTTTAATGCTAACGATTCAATTTTAGCAATTATGCCCGGTAGTCGAAATTCTGAAATGAAACACATGACGCCAATTTATTTACAAACTGCGCGATTAGTACTACAAAAATATCCAGAGCTGCAATTAGTAATGCCATTAGTGCAGCCAGCGTATAAGGAATTTGTAGAATACTTTCGTCAGCAGCGGACGCCAGAATTAAAAATAAAATACGTGATCGGTAATAGTTTTGCAGTAATGCGTGCGGCTGATTATGCGTTAGTAACCTCAGGAACAGCTACGTTAGAATTAATGCTACATAATGTGCCGATGATAGTTGCTTTCAAAACCAATCGTGTAATGTATGAAATTGCAAAGCGTATGGTAAAAGTACGCTTTATTGCATTACCAAATCTGCTGGCGGATGCTAGTATTGTTGCAGAGTATATACAGCAAAATGCTAACCCTAAGGCTCTAGCAAGTGGCATAATTGAGCTTATCGACTCACCACAATTACGGGCACAACAGATCCACAAATTTCGTGAATTGCATAGGGTACTGCGACAAGATGCTGCTAACACTGCGGCTGCAGCGATTTTGGAATTAATAGGACACGATCACTAATATACGGACAGATGGAATGATTATAGCTGGAATAGATGAGGTTGGACGAGGTCCACTCGTTGGGGATGTTGTTGCTGCGGCAGTTATTTTACCAGATCAACATAATATTAGCGGTATTAAAGATTCAAAAAAATTATCTGAAAAAAGACGTGAAGAGCTGTTCAAGCAAATTTGCGAACAGGCAGTTGCTTGGCATATTGCAAGTGCTACGCCGCAAGAAATAGATGCACTAAATATTCTACAAGCTACCTTTTTAGCAATGCAGCGTGCGGTTGCAGGCTTGAAAGTGCAACCTAACAAGGTTTTGGTTGACGGTAACCTGTGTCCAAAATTGCCTTATCCAGTTGCTGGGGTTATTCAAGGCGATAACCTTATTGAGCAAATTGCTGCTGCTTCAATTTTAGCGAAGGTATATCGCGATCGGCAACTTGTAGAGTTGGATAAGAAATATCCAGAATATGGTTTTGCGCGGCACAAGGGGTATGCAACACAAGAACATCTAGATGCTTTGGAAATATTTGGGCCAACCCGAGAGCACCGTCAGAGTTTTGCGCCTGTAGCACGCTTATTGTTTATGAACAATTAAATGGTAGCCGCAACGCAGACCCTTCGCAATTATTTAGTTCATTATGTTTTTCCATAAATAGACTAGCTAATTCAGCCGATATTTTATTATCTTTACGCAACTTATTGATATAAGATATCACTGAATTATCTCCTGCAGTATGATAAATATCTTCTAAGTTTGCAGTTGGGATTGCGCTATGCAGAAACTCGATAAGCGGCGCATAATTAAGAAGCGCGGCAAGGTGCAATATGGTTTTGTTTTCTTTTAAGCCAATATCAATTAGATCTACATTAACATTTACAAATAATTTAAGTATATTTAATAGTTGTTCTGGCGTTATGTTCTTCATTATGGCTTGTTTGAAAAGATAATGTATACATGTTAGCCCATGCTTGTCCTTATGCCTCAAAATATCACTCAATTCAATATCCGGCGACAACATTATTTCAAAAATTTCATAGAGCTTATGGTAGTTTTCCTGGTTTAATATTGAAAGCATGATTTGTAGAAGGCTGTTATTATTAGAAATTATTAAATTGAAGCTAAAATCGTTTTTAATAATCCATTTGAGCAATGTCAGGCTAATTGGTTCAGAAAAGGCAAATTGATAAAGGGTCACAGTAAGAGCCAGTCCATCCTTACTGTCTTTGTTCAATTTTGTTTTCATCAACAAATAATTTGCAATTCGAGCCCTGTTAGAGTCCAAAGAAGGTGCGGTATTGTCGGGCGTTGTCCTGAATGCATACAATATGGCATGGTTTAAAATATTTGTAGATATTGCAGCATGCATTTCTTCAACGAAGAATTTAATTAACTCAAAATCCTCCTCTAAGACGGCGAATTCTAAAGCTGTATACCCAGTGTTGCGATTAAATTGATTTAAGCGTGGTGCTAGGTGTCTTTTATAATTTGCAATTTCAATGGGTGTTAAAACAACATTATCACGCTTATTCAAATGTTGTTTTAATCTAAGCCATGGTAATGTGTCAGTTATGCTTATTTGCAATTCGGCGACTCTAAAAAAATCGTTACTTAATTGCTCTAATAAGGCGGCGTTTTCTGGTCTAGTTGCTGCCTGATTTAATATAGCAAGTAAAAGCTTGCCATCATATATTTCTAAAAATTCTGAGTTTCCAAAATATTCAAGAATTTGCGTATATTTTTTTGCAGTTTCTAGTGAACTCGGTGCATCCTTGATTTGTGCTAAACTTGTTTGCATGTAACCTTTTAAAGGCAAACGTAATGAATCATGCGCAAAACTGAGCGCTAATACGCTCATATAATCGTTACTATTTAAAAATCTTTGAATGTTTTTTGTAACATTGCTGTTAAAGAAACTTTGATTCCTCGGAAAGACTTCATCAATATCACTGATGTGTTGATTGGTGAACATAAAAGCAATTTCGCCAACCTGCAACAGGATGAACACTATTAATTTTGTATCTAACTCTAAACTTTCTTCAATTAAGTCTAGTGGGGTTTTGTCTTCGTTGTTACGCTTAAACAGCGGCATTGCAAGTTCATGAGAATTGCCAGTCTCGAATATCGGTCTTAAAATATTTAATATTTGCGAAGCGCTATTCTTGATAATGTAGTGTAAAAATGTATCACCTGTTGTTACTTCTTGGGCATTAATATAATCGAAAATAGATTTTGCATTGGAGATCTTAAATTCCGCGGAGAATTTTGCCCATAATTTCGGTAAAACTGCTATATACTCTAAATCATGGCATACTGCCATAGCCCAGTAGAAAAAGACATTGCGGTTTTCAGTATCTAACACTAATATAGTATCCGTTGAGGAATCAATTAGTTTTAAAACGCTTTCTAATCCAATACGTTTTTGCAATGCCAGCATAAGTGTACTTTGCTTTGTAGAATTGCAAGAATTTGCGGCGAATGCCCAGTGGTTAACATGTAAAATTGCACCAGGAGCGCTATTGTTTAGCTGTTGTAATACAAGTGCGCCTTCATTTTCTAGAGCTATAGTATATGATTTACGTTTTTCGGTAATCGCAAGTAGCAAATGCGGTGCAACAAGAGTTTGTTTATAATTTATACCTGCGTGGTTTTGCTTGAAAAATATTTCTGAGGTCTCATGGTTTTCGAAGTATATGCACTGAGGAATCCCCACAAAATCAGAGATAGAATGTAGGCAAATCAAGGCCTGCAGGGTGGAAATGCACGGAACCTTATGATCTAATGATGTTTC
>JAGVLG010000094.1 GCA_020054325.1 Gammaproteobacteria bacterium
CAAACTCTCCCTTTCGCAAATCGCGTAAGATATCCATGCGTTCTACAGTGGCCACGTCAGAATGTAAATAACGTACCCGTACATTGTGCTCTTCTAGATATTGCGTTAAATCTTCCGACATGCGTTTAGTTAATGTTGTAATTAGAATACGTTCATTATGTTTTACACGCTGCCGAATTTCGGAAAGCACATCATCTACTTGAGTACTAACTGGGCGGACTTCAACTACGGGATCAACTAACCCTGTAGGACGGATCACCTGTTCTACTATATTATCCTTATGCGCTAATTCATACTTACCAGGGGTTGCTGAAACATAAATTGTTTGCGGTTGTAACTTCTCAAATTCCACAAATTTAAGCGGGCGATTATCTAATGCTGAAGGTAATCTAAAACCATAATTAACTAGATTTTCTTTACGTGAACGATCTCCTTCGTACATTCCGCCCAACTGCGGCACAGTTACGTGAGATTCATCGATAATAATTAATGCATTACGCGGCAAATAATCTACCAATGTCGGTGGTGGTTCTCCAGAGTTTCTGCCAGATAAATAGCGGGAATAATTTTCTATGCCCGAACAATAACCTAGCTCCAGCATCATTTCTAAATCAAATAAAGTTCTTTGTTCGATCCTTTGAGCTTCAAGTAATTTTTGTTGTGAATTAAACTCTGCAACACGCTGTTTTAATTCAACTTTAATTTGCTCAATTGCATCTAAAATCTTTTGTCTTGGGGTCACATAGTGAGTTTTCGGATAAATAGTAATACGTGGTAATTTATCTTGTATGATACCAGTTAAAGGATCAAAAACACTGATTTGCTCAATTTCGTCACCCAATAATTCTATGCGGATCCCTTCAGATTCAGCTTCTGCTGGAAATATATCAATTACATCGCCACGCACCCGATATGTAGCACGATGAAAATCTATGTCATTACGAGTATATTGCATTTCTGCTAAACGCCTTAAAAGTGTGCGTTGATCGATATTCTCACCGCGATCTAAATGCAAAACCATCGATAAGTATTGTTGCGGATCACCTAAACCATATATCGCTGAAACTGTGGCAACAATTATTGTATCTGGTCGCTCTAATAATGCCTTAGTTGCTGACAAACGCATACGTTCGATGTGCTCATTAATCGACGCATCTTTTTCAATATAAGTATCAGATGATGGTACATATGCTTCAGGTTGGTAATAATCGTAATATGAAACAAAATATTCCACAGCGTTGTCCGGAAAAAATGCTTTCATTTCACCGTAAAGCTGCGCCGCTAAAGTTTTATTCGGCGCTAATATCAAGGTTGGACGTTGGGTTTTTTGGATAAGATTAGCTACTGTAAAGGTTTTACCAGATCCAGTTACCCCAAGTAGAACTTGATGCATCAGGCCATCATTTAGTCCTTCAAACAGGCTATTTATAGCTTGTGGCTGATCTCCAGAAGGGTTAAAGTTTGCAGCCATGTTGAATTTTTTTATCATTTTTAATCTTTCTCCGATATCCGATTTTGGATATTCGACTACATCACAAACTAACGCACCTTTAATACTTTGTCAATAAACAACCTCAAGTATCTATGCAAATTCAAACAAACTTGCGGTTAATGCGTTGAGGTAGTAAAGTCTTTGGCATCGTACTTTTATTTATAAAAATATAAGCGGAGAGCCATCTTGGAAATTCAACTATCTGATAGAATTAACAGCATCAAACCATCACCAACTTTGGCAGTTACTGCTAAAGCCGCAGCACTACAAGCTGCAGGCCAAGATATAATTGGGTTGGGTGCTGGTGAACCGGATTTTGCAACTCCGGCTCATATCAGAGAAGCAGCAATTCAAGCGATTAATGCTGGATTTACGCATTATACAGCAGTAGATGGAATCGCAGAATTAAAAGATGCAATCATAAATAAATTGAAACGAGAGAATCAATTAGATTATAAAGCCGATCAAATTTTAGTTTCTTGCGGTGCTAAACAAAGCATTTTTAATTTGATGCAGTCACATTTAAACCCTGGCGATGAAGTAATCGCTTTTGCGCCATATTGGGTTTCTTACACGGATATTGCAATTTTATGTGGGGCTAAGCCTGTAATCGTTTACTCTGGAATCGAGCAGAGATTTAAGGTAACTCCAGCACAATTGCGCCAAGCAATCACTCCTAAAACTCGTATAGTGCTATTTAATAGTCCATCGAACCCTACTGGGGTAGCCTATACAAAAGAAGAATTACAAGCATTAGGTGAAGTTTTGCGCGATCATCCTGAAATTTTAGTAATGTCGGATGACATTTACGAGCACAACTATTGGGCTAAATTCCCTTTTTGTAACATTTTAATGGCATGTCCGTATTTATACGATCGTACTGTGGTAATCAATGGGGTATCCAAGGCTTATGCCATGACTGGCTGGCGTATCGGCTATGCTGCAGGTCCTGTGCGGTTAATAAAAGCAATGCATAAGATGCAAAGCCAAAGCACTTCAAATCCCTGTTCAATTTCACAAAAAGCTGCAGTAGCTGCACTAAATGGCGATCAAAGTTGTATAAAGCCGATGGTTGCAGCTTTTAAAGAACGCCATGATTATATGCTGCAAGAATTACGCACAATTCCTAGTGTGGAGTGTATTGATGCTGATGGCGCATTTTACGTGTTTTTCAAAGTGGAAAAATTAATTGAACAATTGAATATTCCTAATGTTACTAACGATACAGAATTTGCGGAATACTTAATTCACAATGCTGGTATCGCTTTAGTTCCTGGAGCTGCATTTGGAGCGCCAGGATATTTGAGGGCATCTATTGCTACTAAAATGGAGTTATTGCAAGAAGCTATCAAACGTTTGAAGCGATGTGTGGCACAAAATACTTAGAGAATTTGTGAGCTACTATAATTGTTCTAGTAGCTCGCCGTTGATCACTGTATCAATGATCTGGCTCTTATGACATAAATTTAGTTTGTTCTTAATGTTAACGAAGTAGGACTCAATGCTTTTTTTCGATAAGCCTAAAGAATAGGCAATATCATCTGCTGTGTACGATTTAAATAATAGCAGGATACATTGAGTTTCCCGTCTTGATAGTTTTACCATGCCATATTTAGTTTTTACTATATAGGAATTTTTGCAGACTATTTGCTGTAAATTATAGCCATCTAGCATTTTCAAGACTTCAATAAATGATTTTTTAGAAATATTGTTGCTTAGATTAGTAGTCCCAATTACTCCAATAATGTTGCCATCATAATCTCGAAAAGGCATAATTTTGCCAGTAACTGTTACTATGCCAATTTCTTTGAAGTACGCTGGGTTATTTATCGATAGATTTTCACCTTGTAAAACTAAGTTATCATCTTTTTTATATATTGGGGCATATAATGGATTTAGTTTATCGTCGGTTAAACCGAGCACGTCATTTATAGTGGGATAACCCAAAACTTTGGCATAATCTTGATTACAGTTTACATAGCGATGCTGTATATCCTTACAAAATACAAATTGGTTAAACTCAGCCAATAACTTGATAAGTTGCTCTGTTGATTCAGTTAAACCGATTTGCTTCTGACCTACCATATTTTTTACTCTAAATCTCTTGTGTCGCGTGAGTTATCATATAACTGTCTGATTATAACACTTTGAGGCGATTTATATGGTAATTGATAACTTTTTCAAAAAGATTCTAATGAGTTTAATGCTAGTAACGATTAGTATGGCGAGTACAGCTACGGAAGTTGAGCATAAGGTGGATACCGTGCTACAAAGTTACGCTAACTTCCCTAAGCCAGGAGTGCAGTTTTATGATGTGGGAAGTATTTTGGCAGAGCCAGTTGTATTTAAGGCGGTTATAGATGAGTTAGTAAATAGATATAATAGCCAAAAAATAGATGCAATATTGGCGATCGATTCTCGGGGCTTTTTATTTGGTGCACCTTTAGGGTATCAATTAGGTATTCCAGTAATGATGCTACGCAAGCCGGGTAAACTGCCGGGAGTAACTTTGAAAAGTGAATACCAGAAGGAGTATGGTAAAGATACTTTGGAAATGCAGGCAAATATTTTGCGCCCTGGCCAAAAAGTTATCATTATCGATGATTTATTAGCAACAGGAGGCACTTTCAAGGCTGCACTCCATTTAGCTAGGCTTGCTGAGATACAAGTAGTTGAGTTAATAGCGATTGTTGAGTTAAAGGAGTTTATGGCTAGTAGAAATTTAGGGGCTGAAGTTTACTCGATTATCAAAAAGTAACTAGGGAAATTGAAATGAACAAGATAATTAAATATTTTTTGCTGTTCGCAGTGGTTATAGGATCAAATAGTTGTTTTGCGAAGGAATATTTGATATTTGGTGGCAATGCAAACAAAGAATTAACGCTTGAGGTTGCTAAACAATTGCGTATGCCAGAAGGTGAAGCAATGATTGATCGCTTCAATGATGGTGAAATAAATATTAAAATTGGTTGTAACGTTCGTGGCAAAGATGTATACGTTATTCAATCAATAGCAAAATCTCCGAATAGAAGTATAAATGATAACCTTATGGAGTTATATCTTTTTATACGCACTTTAAAGCGGGCGAGTGCTGGGAATATTACTGCGATAATTCCATACTATGGTTATGCACGACAAGATAGAAAACTAGAAAGTCGGGTACCAATTAGTGCATCCGATGTTGCAATGCTGCTGGAAAATAGTGGAGTTGATCGGGTTGTAGCTATAGATTTACATGCCGGTCAAATTCAAGGATTTTTCCATAATGTTCCGGTAGATAATATCTATGGATCAATTTTTATGGCGCCACAAATTGCAGAAATGAAATTAACTAATCCAGTAATTATTTCTCCTGATGCTGGTGGTGTAAGCCGGGCTAAAAAATTTCGTGATACCTTGGCTTTATATGGAGTTAATGCTGATTTGGCGATAATTATAAAGCAACGCTCTGGGGCTGGGGTTGTCGACACTGCTAATTTAATAGGTGATGTCAAAGGTAAAGATGCAATTATAATTGATGATATATGTGACACTGGCGGTACCTTGGTAAAAGCTGCAGATGAGTTAAAGAAGTTTGGTGCGAATAGAATATTTGCCTGCATTACCCATCCGGTATTTTCAAAAGATGCAATAAGTAAAATTGAGCAATCATCATTTGATCAAGTCTTTGTATCTGATAGCATTTATATACCTAAGGGCGAATATAAAAAGATTACTACTGTTTCTATTGCAAATTTATTAGCTAAAGTAATTGATCGGTTAGAGCAAGGTGAATCTTTATCAGAATTATTTATCACCCCAAAAAGTTATGTCGATGAATATGGTGCAAGTAAGATTTACAAACCAGCTGCAGTGCTTGAAAAGGTCAAGATTAGTAAAGGCAATGTGAAATTTAAAGAGGCAAATCAAAAGACTGTATGGGTGACCTCCACTAGTCAAGTCAAACTGGATGCCACTCAGGATATATTTCAACGCAAAATATTTAATCAAAATAAAGACATCAATGTTTTAGGATTTAAAACTAATTCTGGGGTTGGGGAGCAGCCAATTGGATTTGCTGTTGCTTTGCAGGGGGCAAGAAATAGGATTGCTGATTTGAAACTGCAAAATAAAGAATATCAAGCTACTAGGCCTTACATCGTATCAATTGAAAACTTCTTTACTGCGATGAAAGATGGGGTGAATCCGACAGATCATGCTGTGGTAGTTATTGAGACTCCTGATGGCCTGGAGCATGTGTTTGTCTCCGTTGGAGTGGGTCTTGCTCCCGAGATTTATAAAGAAGCAATCAAAACCCCAGAAGTCACCATAGGAAGTTATTTGGCAAGAAAGTATAACGTCAATGCCCAGGATTGGCATGGTTATGTAACTGGGAATAAAATCGATCGAAGGCAGCAAATTTTGAGCGCTTTAGATTATAAAGTTGCTAGTTAATCGAAATGAACAAAGCCTGGTATTCTTTTACTGGGCTTTGGCTTTTTAGAATACGCTACTTATTTGGTAAACAAATATACCAGCAAAAATAATGTCAACGCACAATTTAGTTTGTGGAATAAATTATTTTGAAGAACAAAGATATGTAGATGCAATCAACAGTAGATGCAATC
>JAGVLG010000042.1 GCA_020054325.1 Gammaproteobacteria bacterium
AGGCCAAATTGCACCAAAAATTTAAATGCGATTTATTTAAGATATACGACTGACGTACTTGAGGTGTAGAAAATAGTGTTTTGTGTGCCATCCCTCAATTCTCTTAATATAATTACTTCCCACCCGCAGCATCAATAAAGGTTCCAGTTATGTAGGAAGCTTCTTCTGAAAGCAAACACATTATGGTATTTGCTACCTCATCAGGAGTTCAGTCACATTGCATTGGTAATGATGATGCAAGACGATCAACTCGATATACTTCATTGCCGTTTGCGTGAATATCGGTATAAATAAAACCAGATTTTACACAATTTAGTCTAATTAAATCATGAGGGCTGAATCTATCTCAAGAGCTTGGTCATGACAAAACTAAACGTTGTCGTTTTTCCTCTAAGTAAATGATAGTAAAACCAATTCCACCAATTGCTAAAGCAATAGGAATTGTCGCTATTCCATAACTAAATGCCCGCGGATTATTAACGCCTCCAAATATACTAATGATCCATCCTATAACGCTGTGGAACAAGTAACCAAAGACCATAATAATCATATTTGCAACAGCCGTAGTTAATCCAACTACACTAGCCCTTACATAGGTTGATGCAATATAAATAGCATACGTTTGATAAGAACAACAAATACCGGTTATTATGAACAGTAAGCTCATAAACTGAATGGACAACTTACCACTTAATAATAATGTGAAGCTCATCGTCATAATAATAGCGGCACTAATAATAGTCGCTAGATAATTATTCTTTTTTTCTGCAATAAAGCTTAACACTGGAGCACCAAAACATAGCCCAACGAAAATTATTGAAGGGAAACCAATTGCAAACGAAGGTTCAAACCCATAAACTTGCTGCAAAAATCGACCACCCCAGACATCTGCGAAGCCTTCCAAAGGACCAACCATTAACCCCGCCAAACAACAAATTAACATAATTTTTTTATTACCGAAAACTTCTCTGATATCTGATAGAATCGAAGTTGATTGTGGAATAGTGATATTTGGAACAATGAAATACGTTACAATACTTAGTAAAACACCCATAGATATAAAGAATAATGTTACAGCTTTATAACCGAGTATGGAGCACATGTAATTAACCGGCCCTCCACCATAAATAGCGCCAATCAAACCGATCATTACAGAAAAACTTAGCATGCGGGTAAATCTTTCTTGGGCAAATACTAATCTAATGATTTTAAATACGCTTAGAATTGCAGCCGATGATCCCATACCAATTAAAATACGCCCAGCAATCAGATACAACCAATAATCGCTAAGTATTATAGGTAGTGATCCAAGCGCAGTAATAAGGATGCAAAGTGACATAACTTTTTTAGGTCCATAGCGATCTAGCGCAATGCCTATAGGTAAATGCATTAACGCATAACATATGTAATACACGCCAGAAAATTGTCCAAACGTCATGGTATTGATATGAAATTGTTGCATAATATCATGCATCATAATGCTAGGCATAACGCGAAGAATATATTGATAACTATAAAAAATTGAAGCAATAAACCACATTAATAAAGCAATAGTGCGAGTAATTTTCATGAGGATCTCCAAAACCATGGTTGTGATGTATAATCTTTTCCGCCTTAAGCTCCCTAGAGAGCGGCGGATAGTTTAAACATCCTCTCTAGGCGAATTGGAGAAAGGTATAAAAACGATCGAAAGAAATAGACAAATTTAGAGAATTTTTAGACGAGCTCGTACGGCAAGATGAAAACCCTGTTTTTAACAGCATATTTCTATAATTTATAGCAACTTTCATCGGCACAATCTCAAAATACATAAGGTATCTACTATAGGGTATCTTAATACAGTAGATCCGTCAACAAAAATTAGGTGGTTGCTAGCAGGTACACCTATTGTTCTCAAGTAACTATTCTGGCCAAGCTGCTATTTCCCACCAGCAGCAACAATAAAAGTCCCGGTTATGTAGGAAGCCTCTTCTGAAAGCAACCACATTATTGCATTTGCTATTTCATCTGGAGTACCACCACGTTGCATTGGTAATGATGATGCAAGACGCTCAACACGATATGCCTCACCGCTGTTTGCGTGAATATCGGTATAAATAAAACCAGGTCTTACACAATTTACGCGAATATTTTCCTTAGATACTTCGCGGGAAAGCCCAATAGTCAGTGTATCTATGGCACCTTTGGATGCTGCATAATCTATATATTCTCCGGGAGAACCAAGGCGCGAGGCTGCTGAAGAAACGTTAACAATAGAACCACCATTTCCACCATATAATGTCGACATGCGCTTAATTGCTTCGCGTGCGCACAAAAAATGACTTGTAATATTAGTACAAAAAATTCTGTTTAACCTTGCCATATCCATTTGATCAAGGCGCATTTTATGCTCAAGTATGCCAACATTGTTTACTAAAGCGGTTACTGATCCCAGTTCCTGATCTACAGTATTGAATAATTTTACAACTTCAATTTCTTGGCTAACATCAGCAGCTATCGCTATGGCAGAGCCACCATTTTGTTCAATTTGTGTAACAATATTTTTTGCGGCAAGATCGTTGTGTAGATAATTTACACAAACGGCGTAGCCTTGTTTTGCGGCTTTAATAGCTGTGGCAGCTCCTATGCCTCTACTTGCACCAGTAATAATAACGATAGGTTTCATTTATGCTCCAGGTTATGAAAAACATGTATAAATTCATTGACATTTATACAGTGTATGCCAAGATTAATAAGATCAATTATATTGGCATCATGAACTTTTTGCGTACGTGCAGCTACAGCATCTTTAATCACAGTCACATTATAATCATAAGATAAAGCATCATAAACCGTACAGCGTACACAATTTGGCAGTTGTGTTCCGCATATTATAAGGTGATCGATCTTTAAACGACGTAATATGAAATCAAATTCAGTGCCCATAAAAGCACTGAAGCGCCATTTAGTTATTTTAAACTCGCCTACAATTGGAGATAATTGATCAACTATTTCATACCCTCTGGTTCCTATTACTGCACGAGCGCGTAGTTTAAAATCATCAATCCGTAGACGTTCTGCATTGCTTGAGTCAGATCGATATTCTCGAATAATATGAAAGATAGGCAGTTTTTGTGAGCGGAAGAGTGATAGTATTAATTCTATGTTGGGGATTATATTAAAAGCGCGTGAATTGCTTGCAAAAATTTCTGGTAATACAAAGTCTTTTTGCATGTCGATAATTACAAGTGCAATATTAGTCATAAATCTTTCACCGCTCAGTCATATAACCTGATTATTTCTCTGCACTATACCATACTGTATTATATAGTGTTAGACCCAGTGTGTGGCAGCTTCAATTGCCAGCCCCTTGCCAACACTACCGTAAATATCACCTGTAACAAATTGTGAGTGTGCAAACATAGATTTAATTATATTTTGCACTGCTGGTATTTGAGTCGTCCCACCAGTCAAAAAAACAGAGTTGATCTGACTAGCAACAACCCCAGCATTAGATATAGTTTGCTGCATTGCGCTCAGTAATTGTGCAATCAAACCATTACAAGACTCTTCGAGATCACTCCTATGGGTAACTACTGTCAAGCCATGTTCAATTTTTGATAAATCGATACGATCATCTGGCTGGCTGCTCAATTTAATCTTAGAGTTTTCCGCTGCTTGTAATAAATAATGACCTAATTGTTTTTCTAGAACAACTAACGCGCGCTTAATAAGTTCTTTATTTTCTGCATGTAAGAATACGTTTTTTAAATTATTAATTGTTTTATGTGAATAAAGAAAATTTAGAAGATGCCAAGTTGTTAGGTCGTAATATAGTGATGTTGGTACCTCTAATTTGGCACCATTTACTCCAAACATGTGACTGCCTTTGCCAAGCAAAGGCATAATAGAATGTAAACTTAAATCGCGATCGAAATTAGTGCCGCCAATATGTATGCCATAGTTAGCTAGGATGTCTGATTTTCGATCATGCTGAACATTCTTGTTTCTAAGTCTAATTATGGTGAAATCTGAAGCTCCTCCGCCTAAATCAACAATCATAGCTAACTGTTCGGTATTAATTGTGCTCTCATAATCTAAAGCGGCAGCTATGGGTTCAAATTGGAACAGAACTTCTTTAAAACCTTGTTCTTTAGCTATTTGCTCCATAGTGCTTTGTGCCAACTTATCCTTTGCATCATTAGTGTCGTGGTAACGTACTGGACGGCCTAAAACAACTTTAGTTAACTCAGAATTTAAATTATGCTCTGCGGTTTCTTTAATATATTTAATCATTAAACCAATTATATCTTTATAAGTAACATAGGTTCCGCATACTGCGGTTTTTTCATTCAATAATGAAGAGCCCAGAATACTTTTTAAGGACAGCATAAGTTTACCTTTGCTTCCTTCGAAATAGCGATTAATACCGTTTTGTCCTATGAAATATTGTTTTGTCTCTGAATCAAAAAAAATTGCTGATTTAAGAATCGGAGAATTATCATGAAGGGCTACTAATGATGCTGTAGAATCCTTAGCAATAGCTAGGGTGGAGTTGCTAGTACCGAAATCTAAACCACAGCTAGATATTTGTTGTCGTTTCATAGAATATTCTCTTCTACTTAGGCTGTAACGATAGATCTACCCACTCAGGCTCAGGCGGATAATTATTATCTAAAATTGGTTCCAGATGGGTTTTAAGAACTGCTGGGAAGATAGCTTCTGAATGGTTAATAATCTCGTTAAGGCTTAGCCATTCTAGATGCGTTACCACAGATTTTTCATTTTCAGTAAAATTGTCTTGTAGTACTTGTTTAGTAGTTGTGGTACGCGCAACAATGAATTTTTCATTTAACTCTATGTGTTCGCCAGAAATAATCATTTGATGTAGGCCATGCCAGACTATAGGCCCTAATATTACATCATTGGATGTAAATCCTGTTTCTTCAAACAACTCACGAACTGCAGCTTGTTCAATTGTTTCACCTGGCTCTATCTTGCCGCCGATGGTACACCAAAAAGCTGGGCGTGGTTTTTTATCAAGTCTTGTGGTAGATGGATCAACAACGCGCATTAAAAGTAATTGATTTTTATCGTTTAATAATAAAATTCTAACAGTATTTTTTTTCTTCATAGTCCTGCCTTCAAATATCATCAGTAATTTCAGACAAATGCGCCTCTATTACAGAGGTAACCTTGGATAAGGAAAGATTAGGGCAATACCTCGGGTATTCTCTGTCTAGCCCATAAGCTCTTTTTTCAAGTAATTCTTGATCATAATTTTGCATATCAACAATCTCAAATTCGCTATACTTATCTTCATTATGTACTCCATGTCCGCCATCATAAAGCATATTATTTGGTAGTCTAATTAATACGTGCCAACATTCATCAGAATTTTTCACCATAATGAAAACAATATTAACTTTATTTTTAAATCGTTTATTCCAACAATCATAAAATGCCTTTGCAAATGGGGCACATGGCCCTGAGTTTATCGCTGGTTCGCCGAAATTATCACCAGGCATATCTACATAACCATATAGCTTGTTAATATCGTTTGAAATATTATTTAGCTTTTTTATTGTTGAAGGATGCATAATATATGGTCCATGATGTAAAAGTTACTTATTTGATATTTCAGTGTAAATAGTGGTTGTTGAATAAACTTTAAAACCAATATTGCTATATAGGTTAAAACCCTCTTCAGACGAGTCTAAAAAACAATGACGATACCCAAGTTGTTTGGCATGATGCATCATATACATGGTTAAAGCGCTTCCAAAGCCACGTTTAGTATAAGATGTTTTTGTTGCTAAATTATGCAACATTACCGCGTCGTTTGAAATGAATAATGTCCCAGATGAAACGACATCATTGTTATGATATAAAACAAAATGTTTAAGTTTTTCGCAGTTATCGTGTAAAAGTTTAACGTTTAATAAACGAAAGCTATCATCCCCAGGATCTGCTCCAAACCCTTCTTTAATAGGTTCGATCCATAATTGTAGGTCATCCTTATTATCAAGTTCCTGTATATTGAAAAGGGGGTTAATATCAGCCAGTGATTTGGATAGATCAAAATACATCGCTGGAGCTTCTTCTATGGGAGCAAAATTATTTTGCTCTAAATCATTATTATTGCTACCAGGTACTACAAACCATGCCCAGGGGATCGTATGTTTGTTAAAAAAATTATAACATTCTGTAATTATTGTTGAGCTATTTATCTTGTATTTCCTGGCATCAATCACAACATTAAGAAACATTGAATTTACGCCTGTTGCAAAAGCATGTACGTCATCTAAATGCAAGGAGTCAATAGCTAAAGTTTGATAGAAATCTATTATAGCAGCTATGCCACGATTGGTTATGTTTTGATCTTGTATTTCTATTTTATATGTATTCATTGTCAGCCCTAATTATTGGTAATCATCTTGATATCTATGTGAAGCTTTCATATGGTTTGAAAACATTAGCTTAAGCTTACGCCTAGCTCAACAAGTGTTTTTCTACATGAATTCGCATCTATAAATTGGAATGCATGCATCCCAGCTGTTCTAGCCCCCTCAACATTATCCAGTAAATCATCAATAAAGACAGATTCTGTAGGATTAACATTATAATTGTTTAGGAGATATCTATAGATTTCTATATCTGGCTTTAATACCCCGACATCAGCAGATACTACAATGCCTTTGAAATAATGGATAAATTTTGAATGTGTTGCATGGAATTTCATTATTTCTTTAACATTGTCAGTAATAGAATAAAGATTTATGCCTACATCCTTTAATTCCTGTAATAATTTCATGCTCCCTGGAATTGGAGTTTGTAATGTTTTAAATTTGTGCATTAATAATTTGATTTTATCTTCAGGCATTTGCAATTGTTTAACACATGTGTTTATGGCCTCTTCTTCGCTGAGCTTCCCCAGGTTCAAGTCAAGCCATATTGGTCGTAATTGCTGATAAAACGCCTTGGGATCTTGCTCTGGAAAAACCATTTGAATTGCTTCATACGGTGCCCATCGCACTAACACATTGCCTACATCGAAAACTACATTTGTTATAGCCATATTATCTTCGTCATATTAAGATATTTGACTCTGGTGCAGGGCATTAGCTCTATCTGAAATTAAAAGACCATTTAGATGGTCTATTTCATGTTGTACAATGCGCGCTTCAAAGTCGTGAACACTTTTTTCATAAATATTTCCGTGCGCATCCATACTAGTAAAAACCACAGATTTGCATCGAGTAATGATTCCTCTTTTATTAGGAACGGATAAGCATCCTTCCTCTAAATCGATAGTCTCGGTAGATAGATATAAAATTTCGGGGTTGATAACAACGGTTTTAGGCACTGGTGGTGCATCTGGATAACGCGGATTTATATCAAAACCATATACAAAGACGCGTTTTGATATACCAAGCTGTGGCGCTGAAAGGCCAGCTCCATTTTTCTCTTGCATAGTGCTAAATAACAGCTCAATTAGATCATCGAGCTCTTGATTGTTAAAAGCCGTGACTTGCTGTGCTATTTGACGCAATATAGGGTTTGGTTCAGTTATTACCATATACTAAAACTTTTATAAAGTTAAACAACAAAAATTTGAGGCGTAAGTTAGAATTATTATATAGAATTAACTTATAATATACAATCAATGACCAAACCAAACATCTTAGTTCTCATCCTCGCCTTCGAATTGGCGCTTCCAGAGTTCAGCGTATAATCCATTTTTGGCTAATAACTCAGCATGAGTGCCTCGCTCCTTAATTTCACCATGATCCATAACTAAAATTGAATCAGCGTAGGTTATAGTGCTCAAGCGATGCGCAATAATGAGCGTAGTAACGTCTTTAGATATTCTGCGAATATTATTTTGAATTTGCCGCTCAACATGCGCATCAAGAGAAGATGTTGCTTCATCAAATACCATGATTTTAGGTTTTTTGATCAACATGCGTGCCATAGCAACGCGTTGTTTTTCACCGCCGGATAGTCGTAAGCCGCGCTCCCCAACTATAGTGTCTAGCTTATCTGGCAATTTGCTTATGACAGCATCAATTTCTGCATCATTAATTGCTTGTAGTAGCTCACCTGTAGTGCAGTCTAATTTGCCATAACGAATATTTGCACCAAGTGTATCATTAAAAAGCAAACAATCTTGTGGTACTATTCCAATGCTTTCTCTTAATGAGCCTTTAGTTACTTCGGCAATATTTTGGCCATCAATAGTAATAGTCCCTTGGTTAAGATTATATAGTCTAAATAATAATCTTGATATAGTAGATTTTCCTGATCCAGTGGCGCCAACAATAGCTACGGTTTTTCCATTTGGGACCTCAAAGCTTATATTGTGTAAAATTTCGCGATCAGAATTGTAGCTAAAACTCACATTTTCAAAACGTATGGTGCCTTTATTTATATGTAAATCCGCAGCATTTACTTTATCGGTAATTTCTATAGGCTGATTTAGCACATTAATTATTAGATTGAGACGAGTAATATAGTCACGAGATTGTCTGATCTGATATCCCAACTTCGATAATGGTTGCATAAATATAAAGATATATCCGTAAATGAAAATAAAATCACTAACGTTAATTTGATCATGCCAGGCCTGAGTGCCAGCAAGCACTGTCATAAATGTTAGCGCGCAACCAACAATTAAATTCTGTAGTAGATGAATTTTAGCATCTGTTTTAAGAATATTAACATCGGCATCCTCTTTGTCTTGCAAAAGTCTTAATGCTTCCCGAGCCTCATAATTTTGTGCATTAAATAGCTTTACCGTTTCAGCATTTAATAAACTATCAACAATAAAAGTGCTAGACGCTGCGTTACATTTGTTTTGTGTTTCTCGGCAAACAGTGATATTTTTTGATGTATGATAGGTTAATAAATTATACAGTATAAACATCACCAACAATGTTATTGCGAAACTTACAGAATAAAAATAACTTAATATAGCAACAGTACAAATGGCTTCTATCATTAATGGTGCTACATCAGACATGAACGTTTCTACTAGCAGTGGGTAGGCATAACGAATTTCTTTGAATGCACTTAAAATTTCTCCTGTTTTGCGATCCATATGGTATCTGATTGATAAGTTATGCAGGTGGGTTATTAAATTAATGGTACAAGCATCGCAAGCTTTGGAGGATGGCCGACGTATAATGATGTCTCTAATAGCCTGCATATTTTGTGATATGCACCACATTGATACATAACAAATAACTAACCAGAACATGGATAGTTGCCACAATGTAGTGTTGTCAGATAACAAGGCAACTATTTGTTTGAGGAAAAATGGTACACTTAGTTTAATGCCAACAGTAAACAGTATAACAATAATACTTAATGTCAGCTCTAATCTTGTGATCAGATTGCTTTGCGTCCATAAACAATACCAAATATATTTTGATAACTTTAAATTACCATTTGTGTTTGTCATTCTATATCCTGCCCGGGATTGTCCAGCTGTTGTCGCCAAAGCTTGTAATATAAGCCTTTCAATTTTAGTAGTTGGTGATGCGAGCCTTTCTCAGCCATGGATCCTTGATCTAAAACAATAATTTGATCTGCATGAATAATAGTGCTTAAACGATGTGCAATTATTAGAGTGGTAACATTTTTGGATATCACAGCAAGATTTGTATTAATTGCGCGTTCGGTATTTACATCAAGTGATGATGTTGCCTCATCTAATAGTAAAATTTTTGCTTGCTTTAACAAAGCTCTGGCTAGCGCCACTCTTTGACGCTCTCCACCGGATAGTTTTAAACCTCGTTCACCTATTTGCGTGTTTAAGCCAGATGGTAGCTTTTGGACAAAGCTTTTTAGCTCTGTGATGCGTAATATTTCATCTATTTGTGCATCGCTACAATCAAAAGTGCCGTAACATATATTAAAACGTAGGGTATTATTAAATAAAGCGATATCTTGCGGTACACAGGCAATTGCTTGTCTAATTGAGCGTGGGTTGCAACTTTCAATAATTTGATTATCAATTTTAATACAACCCTGTGTTGGATCAAAAAATCTTAACAAAAGCCTGGCTAAGGTTGATTTGCCGCAGCCGCTAGGGCCGACTACAGCAAAAGTATTACCAGCAGGAATGGTAAAGCTTAAATTGCGCAGAATGGGTGATTCTGGCATGTAGCTAAAACAAACGCTTTCAAAAGTTATAATACCATTGTTAACTTGCAAATCCGGCAAGTTGAGGGTTGGTTCTAACTCTCTTGTTTCCGCCAATAAAGATGCAGCGGGCGCAATTCTAGTGGCGTAATACAGAGTGTCAGAAATCAACATGCTTAAGTCATACATGGGCCCAAAAAATAGGATTACGTAACTAGAAATTAATATAAAATCTCCTAGTAGTAATTTATGCTGTAAAGTAGCATTGGCTGAATGATAGGTAACAAACCCTAAACCTATAGCTATTATACATGTAAGCAATATTTGAATACTACGCAAAATAGTTTGGTTTTTAATAGCTTGTTGGCCTATTTTATCTTGTAATTTCGTGGCATCGGCAATTTCATATTGCGTACGGTTAAAATATTTTACTGTTTCAATATTTAACAAGCCATCCACCAACTTGCTGGTAGCGTAATTATCTAATTTAGCCCATTCATTACCAAGCTTATCAATAATTTTGTTGGTTGCAAATCCGCTGATAATAAATATCAATAAAGTACAAGCCAAGATTATAACGTAATAAGCGCCATACAAATAACCTATTATGGCAAAAGCGAAGGATATTGCGCCAATTGATGGAGTAATTCTAAATAAGACGTTAGTAATAACCATAGCGATTGCACGTTGTGCACCATCTATAGCAGTAGTAATCTTGCCAGTTTCGCGTCCCAGATGAAATCTTAAACTTAAATTATGCAAATGTTTAAAAACAGTAATGCTATAATCAGTTATTGCGTGCGAGATAGGCCTAAAAAACACTATTTCACGGATTTTGGTGGCGCAACTTTCCACTGTCCATAAAATGCTGTAGCACAATATTAGAATAATTAGCATTGATTCTGTAGTGTTTATTTTATAATTTATGTCATTTACTATTTGTTTGAATATGAATGGTAATATTAAATTTAAAGCAATCGTAAATGGAATTAATAGAAGAGAAACAGCCACCTCAATGCGTAATTTTAGACTTTTGTTGTGCCATAAAAATGGTAAAAACTTTAAAATTATTTCATAGGGGTTAGAATTAAGCATGATTTAACTAGACCTTGGTAGTTGGCTATTAATTCTATCGATAGATTCTGCAAATAACTTATTTAAAATATCAGCATTCATATTATAAGGCGTGCCATTATCTGACACTACATCTGCATAGTGTCGCATGAACCAGGTTGTGTAAAATAAGCGATAAAAATCTAGCCTTAGTTGGGCCTTTTGATCTAGGTTTAATAATGCTGCCCATGTATCGCAATATGTGCTATCAAAACCCAAAGCTTCTAAAGCTACATAGGTTAAACCTAATACAAATAGTGGGTCACCAAAACACATATCATCTACATCAACAATTGCTGATATTTGGTCATTATGAATAATTACATTACGCTCACTTGTATCCCACATAAAAGGAATTGGTTTGACGTCGAGCAATAAACTTTTAATGTCTGCAGCAATCTCTAATACGTTAGTTATTATATTTGTTGGGAATGCATTAGTTTTTTTAAGGCTTGTATTGCATAATTCGATACGAGCATGTAGAAAGTCTAGCCAAGTTTTATAAGTGATAGCTTGTTCATAGGTGTTTGCAAAGCCATAACTAGTACCTAATGGCAGTGTTGTAGTTTTAGCATGAATATTGACTATCTGTTGCGCTAGGTTTTTTTTAGTTATTTCAGACAGTGTAGGGTAGAGATTGCATAAGTCATCGCCTGGTTCTCGATGCATCAATAGTGTACAGAATTCTGAATACTTGCCATCTAGATCTGTAGCAATAAATTTGGCTAAAGGTACACCTAGTGGTAATAATTTATTTTGCCAGTATACAGCCGCTTCGTAGGTGTTTCGATAGTCTTTATTAGTCATGCGAACAACATATTCGCCCGAAGAAGTTTTAACAGCGAACACAAAATTTTTATTACTAGTTGTTAGCCTAGCAACGTCTATGACTGTCTTTTGTAACAAATTAGTTGCTACACTTTTAACGGTTGTAAGATCTGGTGGCTCAGGTTTGTGTGCCATTTAATCACCAATTTTGTTTCAGAGGCATATAATTTCAGTATAGGATCAATGTGTAGGTTATATGTCTTATTATCAGCATTTTGTTTTTTGCTATATGGTAAAACAAGTAAATATGCTAAATTACCCAAACATGTAAAAAAGCCAAAGCAGCAGGTATATGTGGAGTCTAATATGCATCATGAAATAATATCCAATCAGAGTCAACCACGAATTCCATTCTATAAATTCTACCTATCTATTCCGCCCATAGGTAGTGCAATACTTGCATCAATGGTTGTAAATGGTATGGCATTTAAACCATTTGAGGTACATTATAGCCAATCTGATTATTGCCAAGACGTAGCGCAAAGAGCTCTTGATAGGCAACATGCATTTCCTTTAGCGCCATCTAATAATGCATGTACCTCTATAAACTTTAATTCTGAATGGTGGAGTGAGGTTTTGGCAGAACCCATGCTAGGTTTTGTAATAACAGCATCTGTAACATGGGTTTTCTTTGCCGCCTCTAGATATGTTCTGCAGGCTTCTGATTCTTATAAAGGTTCTTGGGTTGCAAATAAGATTGCCACTGCTATTAATTTTACTATTACTGTAGCAGACTCCGTTCTACCAAAGGCCGATAATGTTCATGATACATTAAACTTTGTTGTTTTAAATGGTGCGATTAGCGCAGCTTATGGTTTGGTCGGTGCTGGATGTTTAGGAAGAATTCATGACATCAAAGGTGTTACTAGTGTTGCCTCTGTGCAAGCCGTGGGCGGAGCTGTGTTGCCAACAATAGGTGTTGGTCTATTGTGGGGGTATAGGGCGGTTAAACATTGCATCTCAATGACGAAAAATGAGAGTGAAGAACTAGATCCTCCGTTATTGGATAGACCTTTCCAAGTTGGCACTAGTCGTTATATATTTTAATTAACGCTATTTCATCATAATATTTATTGTCAATATTTGTTTGTTTTTTCCACGTTGTTTGTTTGAATCCTAGGCTTTGATAAAATTTGATAGCCTTTTCATTTTCTATCAAAGTCCAAACAACTATATCTTTAATGTGGCTTATGGCCAAATGCTCCTCTATGAGGGATGGCACACAAAACACTATTTTCTACACCTCAAGTACGTCAGTCGTATATCTTAAATAAATCGCATTTAAATTTTTGGTGCAATTTGGCCTA
>JAGVLG010000073.1 GCA_020054325.1 Gammaproteobacteria bacterium
ATAACAATGACTAACAATGTCGCTGTATTACAAAACATGATCCGACGCGATCTAAGAATCTACCGGCAAAAGAGTTCGGATTATTTAAATAGCATTGTAATATATATAATAATTTTAAGCTTATTTCCCTTTGTATCTGGATCAATCGAACAAAGCGAATTATGGATTGTACCTTGCTTAGTATGGATTGCAATTTTACTGAGCAACACGCTATCGCAAGAATTCTTATTTCGCGACGATTTCAAGCTAGGGGTTTATGAACAATTGGTTATAAGCAAGCACTCATTGTCCTTAATTTTAACCACAAAAGTATGGTTTTACTGGCTAAGCGTAAATCTTCCGATAATTCTAATTACACCAATCATTTGTTACGCATTTAATTTGCCATTGAATGTAACTAAAATAATCGTGGTATCTTTACTATTAGGCACACCGACCTTATGTTTTCTTGGTGCCGTTATTGCTGCGCTAACAATAACAGCACATAATAGCAGTATGTTACTAACTTTGTTACTATTACCTTTGTACACGCCGGTATTAATATTAGGCGCAAGTAGTGCTATATTAGCTTTACAGGGAGTTCAATTTGGTGCGCAATTAGCGTTGCTAGGAGCATTTACAGTTGTAACGTTAATGCTTGCACCAATCGCAATGTCAGCCGCAATTAAAGCCAACATATCATGAAACAACTTTTAACACTTAAAAACTTTTATTTTTTTTCGGGCAAGTTAATTCCGTACTTATCGTTCACGGTTTTAGCTTTATTGGGCATGGGAATGTTTTCAGCACTGTTCATAGCCCCGATAGATTATCAACAGGGGTATGCTGTAAAAATCATGTACATTCATGTGCCTTGTGCGATTTTATCATTAAGCATTTACACCATTATTGGTATTGCTTCAGCCTTATACCTAATATTTAAAATAAAAATTGCTGATATTATAGCAAAAATAAGCGCACCATTTGGCGCAAGTATTACCGCATTAACTTTGTTCAGCGGTATGCTATGGGGTAAACCAATGTGGGGCACCTGGTGGGTATGGGATGCACGTTTAACTTCAGAATTAATTTTACTATTCCTATACTTTGGTTACATTGGGTTACGATCGGCATTCCGTGATATCTCTAAAGCTGCTACATTAAGCGCAATTTTAGCCTTAGTTGGATTAATAGATATTCCGATCATTCACTTCTCGGTTGAATGGTGGCATACCTTGCACCAAGGTGCTAGTATAACTAAGCTCAGCAAGCCAAGTATTACTTCCACCATGTTATACCCATTAATTATTATGCTTATAGCATGTTATCTATTTTACATATTGATAGTATTAATTGGAGCTAGGCGAGAAATATTGTGGCGTGAGCGAAATACAATTTGGGTGAAACAATGTTTAAGTACTTGATTGCGATATTTGATATGGGAAATTATAGAATTTATATTTTGCCATGCTATATAACTTTTGTAATACTATTATTGTGGCATTTTATACATACTAAAAAAGCTTTATTTAAAGTACGTCAAAAAATTAAGCAGCAACATGAACTCGAAACACAAGTATAAGTTGCTATTGGTCGTGTTTTTTCTTAGTGGTATTACAATAGTAGCGACTTTGATATTGTATGCACTACAACAAAATATAAATTTATTTTATACTCCGGCCGAGCTAAAGAATAATACAATAAGGCATTCTGCCAAAATAAGAGTAGGGGGCATGGTGCAACAGGGAACCTTACAACAGCATGGTTTAGTCGTCTCATTTATAATTACTGACTACAAGGAAAAGATTGCGATAAATTATAGCGGTATACTACCGGATTTATTTCGTGAAGGACAAGGAATAGTAGCGCTTGGGCGCTTAAATGCCTGTGGTGAATTTGATGCCGAACAAATTCTGGCCAAGCATGACGAAAACTATATGCCACCTGAACTCAAAAAATTAAAGGATTCCAATGATACCTGAGTTGGGGCAGTTTACATTAATTATCGCGCTGGCTTTATGCTTAATACAAGCTTTTGCATTAGTTTTAAGCATAAAATACCAAACCATAACCATTAATAAAGTAATTCGCACCACAGCTTTAGGTCAAAGCTTCTTTGTAATTTTGGGTTGCTTAATTTTAATACTGTGTTTTTTGCTAAACGATTTTAGTGTGATATACGTAGCAACAAACTCAAATTCTTTATTGCCAACTTATTATAAAATTACCGCACTTTGGGCTGCCCATGAAGGTTCATTATTACTTTGGGTTGCTATATTAAGCTTATGGATTGTATTAGTAACTTTCATTTCTAAAAGGTGGCCGTTAGATTTTAGCTCTAAGGTATTAGCTACTATGGGTTTAATCTTGGGAGGCTTTTTAATACTTTTAATTTTTTATTCTAATCCATTTTTACGTCATATTGATAAAATTCCATTAGATGGTGCCGATTTAAATCCAATGCTACAGGACATTGGTATGGTTTCACACCCACCCATTTTATATATGGGATATGTTGGTACTACTGTTGCATTTGCATTTGCAATAGCAGCGCTCATTCAAGGTGCAGTTTCTACAGATTGGGTGAGATTACTTCGCCCCTGGGCTCTATTATCTTGGAGCTTTCTAACGTTGGGAATAACCATTGGTAGTTGGTGGGCATATTATGAATTGGGTTGGGGTGGCTGGTGGTTTTGGGATCCAGTAGAAAATGCTTCATTTATGCCATGGCTTACTGCTACTGCATTGATTCATTGCTTAGCAGTATGTGGCAAAAATGGTAAATTGATATTGTTGGCAATTTTTCTTGCTATCACAACATTTGCATTAAGCTTACTCGGGACATTTATTGTAAGATCTGGGATAATAACCTCTGTGCACTCCTTCGCAAGTGATCCACAGCGCGGGATATTTATTTTACAATTTTTAAGCTTTATTGTTGGCGGTGCATTGATATTATATGGAAGTAGAGCAGCAAGCTTAATAGTTAACATTGCCAGAAATCCACTAAATAAAAAGCAAGTTTTAATTTTAGCTAATAACATTTTGTTATTGGTTGCAACTGGTTCTATACTGTTAGGAACACTATATCCTGTATTTTATGAGCTGTTATTCCAGCAGAAAATATCGGTTGGCTATCCGTATTTTAATGCAATATTCTTACCGATAATGGCAATATTATGCTCACTATTTATTATTTTATTTTTTGATAAATACACAGCTATCGGCGTGTTAATGCCTAGTATTTTGTTGCCTTTTGTTTTACTTCAACTGTGGTATGGCAAAATTTATCTTGGTGCTGCTTTAGGATTGTTTTTTGCAATTGCAATTATTTTGTATTCTTTATTAAATTTAATGCAAGGATCAAAACTCAAAATTGCTATGAATCTGGCACATATAGGTCTGGCGATCTCAATAATCGGAATATGTATTACACCAAATTATGAAATTGAAAAAGATGTACACCTAAAATTGGGAGAAAATATTAATATTGCAGATTACAATATTAGTTTTGAGAAAATTTTTACAAAGGATGGCGTAAATTATATTAGCAATATTGCCGAATTTGTGGTAAAAAATCCGAATGGTGTATCAGTAAAATTGTATCCAGAAAAGCGTTTGTACTTAGCACAGGAACTAGCAATGACTGAAACAGCAATTTTACCTGGAATTTTACAAGATATTTATATTGCTTTAGGTCAGCAGTTAGGTACTGATACATGGTCAATACGCATCTACTATAAACCATTTGTACGTTGGATTTGGATAGGTGCACTCGTTATGGTTATTGGAGCATTATATGGCTTTATTCGGCAAGCAAAAAAATCTGTTTAACAAATATCAATTACCCTTAATGATTTTTGTTATGATCATAACATTCATGTGGCACGGTTTGGGTACTACTGCAGAACAAAACCCGATTGCACAAGTCGGACACCCTATACCAAACTTTAAATTAGAAGCCTTAGTGGGTGAACCTGAAATAGTTACTCAGGAAATTTTTCAAGGCAAAATCACTATTTTAGAAGCTTTTGCTAGTTATTGCCGGGCATGTTCACGACAACATGCATTAATGGAAAAAGTAGTAGATCCAAACAAATACCAGTTAATAGGTCTTGACTATAAAGATAATAAACGAGACGGCAAAGCATGGTTGCACAAGCTTGGAAATATATATAGAGTAGTCATTTTCGATCCGGAAGGGACTTTGGGCAAATCAATTGGCATACGTGGCACTCCAACCACATATATTGTCGATAAAAAAGGCATATTAAGGTTTAGCTATTTTGGACGCCTAACAGATGAAAAATGGAATGAGCTGGTAGTACCAAAATTAAAAGAATTGGAAAAACAAGCAGATTAAAAAGTCCTATTGCATTTCGGGGGTTATTATATGGAAATTCGTCTAATCCTAATGGCAATTGTTTGCCTATGTATAGCACAACTTGCTTTTGCGACTGAGTCGCGACGGCTTGAAAACATAGAACAAAGCTACATAAGTTTGACTAAGAAATTGCGCTGCACGACATGTCAGAATCAAAATGTGTTTGATTCAAATGCGCCATCATCGTTACAGTTAAAGCAAGAAATTTATACTTTGTTAAATGCAGGTAAAACAGAAACTCAGGTAAGAGATGCACTAATTAATCGTTATGGCAGTTATGTGTTATATACCCCACCATTCGATTATAAGACGTTGCTGTTATGGCTGGGACCAATACTGATGTTGCTGGGTGGTTTTTGGATATTTCGCTCATATTTAGCAAGCTTGAACACTTAAAGTTATAATGCTTAGCCTTTTTTACTCGATTACTATACTTTTGGTGTTACTGGGAATATCTTTTGTAATCATTCCGCTCATAGTCGACTACAAGTCACTGCTAGTAAACAAAAAACATGTATATTTATTAATAATATTAGTAACAACTATTACAGTTTTTATATATGGTCTGTATTTAAATATTGGCGCACCGCATTTTTTACCGCACTTTTACACGATTACCCAACAAAATGAGCTGGTAGCTAATGCTAGATTGCAACCATTATATGCTCGTTTACAACGTGAGCTACTTAAAGCACAATTAAACCACCAGGTTGACCCAACTAATGAGCAACTAATTGTAAACTTCGCAACAATGCACGCCAAACAACATGACGGGATATTGCCTGACCAAGTGCTACAGTTATTACATCATATATTAAAATCTTATCCAAACCACGCCAATGTATTAGGTTTACTAGCCGTGCATAATTATAAAACTCAAAATTATGAAGCCGCAATAAAATATTGGCAACAAATAATTCTGTTAATTCCAGAAAAAAGTATATATACAAAAGAAATAACTTTAATAGAAAGCAAAATTCAACAGGCACAGCTATTGGTAAGAACTCAGACCCAAAAAAAATAATTGCACAAAATGCTGTAATTATTTAATCGCATTTGCTATGATATAAATTATTTTTTTAAACACAACGGAGTGAATTTTATGGCAGCTAAGAAAAAACGCGCAAAAGCTACTAAATCTAAAGTTAAACCTGCTAAAAGTAAAGCAGTAAAACGTCCTGCTAAAAAGACTGCGGCCAAGAAGGCTACAAAAGCTAAAGCTGTTAGTGCTGGCCCATTGCCACGCGTTAGCAAGGTTTACACCAAAAGCGCATTATTAGCAACTTTGTCAGATCGTACTGGTGTTTCAAAGCGTGAAGTAGGTGCAGTTCTTACTGAATTAGTAACAGTAGTAGAAGGACACTTAAAGAAGGGCGGCCCAGGTAAGTTTACATTACCAGGCATGTTAAAAATGACAGTAAAAAATAGCCCAGCGCGTAAAGCACGTAAGGGTATTAATCCTTTCACAGGTGAGCCAACAACCTTTAAAGCTAAACCAGCATCTAGAAAAGTAAAAGTCACTGCTCTTAAAGCATTAAAAGAGATGGTCCAATAACATACCGCAACGAGCAGCAGGCGTGTATACCTAATACATGGCTGCTGCTAATGTACTAAATTGTTAATCTAGACCCTCTAATTTCTGCAACAAATCTATTTATTAAAGCTTGGTTCTCAGGGTTAGGTTTAATTGCTAGATTACCCGATATTGGTTTACGATCCTCCATCCGGTAAAGTTGTAATTCTACAGGTTTTTGCGACCATAGTGTACCAGATCGCTCTGGATCTATCTGTGACCAGATCCCACCAACTATATTTTTTAACTCTTTTGGTATGCCTTTCCAATTAGGCCAGCTACATCCTAAACGTACGTCATTATAAGGCCACCATGCTGTAAAACTATATTGAGTATTTTCTAGGGTATAACCCATATAAGTTATCTTCGGTAAATCACATGAGCCACTTTTCGCGCTGCCGGTCATACAATCTAACACTTGAACCGCGCCACGTGGCTGACAGCGTGGATATTGGGTTATTGCTATATCATTTACTCTAATACTTGGGTTATAGAATGTTGGCACTAAAGAAACACCATCAAGTTTATAACCAGATCCATCTTTAAAAGTTCTTAAGGCATGTATACCAGATAAAATTTCAATAATAGTTGGATATAACGCTAAAGTTGAAACAACTTCAGGATATATACTCATACCGTCAAATCCTGCATAATGCACAATAAATGGTACATTCCTCGCTTGTGGGAACAAATTATTTTTGCCAATAATTTGATAGTCGCCATTTAGCCAACCATGATCAGACAGGAAAATTATTACAGTATTTTCATATAAACCATACTTTTTCAAGCTATCAACTATTCTACCTACATTTTTTAATGTAAAACGAATACTGCCATAGTAGTTACGACGCATGTCAGCTACAGCATTATTATATACAGATCTAAATAAATCTGTAGTATCTCGACGAGCACCTTGAATAATTCTTTGATAATTAGGACGACGGTATGTACCAAAATTTATTTTATAAGTAGCAGCTGTTTCACGACCATCACGATAAGCTAAGCTATGCCAATAATCTGCTGCATCAAGTTCGGGTAAGCTATAATTTGGTAAATCTCCTTTCAAACCATTTAAAAATACTCTTGGAAACTTTTGGGTTAAATGCGGACGATGCAATCCAGCGCCAGCTACGAATTTTTTATTCTCTGCAGCCATGCGCGCAAAAAATTTATCCATTGCTTTAACAATACCATTATCAGCGCTAGCCGCACCGTAACAATACATATAGCCCTTACATTCACTATTTCCTGGATTATCTGCGACGCGTGGTTCACTTAAATGTCCACTTAAAAATTCTAAATCGGCTGACTGCTGCTGAGGTCTTTGTGGTGGGTTTGAGTGAAATACTTTACCTGCTACAAAGGATACATACCCAATTTGTCGAGCATACATAAATAGCGTGGATACGTTATTAGCCTGAGGTAATAGTCTTTCAAAAGTGTTGATTTTAGTTGTATCCGGATTGCGTCCACTTAAAAATGCAGCGCGTGCTGGCGCACATACTGTCATTGGAGTTACAGCATGATACACTTTAGACCTTGATAAAAACTCTTGCCATTCTGGATTTAGTTTTGGATCATACATTGGATGTTCAGGTCCAATATATGGATTTATTGCTGTCGCACTCAAATCATCTGTTGAGATAATTAAAACATTAGTATTTGCTGGAAACTTTGCAGCCAAGGTTGGTGAACCTGTTGAGCGTAGCCGTGCAACTGTAGATTCATCTACAGAATCCGATAGCTTTCTAGCGCTCTTGTTTTTAAAATGTGTCGAAGCTTTGTCGTTAGTGTCAACAAAATTTGCATTGGTATTACAAGAATCAACCTCAGTACTACAACTGTTTTTTTTATCCATTTCTGATGCTTTACTTTTCTTAAATCCTAAGATAAAAACACCACTACCTGCTAATACTATCAAGAATAAAATAATCAATTTTTGCTTTCTATATGAATAATTATTATTAACTCTCAACATAATGTGCATCCTTTCACATATGTAAATATTATTAATGATATCTTAACTATATAAGATTTATAATGTGTGGCTATACACGCAGACTAAAGAATTAAAATAGACTATCCTTGAATACAAGAATAAAAATGTATTGCTATGGTGGTGATATGTCAATTACCTCAAGTTTATCTGAAGATGGTGAAATACTTACAATTAGTGTGCAAGGCAGATTTGATTTCAGCGCATTACAAGTGTTTAAAAATGCCTATGAGAAAGTAGATAAGAACCCGAAAGCATATATAATTGACCTAAAAGAGTCGGAATATCTTGATAGTTCAGCATTAGGCATGTTGTTATCATTAAGGGATTATGCTGGTGGCGACGCCGCAAACGTTTGTGTTACTAACTGCAATCCAGATGTAAAAAAAATATTAGTTATTACTAAATTAGATGAATTATTTAAAGTAACATGATTGTTCAAAATTTTAAAATTAAAGATTAAATAGTTGGCACGAATTTTGCAGTTATATTTTTAGAAGCTTAAATAGCGCTGCATAATGGGGGGATTATGTCTACAATAGCAAATGGTTGGTCAATGTATACCGATGCAGACACTAAAACCGCTCATGAGCTGGTGCGTACTCATGCTGGACTAGTTAAAAGGATTGCACATCATTTAAAGGGGCGCTTACCACCAAGCGTACAAATTGAAGATTTAATTCAAGCGGGTATGATAGGTCTTCTCGAAGCCTCCAAAAACTATGATGATAGCAAAGGCGCCAGCTTTGAAACGTATTCTGGGATCCGTATCCGTGGATCAATGTTGGATGAAATTCGCAAAGGTGATTGGGCACCACGCTCGGTACATCGTAATACTCGTAAAATTACTCAAGCAATACGAAAAATCGAAAATGAAACTGGTAGAGACGCTAAAGATTTTGAAGTTGCCGAGGAATTAAATGTAACCTTAGATGAATACCACAAAATGCTACAAGACTCAGTTGGAACTAGGATCTTTGGTTTTGATGATCTTGGGGTTAATGAAGATTTTGCAAGTGATAATATTGCTGGGCATTTCCCAAGCCCGCTAGATGGTTTGCAAAAGGCTGATTTTCAGCAGTCACTAGCACAGCATGTTGCTAGTCTACCTGAAAGAGAAAGATTGGTACTAGCTCTTTACTACGATGAAGAATTAAATCTGCGTGAGGTTGGTAATATTCTTGGAGTTAGTGAATCTCGGGTTAGTCAAATTCATAGCCAAGCCATGTTACGCTTGCAAGCTCGTATGAAAGAATGGCACACTGAATAGGGTTAGCAATTAGGAGCAGGTGTGACAGACGACGCAGCAGATGGAATAGCAGCAATCATTATTATTGCAATTATCGTGACGGGAGTATCGCTTTATCTGTATTACTTCTAATTTAAGCAGATGTAG
>JAGVLG010000004.1 GCA_020054325.1 Gammaproteobacteria bacterium
GTTTACTACGCGCTAGCATGATGCCTTACTCCCTAATACATCTGATTAGGTGGATCGTATCATACTTTTAAGTTGCTAACTGTTCATGAAATCGCCCTATAATCAGCCGTAACTGCTCTTTTAAACCTAGTTATGGCTGGTTATAATGCGATATCCAGCTGTGACGGATGGAGAGAAAGATTTTACCGAGTAAAAATGTCCCCTTCCTTGACAGTTAGCTACAAAGGCTGTAAAGTTCTTCTCCTAATATTTTCAAGATTATAAGCGACTATTTAGTTTGTCGCCTAAGTGAGGGTGAAGTGAAAAGAACGTACCAACCAAACAAATTACATCGCAAGAAGGTTCATGGCTTTAGAGCTAGAATGGCGACTCCTGGCGGCAGAAAGGTTCTGAAAGCCAGACGTGCCAAGGGAAGAAAACGACTATCAGTGTAAAAAGCTTCTCCTTCCCGCATCAGAGCCGTTTGACAGAAAAACATAGCTTTAGTAACGTCTTCGCAAAAACGGCTTATGCGAAGAAGACTCGCTTTTTTTCAGTTTTAGCCACCAGCGGTGCTGCAGAGCAGGCTAGGCTTGGGATTATTGTGGCTAAGAAGAATGTTAGATTGGCAGTTGATCGCAATAAGATAAAGCGGGTTATTCGTGAAACCTTTCGGTTGCAACAAGAAGCGCTAGTGGGCCTAGATGTTGTGGTCATAGTAAAAAAGAATTTTGATACCCTAGATGCAGAAAAACAGCGTTTACCTCTGTTGCTGCAGCAAATTAGCAAGGCGGCAAAATGCTGCAAAAAGTAATTATAGCCTTAATTAAGCTGTACCGCTTTACATTAAGCAGTTTGTGGTGGGGGTGCTGCAGATTTTATCCATCTTGTTCCAAATATACCTTAGACGCTGTGCAGCACTATGGTGTTTGGCGTGGTAGTTGGTTGGGTATAAAGCGCATTGCGCGCTGTCATCCGTGGTGTGAGGGCGGTTATGATCCGCTTGTTAAAGACGAGTAAAAATAGTTATGGATAAGCAAACAATACGGTTAATTTTTTTATTTTCGATATTTTTTGTAGGCATGTTTTTATACAATGCCTGGCAAGAACAACATTTGCCTACAACACCTGTAGTGCAGCAAGAAGGTGGCTTAACTGCAAATACTACTAGTAGCTCTAACTCTAAAGAAATAACAGCGCAGGATATACCTACACTAGTATCAGATGTTAAAAGTAGCAGCACAAATACTGAAGTTACTAGTTCGCCGCTTGTTAAAGATGCTAAGCGCATGATTACTGTAATTACAGATGTAATGCAAGTAAAAATTGATTCCCTGGGCGGGGACTTAGTTTCTTTAAATCTTCCCAAATATCCAGAAACATTAAATGATCCGCAACAAGGGTTTATACTGTTGGATGAGTCTGATACGCGTTTTTACATAGTTCAATCTGGATTATTGAGTGATGTTGGGCCTGATTCGAATGTCAATGGTAGGGCGCAATATACTTTTGCAAATACAGAAGAAAAAATGGATGATGCTGAAAGTGTATTAAACGTAGATTTAAATTATAACACTACAACTGGCGTAAAAATTACTAAGCGCTTTATTTTTACACGCGGCAGCTATGTGGTTCGCATTCATTATATTATTGACAATAAAGGCGCTCAAAATTACGAAGCAAGCTCCTTTGGTAGGATTAAACGCCGCGCGCCTGATAATTCAAATTCCGGGTTTTTTGGAGCGATGCGCACATATACCGGAGCAGCAATTAATACCCCACAGAAAAAATATCAAAAACTTCCATTCGATGATATGCAGAAGAAACCATTTAAAGAAGATGTTATGGGTGGTTGGGCTGCAATGGTGGAGCATTATTTTGCCACCGCGTTAATTCCATCGGTTGAAGATCGTAATTATTATCAAACAGAAACGTTCCCAGATAATACTTACGGCATTCGTTTTGTAAGCTCAGCAGAAATTATACCACCGAACACGCAAAAGACGCTTGAATTAAAAGTGTATGCTGGGCCTGAGGTTGCAGAGAAGTTAAAAGAAGTAGCTCCTGGTTTAGAGTTAACAATAGATTACGGAATTTTCTGGATTTTATGTGAGCCGATATTCTGGTTGCTAAAAACCATGTTTGATGTATTTGGTAACTGGGGGGTTGCGATCATTGCAACCACATTTATTATAAAATTACTATTCTATAAGCCATCAGCTTCTAGCTACAAATCTATGGGTAACATGCGCAAGCTGCAACCAAAGATTGAAGCCTTAAAGAAACGTTATCCTGATGATAAACAAAAGTTCAGTCAGGAAATGATGGCGTTGTATAAGCAAGAAAAGGTTAATCCGCTTGGTGGTTGTTTACCAATCCTAATTCAGATCCCTGTGTTTATCGCTTTATATTACGTACTACTAGAATCTGTGGAGTTGCGTCAGGCGCCATTTATTTGGTGGATTAAAGATCTCTCTGCTAAAGATCCATACTATGTATTACCAATCATTATGGGTATTAGTATGTTTGTGCAGCAAAAACTTAACCCGGCACCACCAGATCCGGTTCAAGCCAAGGTTATGATGTTTATGCCGGTATTCTTTACATTCTTATTCCTGCAATTTCCATCTGGTTTGGTGTTGTATTGGGTTGTGAATAACGTATTATCGATTGCACAACAATGGTATATAACCTACAAAATAGGGAAGCGGTCAAAATGAACGATACGATTGCCGCAATAGCAACCCCGCCAGGGAGGGGGGGCGTTGGGGTGATAAGGGTATCGGGCCCCAATAGCGCTGCAATTTGCAGCGCTATTATCGGTAAAGTTCCAAAACCACGTCTAGCGCATTATGCCCCATTTTTAGATGCTGATGGAGCAAAACTTGATGAGGGATTAGCATTGTTTTTTAACAATCCAAATTCTTTTACTGGTGAAGACGTGCTGGAATTACAGGGGCATGGTGGTCCAGTTGTATTAGATATGCTATTAAAGCGCATTATAAGCTTAGGGGCACGCTTAGCTCGGGCTGGAGAGTTTAGCGAGCGTGCCTTTTTGAATAATAAAATGGATTTGGTTCAAGCTGAAGCAGTAGCGCAATTAATTAGCGCTAGTACTGAGCAAGCCGCTGTTGCTGCAATGCGATCATTGCAGGGTGAATTTTCAGAAACTATTAATACCCTAGTCCAAGATTTAATTCATTTAAGAATGTATGTAGAGGCAGCAATTGATTTTCCAGAAGAGGAAATTAATTTTTTAGCTGATGCACACATCCTTAATTCAGTGGATAATTTGTTAGATAGAATTGAAATTATTTATCAACGCGCTAAGCAAGGCGTGGTATTAGACGAGGGCGTGAATGTAGTTATTGCTGGTCGACCCAATGCGGGAAAATCAACTTTGTTAAATCAATTAACCGGAATGGATACTGCAATTGTAACTCCAATTGCTGGCACCACACGTGATATTGTAAAAGCACAGGTTAATTTGGATGGGGTAGTATTAAATGTTTTAGATACTGCCGGTTTGCGTGAAACTGAGGATGTGGTTGAAAAAGTAGGCATTCAACGTGCATGGAATGCAATTGAGCTGGCAGATTTGGTATTGCTGGTAATTGATGCAGCAACTGAAAAAAACGCAGATCCATACGCACTATATCCAGAATTAATGGCAAAAATTAAAGAGTCTTCTCGAGTAATTGTGATCCAAAATAAAATTGATTGCATTGCTAATAAAGAGCCAGCAATACATAATTTTGATCAGTATATTGCAGTACAAATTAGTGCAAATACTGGAGTTGGTTTAGACTTGTTGCGTAATGCAATTAAAACTGCAATTGGCTTAAATAATAATGCAGCAGACTCTGGCTTGTTTATGGCGCGGCGTCGCCATTTGGCTGCTATAGAAAGGGCACAGCAAGCAGTATTTCGAGGTAAACAACAATTACAACGAAGTATGGCTGGTGAGTTATTGGCAGAAGAATTAAAAGAAGCACAATTATCTTTGAGTGAAATAACCGGAAAATTTACAAGTGATGACCTGTTGGGAAAAATTTTTGCTGAATTTTGTATTGGAAAATAATTAAAATGAATTACGATATTTTTTTTGATGTAATAGTAGTTGGTGGTGGTCATGCTGGCACCGAGGCGGCATTAGCTGCAAGTCGCATGGGTGCCAAGACTTTGTTGTTAACACATAATGTCGAAACTATCGGACAAATGTCTTGCAATCCAGCTATTGGTGGTATTGGTAAGGGACATTTAGTAAAAGAGATCGATGCCATGGGTGGGATAATGGCACGGGCTATCGATCGCGCTGGTATTCATTTTAGAATTTTAAATAGTAGTAAAGGGCCAGCAGTGCGTGCGACGCGCGCGCAGGCAGATCGTGCTTTATATAAAAAAGAAATTCGTTATGCGGTAGAAAACCAAGAAAATTTAACAATATTTCAGCAAGCTGTAGATGATTTAATTGTCGATGGTGATGTAGTTAAAGGGGTAATTACTAATCACGGTATTCATTTCCATTCTAAGACGGTAGTGCTAACTGCTGGAACGTTCCTGGATGGTAAGATCCACATCGGCGATAAAAATATGAGTGGTGGGCGCGCTGGCGATCCACCATCAATTGCTTTGTCAAAGCGTTTACGTGCTTTACCATTTAGAGTGGGGCGTTTAAAAACTGGTACGCCACCGCGTATAGATGGAAAAACTATAGATTTTTCAGGCTTAACTAAGCAACCGGGCGATACACCCGTTCCAGTTTTCTCGTTTATGGGGGATGCAAGCCAGCATCCAGAGCAAATTTGCTGTTATATTGCCAAAACCACTGAAAAGACGCATGAAATTATTCGTTCGCAATTGCATCGTTCTGCGATGTATGGTGGCATGATAGAAGGGATTGGACCACGTTATTGTCCGTCGATTGAGGATAAGATTGTAAGATTTGCAGATAAGCTTTCGCATCAAATATTTTTAGAACCAGAAGGATTGGGTGTAAATGAAATTTATCCTAATGGAATATCTACAAGTTTACCATTTGATGTGCAGTTAGCATTTGTGCGCTCTATGCCAGGGTTAGAGCGGGCGCATATAACCCGCCCAGGTTATGCGATTGAGTATGATTATTTTGATCCGCGCGATTTGCATGGCACCCTGGAAACTAAAATTTTACAAGGTTTATTTTTTGCAGGACAAATCAATGGTACTACTGGTTATGAAGAAGCTGCAGCACAAGGTTTGGTTGCTGGTTTAAATGCAGCGCGTAAAGCTGCAGCTAAGCCAGGGTGGTATCCGCGTCGTAGTGAATCGTATATGGGCGTATTAATTGATGATCTTATTACTAATGGTACCCTTGAACCGTATCGTATGTTTACATCTCGGGCCGAGTATCGCTTAACTTTACGTGAAGATAATGCAGATTTGCGCCTAACTCCAATTGCGCATGATTTAGGCATGTTAAGCACTGAGCAGTGGCAACAGTTTCAAAACAAGAAAGTAGCTATTGAGCAAGAGTTGCAACGTTTGCCAAAAGTGTTTGCCCATCCAAATACCGATGCGGCACAAAACTTAGCGCTAGCAACCGGTGAAATTTTGGAGCGTGAATATTCTGCGGTGGATTTATTAAAGCGCCCAAGCATTACTTACGGTGATTTAGTACAAGCCAATGTCATTAAAGATGCAGTAAATGATCCGCAAGTGGCAGAGCAAGTTGAAATTCAAATAAAATACGCTGGTTATATTGCTAGACAAGCAGAAGAGATCGAGCGTAGCCAACGCAGCGAAGAGTTGCGCATACCTGCGGAATTTGATTATTCAGTGGTCTCTGGGTTGTCGCGTGAAATTGTGGAAAAGTTGAGTAGAAATAGGCCAGAAACTATAGGGCAGGCTGGTAGAATATCTGGGGTCACCCCGGCTGCGATTTCGTTGTTGTTGATTTATTTAAAGCGTGCTCAGAGTTATGCTACATGTTGATAGGTGGTATTACACTGCGCTTTTCAATAAATGACTGTGCTTATAACCATTAGATCAACAGGTTTAAATTAACGAAAAAAAATTACTATACTTGTATATAATAACTACTAAAATAATTACTGGGTATGACTAATACGATGCCAAATGAATTTATTAAAGATCAAGAATTTCCCAATTTATTTAAACAGGTTGTAGATGCTCTTGGTGGTGATGAAAAATCTTATGTTGAGGTTCTGAAGTTAATTCAACGCAATCTTTATAAAATAATTAAACGCACCCAAATTCCTTTTGTCAACGAAGAATCAAAAAATATAGAAACTGATTTGTTCTTTGCTAAACTCACAGCCAAACTTGAATCAGTTTTATTGCGCTGGGAGCAGGCGAATCATTGCGAAGGCAAACACAAGTTGAAGGTTTTTTTAGGGGGCGGGGTTGTACGAGCCTTGTTGGCGTATTTGTATCAAGAGTTGCTTCATGCAACAAAACAACATGCAAGTTCAGAAAAAACTAAAGATACCAATCGATATAAATCCTTGGCGGATTTTATGAGTGAATCGATGCAAAGTCCCGAGTATCATTTACGCAGGTTGAGTATGCTGCGGGAAAATGAAAAATTGCTCAAGGAATTTGTTTTGGGCGTTGGCAGTGATTTAGATATTTACATCGAATTGGATCCACCAAATCAGCAGCTAGAGCCTACTTTAATTCATGCTGCGGCTGAATTTATTAACTCTGTAGAAACAAAAATGGAATTAAGGGGTTTAAAAGGTGCAGTTAAATCGACATTTATGCCAATTGCAGATGTAAAGTTGCGTAACCAGCAATTACAGCGTTCTCACTTGCAAGGGGGATCTACTCTTGATTGGTTGTCTTTGGAATTAACTAATATACCCGAAGCGGTGTGGGGGTTAAGAGGTCCTGAGTTTATCAAAGATTTCAATATAATGTTTGATTTTATTGATGGAGTTTATCGATATATTGAAGGTTTGGAGCCGCTACAACAAAAACAAATAATTAGAGGGTTGCGGGCGCTATTTGAAATTCCATTTTTGTCAATAAAGGATATGGACATTATTCAAAAGCAGCTAGATGGATTAGATTTTTCAAATCTTAAGGAGGAAACAAAAGAGCAAATTGAAAAACTAATTCGCAATGCATATATGGCTGGAGCGCATAATAGAGCACATAGAGAACCGGGATTATTATCTAAGTTGGCAGAACATCAATTAATCCCTATCTTTGCAAAGCCTACACCAATAACTGCAGAGCGTGTAATTAGAGGACAACATGCGGATCTGATTCAGGCCGCGTTAATTAGCTGTGACGAATTTATGAATAATTATTGCGATCGTAGGGATAACGAGTCTGTTCTTTATCATGGAACCGATGAGAACATTAAATTATTATACATTCTAAGAAATGGTTTTATTAGAACCGGTGTTGATGGCGCTTTTGGCTCTGGTGTTTATACTTCGAATGATCACAGAACCGCTGAAGCCTATAGTACCGCTACTGGCTATAGGATGGCTGACACTGGGATAGTTTTGGGGTTGCGGGTAATCCCTAATAGCAACACACGAGTATTAAAATTATCTGAATTATCCCGAGATACAATAACAACACTGCAACAAGAGGCAAGAGCCAATGGTTTTTGCGATATAAATGATCTTCTTTGTAATTTTTATCATGTGGATGTCATTATTGGGGAAATGGCTGAGATAGTAGTTCAGAATCCGGCAATTTTTGCACGCCCAGATCCCAAAGATATCCTAGTGAATAACATGAAAACTTTATGTGATCAAATGCTTAAAGCACATGGACGTTGGGATTACTTAGACTCTATAATGGGTGCAATTAATATGCTGGTACTGCTAAGGATGCTATCTATACCAGCAGATAATATAAATGATTTTTTAAAGATCATAAGATCAAATATTCAATCAATTATGGCACAAAATATTCTTCCTTTGCGGCATTATTATAAATTGTTAGCAATTCCTGAAATTATAGAAAATAATATGGTGGTGGAAGCAATCATTAACTATGCTAAAGCCACGATTGATTTTGATTACAATAATGATGACCCAGGAAGCAGCAAGCACGAGTTTTATGAATTTGTAAAAAATTTAAATGAATTGGCTGAAAAAAAAGTTATAAGTACTGAAAGGATCCAAGAGTGCCAAATGGCGTTGGTAACTTGGCACATACAACATATGCGTACATTAGGTGATTTAATTAACACTCTTCCGTTTGGAAATCAAACGTTTAATATAGTTTTGAGTGCTCTTGATAAAGCTGCAATATTAACAAATTTTATAGCTTTAGAATCTTTTCAATTTTATCAAGATGGTGCTAGTAATAAACAAAATACAGCCAGCTTCGGTTTGCTAGTAAAAACGTTGGATAAATATGTGCAAGAGGGCGCGCTCGCTAAACAACAGCAACAATTAATATTGAGCGCCCTGCATGATGCTGCAATGCGTTATTTTGACAAAGTCGAAATAGGAAATTTATTTTCACATGGAGAGTATATTTTACGCATAGATTCCTACATGTATGATTTAAGAGCATATCTTATTGCATGTCAAACAGAAGAAGTTTGTAGATCAGATATGTTTTTTGCAATAGTAAATATATTAAACGCCTTGATTGACAAGCTTGTCGACTTGAATGCAGACGCAACTCTTCTTGGTTCTGGTTCTGGATCTGATCTTAAGAAACAGCATGATCTTCAGGAGCTTGTTGATAAAGTGGTAGAGATGGGTAGCGTATCACAAGATAAAGCAGCAAAATTAATCGCCAAACTTAAAAGTATCGGTTGCGAAATTAAAAAGCCAAATTCTAGCATTGGGCTGCGGCAATAGGTTTTATCGATTTCCTGATAGGGATGCACAACATATACCAAAACAGGCTAAAACTATGAGTCTTAAAACAAGTCTTCAGCACATATATTTTGATCTACAATTTCCTCGCTCCAAACATTGGTTTTGAGCTTTTCATTGGTAATAAAGCAAGTAAATAGTTGTTTCTTGGTTCTTGTAACTGTTGAAAAAATATTATTGCGCTCCAATAATTTTAAAGCATATTCTTTACTAATAGTATATTCAGAGCTATTGAATTTTATTTCGCATAATGTGATCGTGTTATCATCTCGGTCGAATAATAAATCTATCTGCGCACCTTTTAATGATTCTTTGTTGGGTGTATATCGCCAACTACCAATTTTACAACCAATATTTTCTAAACCAAGCTTCAATATAATCTGATCGATATGTTTATAGCACACGCTTTCATATGCATAGCCGCCCCAAGATTGCCATTTGGCAGAATTAATCTGGGTATGCCAGTAGTTTTTTCTGATGGCTAATGAGTCTTGTTTGAGTGGAGCAATCCACTGCAAATAAAATAATGAGTATTCATCAATAACTTTAAAATATTGGTTGTGCGCAGATTTCCCATAAGGGATAAATTTTTTAACAAAGCCACTGGCCTCTAGTTCACGTATTAGTTTTTCAAATCTTCCGCCAGATTTCATGTTTATTGCTTTTAGCAAATCATTGCGGGAAATTCCATAGTGGTTTTTTGCGATTGCAGTTACGATTTCTTGATGTCTATCTCCAGCATCGAATAATGATTCAAACAGATGTGAAAATTCTTGGAATAGTAATCCAGAACTTGAAAAACATAACTGATCTATAACCTGAGTTGCGGATTTATTTTGTTCAATATTTTTTAAATAATGCGGGATCCCCCCCATAACCATATACAACTCTAGAATTTGTGAGCGATTTAATTTGATAGTTCTGCTATGCAAAAATTCTTCAGTTTCGTGAAGCTTGAATGGTTGCAATAATATGGTTTTTGTTATTCGATTATATAATCCACCTTTAGCAAGAATTAACTTTTCTAGCATCCAAGAAGCCGCGGAACCACAAACTACCAATTTAAATCGCGGATCCTTGCTCCAATAATTATTCCAAAAGTAATCCAATTGCTGGATGAGTTGCGATTTAGGCGTTGCAAGCCACGGAAGCTCGTCAAAAAAGACAATTATCCTTTTTGAGGGCTCTAATCGCATAGTTTCTTGGGTTAAAATACTAAAGGCCTCTTTCCAGTTTTTTGGAGTTTGGGCTATCAAGCTTAAATGAAAAGTTTGTGACATTGCGGCAATAAAATTTGCTAACTGTTGTTTCAGGGAGCCATCTTTGATGCCACTAAGCTCTAGGCTAGTATATTGAGATTCTTGAATTACTTGTCTTATCAAATAAGTCTTGCCGACCCGACGCCTACCATATACAGCAATAAACTCTGCCTCTTTGGAGTCAAATCCTTGCCTTAAAGCCTTAATTTCTACGGTTCGGCCAATTATTGCGTGCATAAGCGCCTGTTTTTGATATTTGTCAATTTATAAAAATTATAATCTGACAAATCTTTTTGTGCAATATGCTTTGTCAACTTATATCTCCCACGCTACCAGTGGCTTTACCTGGCAGTCAATCGTAAATTAATTTTTCGCACAAACTCTGGCACTGTAGCATCACTATTTTGTGCGACATAATTACGATACATAAACTTCAAGTCTTGCACTGAATTCAAAGGGCGTGGACCATAATGTGGCCTGCCGGTATATTTATGCAATATTAATTCACGCTCCTTTGGAGGATCGCAAATCAAGGTTGATCCACTTACTTCATATGCATGTTCTTGGACCTCTCCAATGGCATCGACATATTCAGCATGCTTTACTGCAGTAACCTCTAAAACACCTGGATAAAGTTGTCGTGATAAAACCGAAGTCTTAGAAACTAAAATGCATCCTAATTCCCAGGCACGTAGCATAGCAAAGGCTTCAATTGCTTGTACATACTCATCGTTAGAGAAATTCGGATAAACTTCTTCAAGAAATAATACCGGCAGATGGGTTTTCTTATCGCGCATCAATCTAAAAACTGCACGTGCTACAATTTCTCCTGCAGTATTTTTCAGTGCAATTTGACGTATATGACCAGATAATACATAACCACCTATTAAACAACGATTTAGGCGTGGCGTACCATTGATATTTTGGCAACTTCCGAAGACATCCGTTCCAATCAATAGCATATCCCAAAAATGATCGGTATCTATTAATTGCCACCCAGTAGTATCCACTTCTTTTTTATTCTGTTTATTACCTTTTGGTTCGCTTTGCGCTAATAACAAATTGGTTATATTGTTCATATCATTTTGAAAATCATTACATTCGGTACAATTGTCAGCTAAATTTTCAATACGATTTAGAGCTAACATGACCTGACGTTCATCAAATTCACTCCGCTTATTGAAAAATTCCATCAATGCCGATTGCAATTTAAGTTTTTCTCTACGCTGTTTTAGATAATAATTTTCACCCTTTAATTCTGCAATCTTGCTATTTGCTTCGTTTTGAATGGCTATACGTTGCGATTCAGATTTGGCAGCAAGGAAATCATGAATTAACTTAAAGCTATTTATAGGCAGGTGTTTGAAATATGTAATTTGTCTCTTCAGGAATTCTACCGGATCAGTCTTTGCTGCACTTAGGGTAGGTACTTTGTCTTTAATAAAAGCATAAAACTTATCATAATTAACGCCTGCACCCTTGCGCCATTTATTCAATAGCAATTCATCCAAACCCAATTGTTGCAAATGTTGCTGATCTTTTAAATCATAACGACGTTTGTAAAAGGTTCGTGCTTTATAACTAGAAATATAGCGCACATAGCTACGCAACATATCAATATATACAGGTTCCTTCAGGGTTTTAAGTCTAGCATAGTACGCTATAATTGAAAATGGATTACGACATGGAGCCAAAGTGTTTTGTACTTGTTGCAACTGCTGCTCATTTAATTCAAAGCAAACTTGTAATACTTCAGAATAAACTGAACGCCAAGATTTTTTCGCAAAAGAAGCATCCTCAATTATTGCCGGTAATTTATCAATAGCTGCCAACCCTTGCACCATTAACAATGCTTGTATTTCTGATTGCAAACCACAAGGAAAAAATTTTAACTTTACAAGCTCTGGTATGATTTGTTTAATAATTCTACTGATTTTTTTATTGCGCTCGAGCCATTTGGTTAAAATTTCTTGAACTGGAGCTAATCGTACATCATCACCCATATCCATAACATTAATCAGATTGCCATCAATATCATATGCTATTAAGCCCAGCTGTTTAGTTCCCTCTAAATTGGATATTAGTGCATTGTTAAAAGTAAATGTGGGACTATATGGAAATTCACGATGCATAGCTTCCATATCCTGTTGTGATTTAAATACTTTATATTCTATTTGATATGCTAAAACCTTTTTAGCAAGTGCAAATTTTTGCGCATCACTTAATTCTTTACAAGAAAATATACTAGCAAAGCTATTCAATAATATTTTTAAATTTTTACTATCATTATACTCAGGACCAATAAGCTCTAAGACCTCTTTAAATTGTTGTGGTTGTTCGGTGTTGGCAAGAATCAGCACTGCAGGTATTTGCATGCGGCGACTCGTGCCAGCAATAAGATTGGAAAACTGAGCAATTTTATCATTTTTAATCAAATTAATAATATGCTTTGCAAAAATATTTCTAAAATCCGGTGATGCAAATGCAGCAATCTCTTGCATAGCAATTACAAAGTTCTTGTCAGCAAAACACTGATGTGTTTTTGCAGGCTCAATTTCAGCTATAATTCGAGCGCACACTCCAATCCACCAAAATAAATTGTATAAATATGCTTGTATGTTATCCAAGCTCGGCTGCATGTCAAATAATTTGTTTTCAATTGTTTCTAAATTAATCCTCAAATCTTCACATTTATTAATTCTACAGAAAACATTTAGCAGATTAGATCTTAATTCTAGGAAATAAGCAAAATATTCAACAACTGTTGCAAGCTCTTCTTGAAGTTCTTCCATATCTGGAATTAGCGACATATATTCTTTTATATTTGCCGGACAATCTGCAGGGTCATAATCTTTTAATGCCAATATATTAGCGGGGGAATCTTCAATATCTTTTTCGTGTACCTTATATATCTGCTCCCAATTAAGTTTTTTGAATACTTGAATGGTAGAATAAATAGTATTGCCAGGCTCATTGCATTTAATTAAAATCTCTACTAATTCTGCATCTGTTAATTTATATATGTCAATAAACGAAGAATCAATACAATATTTAGAGTTTTTAAGGCGAATTTCCATTAATTCACGTAGCTCTGCAATTGTTAAGTGTTCAACAGTCTTACATACAAGTACATTATCCGCAGAAGTACTATATATATGTTTTTTTTGTGACTCAACCCAAGTATCAATTACGTGCCCAGAGCCTGGGTTGCGTTGCACAAATTCTAAAATTTCTGATTTGCTTAATTTCAAACGATTTAAATCTATTTTTACTTCTGCCAAGTCAAAATATTGCAAATGTCTTTCAATAAATTGCAATATCGCAGTTTTATCTAGACCTGCGCCTTGCAAAGCAATAACCAAACTATAGATATCGTTGTACTTTTTTGCAATCTCAAATGCTTCTTCAGGAGTTAATTTTATTCCACTCCAATCTAGCCAACCCTTGTTGTCATGGCATAATGCAATTAGTTCAAGCCTTTGTGCATGGCTTAGTTCATCCTTATGTAAACTGAAAAACCGCGAAGCAATAGGAGCTATTTGTGTCTGATTTACTATGGATAAGACTTCTTCATACGTTAAGTCTACGCCATCAATTAAAACAGTATCATTTAATATTAGTATGTTTTCAAAATATGCTATTTTTTCAGCTGTATTTGCAAATTTATAATGCTTTCGTATAAAAAGATCAAAAGCATGTATACCTTTAGAATAGCCTTTAATTTTATGCATTAATTTTGTAATATTCTCAACACTCAAATTATTACAGTCAAAGTCGGTAATACCTTCATGTAATGCAACTGCTTTCAAATATAATTTGCAGCGTTGCTCATTAGTTAGCTCTTGTTTACGATAATCTTGTATTAACTGCGGAACATGAAACCGATTTTGACTATAATCTATAAACGCATTTAACAAATCAAAATAGGCTGTCGGATATTGCTCTGGATTTAAATCGAATTTATCTAGGTCAGGCTCTGGTAATGAATCAAGGGATGGATGTAATAATAATTTTAGATATTCCAACAAAAGCTCACGTTGTTGCTTTGGTTCTAAATTATTGTAAATTAAATCTAAATTGAAACGCACACTAGAATTTGGAAATTGCGCTCGAGCTAAATGCATTAATTGCATACAATTATCATAACTTAATTGTTCACTTGCTATGGTGGTAGCTGGATCTGACCAAGTATTAATACTTATGTGACTCGCAGAAATAAAACTGCTCGCTGTAATAACAGCGCATACTTCCGACAGGGTACTTTGATTAATTGCATCAAATCTATAATGAATATTAGATAATCTAGGATTATTTGCAGCCAGCTTAGCAATATTCTGTTCATCGCTGCGTATTTGTGAGATATTTTTGGTGTTATACAGCATAGTCAATGACTTTTTGTCGTCAGTAGACGATGCTGGACCAGCCATATAAGCTGTAACAATATCTTGTAATTTTTTAGTATCTAAAATCTTTGTATTTGCGTGAACAGTAAGGTTACCGAATTTTTCCGTATTTATTTTATTTAATACAGCAGAAAAGTCTACATCTGATAGGGAATTTAATTCTTCAACTGCACGATCGTCTATAGCTATGTTAGCTGACATTTTAAATAAAATAAACATACTGTACCTTTTTTGTATTCTTTGCAGACAGAATGTACCATCAAGCTAACAAAAATTCAACTCACTTAGCATTTACTCATCAGGTGCCCATAAAACATTAATTGGTATTGCCCACATTCCATCTCCAAATGACGCTATCTGGTCTCCAGTATATAAAACAATTCCTACAAAACTTTGCTCAATTGCAATATTATCTCTAAACCATTTTAAATGTTTAAAGCTATCACTACTTACTGCAGAACCTGCTTTTACCTCAATGCCTAAAATATCACCATCTTCATTTTCTATAATAAAATCAACTTCGCGTTTTTCACGATCGCGATAATGATAAATATTATATCTTTCATTATGTAATTCTAATGCTTCAATATGTGCTAGCAATTGCGTAAAAACAAACGTTTCTATTAATTTTCCATTCTGATCTCCATCTAAACGCACTTTATCAAAGCGCCAACTTAGAATAGCTGACATGAGTCCCGTATCAGCCATAAATATTTTATCTTGTTTACTTACGCGATCATAATCAGTTTTTGGCCATGCAGGTAATCTTTCAATTAAATATAGAGCTTCTAATGCATTTATATAAGTAGTTACTGTTTGTCTAGTTAAAGACAAGCCACTACCTATCGCTGAAGCATCCATTGCTTTGCTCGACCAAGCTGCTAATACTGCTAACAATTCCTTCATAGCATCGTGACGTTTAATATTAATAATATCTTTCAAATCTCTCTCAATTAGTGCATTTATGTACGCGAGATACCATCCGTGCGATTCTTTAATATTTTTTATTCGTAAGGGTTCTGGATAACCACCATGTAATGCAATTAATATATATGAATCCTTGTTATCAGAGGCATATTGCTTCGGAAACTTTTGATCAAAAGCCCACCATAAAAAATTTGGTTGCGTACCGCGAATCTCGCCTTCCACAAGCGGCCGCAGTCTAATTTTTCTAATTCTCCCTGCCAGAGATTCATTAACGCTGGGTAAGGCCTGGATATTTGCAGAACCGGTTAACATAAATCTTCCATGTAATTGATTCTCGTCAACATCTTTCTTAATAGCCTGTAGTAAAACTGGTGCCTTCTGAATTTCGTCAATAATCATTAATTCATTTCCATGCCGCACAAAGCCATGCGGATCATCAAGTGCCGAATCTAATAATGTAACATCATCCAAAGTGCGATATATTGCCCCTGGAATGGCTAGTTCCTTAGCAAGCGTGGTCTTGCCACATTGCCTAGCCCCCGCTATTTCAAGAACCCTCCAAGAACCTAAAGCTTGCTCTACAACAGCTTTTTGCCAACGCTCATAATTTTTTAGTAACATCTCAATAAATTGAGGTAAGCGGCTTGTAGATGCACCCAATCTAGACCAGCTTAAGCCATCTGTGGAAGTGCTTCAGAGGGTAAGTTGCCAA
>JAGVLG010000005.1 GCA_020054325.1 Gammaproteobacteria bacterium
GTATAGTGGATAGCATTTATATTTAAGAAATGACCTAGGTGTTAACTCGAACAATTTTTATTTTTAAAATCTTGCTCTTGCAAACCCCAAGCATGGTATGCCATACATGACTGCCGCAAGTGAACACTACAACAACGCATAAAGCTAAATGGCGACGACTATAGACATAAGAAGAAATATTCAGCAAAAATTGATCCTAAGTCATCTTTCTATAGCAAATTTCTTACAAGCTATAGGTAAGAATATCCATATTCAGTCCGGCACTTTTCCGGCACCATGAATGTAACTAGACTGCAACAAGGATAACAGATAATGTCATATGAGCTACGCAGTAAACTTGAAAAACAGGCCACCAGAATTGAATTGTTAGAAGAAGAACTACGTTGTACCAATCAAGCTTTAGAAGAAAAGTCTGTATTCGCAGCCGCTTTAGAGCGGGATTTAGAAAACGTGATTTTCTTGCTGCAAAAACATACCAGCAATCAAAGATCCGCGCACAGTTAAGCGGCAATCAAATTATCAAATGTTACTGGGTCTGTTAAAGTTATCAAACAGACCCGGTAAAGACTAACGTCGTAATAACATTACTACTACTGCAATAAAAACTATTAAACCGAGCGCTAAAAATCCCATAGAACCAAAGCTCTTAGTTAGGTTTTCCCGTGACAAGCTTTCTGGGTTTGCTTTGAGATAACGATATAACATAAACACTAGAAATGCGCCAAATGCGACGGCGGCAATTTTAGATAAGGTATCCATTTTGTCCTCGTTGTCTTAATAAGTGATCCATTAATACTATAGCAGTCATTGCCTCTACAATAGCAACTGCACGAATTGCAACGCATGGATCGTGCCGTCCCATTGTTACGATTGTAGTAGGGTTGTTGTTAGTATCAACTGTAGCTGCTGGGATGCGAATACTTGATGCTGGTTTAAACGCAATGTTAGCAGTAATATCTTGCCCGGTGGATATCCCAGCTAAAATCCCACCGGCATTATTTGATGCAAAATTCTCTGGATATATTTCATCACGAAATTCCGAACCACGCGCCGTAACACAATTAAAGCCTGCACCGATTGCAACCCCTTTTACCGCATTGATACTCATCCAGGCATGAGCTAAATCAGCATTCAATTTATCAAATACTGGCTCACCCAATCCAACAGGCACATTGCTTGCTATTAGGTGAACTTGAGCGCCAATTGAATCGCCCTCGCGGCGTAATTCAGTTATTAAGTCTGCAATAGCATCAAGCTTAGTAGCATCAGCAAAATTAAACTCATTATGTATTGATGCATTTATGTCAACAGGATCTGCAATAATATTACCAATTTGAGTAATAACCGCCTGGATCTTTAGATCACAATTTTGCCACAAAAACTTTTTAGCAATAGCACCTGCTGCAACCCGCGCCACAGTTTCGCGCGCCGAAGCACGACCACCACCACGGTAATCGCGAATACCATATTTAGCTTGATACGTATAATCGCCATGCCCTGGTCGAAATTTATCTTTAATTTCTGAATAATCTGAACTGCGCGCATCGGTATTTTTAATTAACAAGGCAATCGGAGCACCGGTGGTTTTACCGGCAAACACCCCAGCTAAAATTTCAACAGTATCAGCCTCGCGACGTTGTGATGTATAGTGCGATTGTCCTGGCCTGCGCCGATCTAATTCAAATTGTATGTCTTCTATCGCTAGCTCAAAATTTGCAGGACAACCATCTACAATACAGCCCATTGCTATTCCATGACTCTCGCCAAAAGTAGTAACCCGAAACAGTTGTCCAATTGTATTACCCGGCATGTAAATATCCGGGGCTAATTACTAATACATTAAAACCTCGAATTGTCGGGCTATCTTTTAAGCGCATCATGTAATCAAATAATGTTTCTTGAACTACCATTTTACGTTCGCTAGAGGCATGATAAAAATCAAGTTGCTGGCTGTCTTTGGCATTGAAAACAAATCCCAGATGTGAAATGTTCATATGTGTTCCAATCTGTTCAGTAAGATCCCAGTTCGGGCGTACAATATTCACAATCCCGTATGCAGGAAATTTCTTTTTAAAAGCCATCTGATTTTCTAAGAACTCTTCTGTGGGTATATATGGTATCGATATCTCTTGCGGTTTTAAACTATTAGCTATTTCATCTGAAATAGTTGAATTGCTATTTTGCATAATTTTATGCTTTTTGACCCAATTTAATTTATCTATTACCGCAGTTGCCATTGCACATTTTAAAGTAAGGCTAGGAGTAATGTCCTCCACTAAGTATTTGTTATTTGGGATCCAGTCTAGACACATAAAATGATTACGCGATAGAAATTGCGGTTTACCATTAAGATATTGTATGCGGCGCAGGTTGTTAGCGAAGATTTCTTGAAAGATGGCTGCATTCGGAACAGGCGTCGTTTTAAATAAGGCCAATACCATTTCAACATAGGTAACACAATCTAACTTTTCAAATTTATAATTAAAATCATCTAAAGAAGTTAAATTCGAACCTTCACCCCAACTGCCATATTCTGTACCCAGAAAGAAATTACATAATCGCTGTAACCGTTCATAGTCATCCAACACAGCAATTGTAAGGCAAAGCTCATGCGCCTCTGATAGCTTCCTAGCCACTTCCATATCGTTTCAATTCCTCTGCAGTTAACAAAAATACTCCTTCGCCACCATTTGCAAAATCTAACCAAGTAAAGGGCAAGTGTGCCATGGTTTGATCTAGAGTCACCCAGCTATTACCTACCTCTACTATCAGTAAACCATTATCCGTTAAATAATTCGGCGCCTCTTGCAAAATACGCCTTGTAATATCTAGGCCATCGATCCCGCTATGTAATGCCAAATGCGGCTCATGTAAATATTCGTGTGGCAACTCTTCCATTTCATAAGTTGCAACATACGGTGGATTACTAATTATGATGTCATACTTTTTGCCTTGCAATGAGTTAAATAGATCCGATTGAACTATATGTACTCTATTTTCGCATTTATGTAACGCAACATTTGATTGTGCTACTGCTATAACTGTACTGCAAATATCCACTGCATCCACTTTGGCATCTGGAAATTGTTTAGCTGTATATATCGCTAAACAACCGCTACCTGTACACAGATCTAAAATATTCTTTGGTTGCATACTAGCAATCCACGGCTGAAAATGATCGCCTATTAGCTCAGCTAATGGTGAGCGTGGAATAATAACATCGCTGTTAACATAATAACGTTCCCCGGCAAACCAAGCTTCATTAGTCAAATACGGCACCGGGATCCGTTCAAAGGCACGCCGCTCTGCTAGCTCAATTAAAACTTGTTTATCGTGTGGCTCAAGAATTTTACTCAAGATCGATCGATCCGCATCACCAGGAAGTTCGAAGACAAACAAAACCAATAAAACTGCCTCATCCCAAGCATTATCAGTACCATGCCCGTAAAATAACTGCTGCTTTTCGAATAAATTGCTCGCCCATACCA
>JAGVLG010000056.1 GCA_020054325.1 Gammaproteobacteria bacterium
AGATATGTAGGATTGGCTGACACCAAGAAGTTGTGCCAATTTCTCCTGCGTCACCCCCGCCTTCATTCTTGCAAGTGTTACTTCATTTTGAAAAAAATCTTCAAGCTTAAATGGAATATACTCATCGTCATCAGTAGCAGAAGAAACTAATTTATCAATTTGGTTTTTTTTGGAGGCATAGATACCTCTTGGTATCAAAACATATTCGCGACCGTTTAATTGAATTGTTTGTAATCTCATTTATAGATCTCCTTTCTGTGTCCCACTTTGTATATAGAAACTATTCTTAGGACATCATCTTTATCATATATAATTCGCCAATCACCTACTCTTAACCGATACCCTAATTTACCTACCAACTTTTTAATATCCAATGATATGTCGGCAGGATCTGCCGCTAATATGTGCAGGGCATCGATTATCTTTTCCCTATCATTTACTGGAATTTTCTTTAATTCCTTAACAGCACTCTTCCTCAAAAGCAACTCGTACATGACTAATTATAACTCATAATATGACAAAAATCACCATCTTACAGTATATTTACTAACTTGTAAATGCACCAATAGGCTCATAATCTTGGTAAGGGTGGTGGGAAATGCTTTTGAGTTTTTTTTCTCTTGCGATGAGCTATTGTCTTGGTATTTGGTACTGGATACCTCTGTTCATAAACAATTGGTACATAGCCAATCTCACAGCCAGGAGGTGGTGTTACTAATAAGTTTTCATCCATACGCGCTAGCTGCCCATATTCAAGTGGCGGAATTAAATTTAAATCGCGCCATTCGCGATGTATCCTTTCTATGGTTGCTTGTAATTTGCTAGCTTGGCGTGTACTTAAATGCAAACTTAGAATCGATGGTTGCTCAATAAATTTACACCAATAAATTAACACTTTGGAATTATCTACCAAAGTAACTTGTTGCGATAAGCCACGTTGCATACATGTACTCCAGTACTTATTATTCTCAATATCAGCTGGAGCCATATAATCTTGTCCAATTACATCAGCAGCAAATTTTTGTTGCTGTAGTTTTGTTGCAGCTGGTACTTGTTGTGCGCTTACTGCGACGCGTTTATTAGCAACCTGTTTAAAATACTCTGGAAAAAAACCAGCATTGGCTCGGTTCTTCCATTGCAAGCCAATAACACATTTGCCATTACGCTGCGCAGCAAAAGTTTGTACATTGTGCTCAAACCCAACCAAAGGTATTTGTTTGCCTTTGCCTTGGGTAAAAAATAGTGGGTTAGCAGTACATCGAGGTGCCACAGCAGCTTTAGGTGTTAGCAAGAAACTGCGCGGTAAACGCTGGCGTTGCGCAAGCGCAACCTGCAATGGAGTGTATAATGCTGCAGCTGCATAAAAATAGTTTCCCTGCATTAATACTGTTTGATTATTAGCATCAACCGGAAATTGTAAACGCGGGATCTTGGTATAAAGAACTCCTCTTGCATCGCGCGCCACAAAATTTGGTACCGCATTTACTTCCATACCACCACCTTGCATAGTAGCAAATCTATTATCAAATCCACGACCTGCTATGCTTGGATCTCTTTGCGACATCCGCGACCACACGTTAGCAGTATACATTGCAACTAATCCTGCGTAATTTTTACTATTAAAAAATAAACCCCAACTATTAGGTCCGGTTTTAACAGGGTTAGTAGGCTTCGGAAGTATTGGTAATGCCATCCAAGCTACACCCAAAAACTCACCATTAGTAGTAGCATTAAATGTAAACCCATCTGGCGGTGCAATTATCCTATTACTAACCTGTGCTAAGCCCATTCGCTCTGGGCTCAAAGGATTTGGATCACCAAATTGCCAAGCATGCGATGAAATTGAAGTATTGTAACAATCTGGAGTCCCATTAATACGAAATTTAGTCCCGGCTGGAAATTGCGTACTACCCCATACACCTGGGCCACCTTCAATGGTTTGCATTACCGTATTCCAGGTCGGGCCGCGCTCTGGCCAATTTTTTCGAGCATAAGTACCAATTGGACATAATGGATTATTAAAATCGTTATTATTCGGGGTAATCCAGGTAAACGGCGCTCCAATTTGCAAGTTTGCAAGCGGCATACTGGTTAAATTAAAAATCATTGTATAAAAACTAAAACCTTTGCCATATGAAGGATCACTAACCGGCACAAATTCACCACCAATAAATCCCATTAAACCATTTGGCTCTTCCTTCAATACTCCTTTTTTAGAAGTAGCACCGGTATATTTATGTTGTAGTATTAAGCATACAATAAGTATATAAATAATATATGTGCTTGCCGACAGAACATTTGATCGCTTCAAAGCCGAATTTCCATATGAGTATTTGTAAATTTATTTTAGTAGAATTAATTTATTTGTCTAAAACAGCTAGCGTATTGACATACATTTGTAAATAAGGTAATTATGGTTTATGTCAAATACAATTGTTAATAATATTAAAAAACAGCTTAATGCCAAAAATATGAGTGCCGCAGAACTAGAGCGCCGCACTGGAATACCCCATGCGGTTGTTAATATTTTGCATGGCCGCTCAAAAAATCCTAGTTTAAAAACTGCGCAAGCTATAGCTAAAGAATTAGGTTGCAGCCTAGAAGAATTAATATCTGATAACCCAAGCCCAGTTGCCACAACTACTAATGCATGGAATGCAACACTATACAAAGCTTGTTTCGAAGCAGTTTTTAATTGTTTACAAGAACTTAAACTACAACCTAAATTTCATGAAGTTTCAGAATTTATTAATGAAACTTATAATTATACGCTCGGTTCTAAAACAACTACTGTTGATTTACATTTTGTAGCTTGGTTTATTAAAAAATCACTCGGCTCATGCTAAATTTTCGCTTCGTGCTTGAAAGCTAAAATATTATTAGCAGCTTCTAACATAAATTTAACTGAGATTTTGTTGCCATTATAGATTTGATGCTTATATTCTAATTCTGCACCAATTTCCATAGCTAATTTTTTAATATTACCCCAACCTTGGCAACGAATGTCTGTGGTATCTTCAATAATTTTACGGTCCTCAAGATCATGATAATAGCCATTATCTGTAAAACAAACCTCAAGTTGTTGCGAATTTCCAATTTTAATAGTGGCCACATTAATTTCAAGCTTAGCATGTGGTTGTAATGCATATAAAATTTCAGCAACAATGCCTGACAGTAATCGTAACAACTGATATCGCGCAGCATAAACATACAAATTGCTTAGCTCATCAGTTATA
>JAGVLG010000034.1 GCA_020054325.1 Gammaproteobacteria bacterium
AAGTGGATCAAGTAGAGTAACTTGCGTTTATGGCGGGTAAAAAAAGATTTTTTTGATCCACATCGTAAGTATGATTGATCCAAATCATCGTAATACGCACTAGTGATGGATTGGATCAGGAGTTATTGAAGCGCTACAATTATCAAGCAAATATGGCGAGTCCATTTCGAGATGTTAAAGATGAAGATAAAAAAGAAATTTCAGCAATTGCGCCTAGAGATGCCATTGAAGGTATGTTGTCAGCACAGATGATCGCTACTCATGATTTATTAATGCTAACTTTAGGCAGATCAAGTATAGAGATAAAAAATACTATAGATGGCAAATATCCATGTACTCATGTTGCAGCTAAATTGATAAACGCATTTACTCGTCAAGTTGAAACATTTCATCGGCTTCGCAGAGGCGAAACTACTGATACTGTTGTTGTTGGTCAGGTAAATATTGAGGCGGGTGGTCAGGCGGTTGTTGGCAATGTAAAAAACAAATTAGTTAATAAAGGCGAACGGCACGATGAAAAGTGATCAATCTACCTCATGCGCCGAGAGAACCGTGCTACTTAGGAATGGTGTTAAACAAGGTAACCCAAATCTAAATGCACCACGTTGTGGAGCAAAAGCAAAATCAACTGGGGCGGCTTGTCGTGGTATGGCAATTAGGGGTAAGCGCAGATGTCGATTACATGGTGGAAGATCCACTGGTGCGCGCACCCTCAAAGGTATAGAGCAATGCCGTAGAGCAAATTTGCGGCATGGGTTATATTCGCAAGAGGCCAAAGTATTGCTAACTTTGGCCAGAGTATATTTGAGATCGCTCAAGATTTAAATCAACACCGCCTCAACAAAACGATACGGTGTGCTCAAGGGTTGTCGCCAATCTTATTACTCTTGAAAATCATTATTTACCTTTCCAATCCCAAGGGTATTTGGGAAATGGTCTAGTATGATCTTCTATGTTGTATTGTGCGTAGGTGTTAAATGCCATAAACAGCATGGACAATATAAGTACTTTTCTCATTTCATAATCCTCTTACGTTAGTTTATAAACAACAAAAATGTTTGGATATAACTCACTGTAGCCAAATGCGGCATTTTAGTTATAAACCTAGGAAACATAAGTTGCTAATACATATTTTTCTTTCAACTTGAATCTATAGTTAACTTAGCAACTAGATTGCAATAATATCACATCCAATATTCAAATGCCACTTATTGTGTGTGGCCTGATAGGGTGTCATGGGGTGTACTTAGTTCATGTACACAAAACACCCAAATCTTGTAAAAATTGGCAAAAGGATCCAGGCCTTAAGGAAGGAAAAGGGTTATTCCCAGGAGGAATTTGCCTATATGGCTGGTATTGCGAGAACGTATATGGGCAGGGTTGAAAGAGGCGAGCAGAATATATCAATACAAAATTTGATTAAAATCGCAAAATGTTTGAAAGTAGAGGTTGGGGAGCTAATACCAGCTATCATACAGCTTAAAAGCCCATGATTAGGCATTTGAAAATTTTGAACCCAACTCATGAACAAGACTGTATTATCAAGGTACTTGCTAGGTGGGCTAGTAGGACTCGAGATATAAACAGATTATACCTCTTTGGCTCAATTGCCAGGTTAGAGCAGCATTCACGTAGCGATATTGATATTGCTATTGAAAGCACGTTAACTTTCAATCCAGAAAAATCTAAATTTTGGTGGTTTGATCGAAGTTCAGCCATAAGAGAGGAGTTGTTAAAAGATTTTAGATCAATAGGATTGGATCGTACTTTGCATATAGAGTGTTTAGACGAAGAGACGCCTAAATTGCAGGATTATATCAAACATGGTGGTATCTTAGTATTTGAGAGAAATTGATATGGATCATAAAGAAATGTGGAGCGCACAATCGGTTGCTAGAGCTGGTGAGCTTGAAAGAGAAGCCGAAAAACAAGAGTATCAGCAAAGAGAGGAAGAGCGCGGGTATAGAGAAAAAGATCTTCAGATGAGCAATCAGAGTAACCAATATGCAAAGGAAGCAAATGAGATTGCACGTGAGGCTAATCGTGGTGCGAAGGAGGCTAACGCTATTGCACGAGAAGCCAACCATGAGTCAAAGAAATCAAACAAGTTGGCGTGGGTAGCTGTTGTCATTTCTATAGCATCACCAATAGTTACTTATTTTATAAAGTGAGCGCAAATACCTTTCAAAAATAAAAATCCAAATAAGTTTCATTGGTAGTTTGTTTATTGACAAACAACAGTCAAGCCCGTAGAATGTCTGTGTAACTAATCATTAGTCATTTATATTAATAATTTAATAGCTTCGGCGTAAACATGCTGCAATTTTTAAAAACCTTAACTCTGTTATCTTTTTTATTTTCTGGAGTAGCTTATGGGGCTGCTTGCATACAGATTAATGATACGTTAATAGCTTGTCCTGGTGGAGCGGCATACGTTCTTATAGGTAACAACCTTGCAACTGGGGTGGATGGTACAACCTGCATACGGATTAGTGACACAATCTGGCATTGTACAGAGAAATCATAATATTACCCTATATAGAACCATTCTAAACGATCGCAATCTGGTTATCGCAATTATTGCGTTAGTTGTTTCGATTTTGAACTAAAAGTCTTAAATTCACTGTATTTGTTCCACAGACCAGTTATCGAAAGTCTTATTAATATGAACTAGCCATACAGGGCAGCCATTGGCATCCAATCTAGTTACACCGTATGTGTACTCTTCATTAATAACACCTTCAAGACAAATCACCCATACCCCTTCATAATCTAACGGTTTAGGAAGATTGTTTGCTATTTTGTTTGGATACCATTCACCACCATCATTATTTAAAAATACAACCAACAATTTCCCAATTGCGTAGGCACTACCGCCTTTATTTTGCTTCATTTCGATACGTGAGAGTATTAATGACATTATATCTTGGGATTTACCATCCCACTGGGATACTGATACATGTTCAGTAGGAATACCGATTTTAGTTGTTTTATCGCAAATTAATCCATCGCCGTTATTTGGATCAGTAGAAAGAATAAATTGCTCTGATTTATTTGCAAAATTTAGAACTACGCATAACAGCCAATTAGCCAGTATTTCTCTAGAGCGTAGAGCCCCAAATTTATGAAACGGCCTGCCTGTTTCCAGATGAATCCCATCTCGGATAAATGGTTCAAGTTCTTTCAAGCATATGTTTAAACTTTTAAATGAGGTAACTGAATTCTTCATATCAATTCTTTCACTACTTATTATCTGTATATTGTTGAAATAATTGTATGGCATGAGCATCCTGAGCGCAATTTGAGCGCAATAATACCCTCAAATCCCCTAAAATTCCCTCAACCCCCCTTGACCTAACCCATTGATTTACTTACAGTATGCTTAAGTGTATTTGAGTAGAACATGGACTTAAAATCCCTCGGTAGCAATACCATGCCGGTTCGATTCCGGCCCCAGCACCAACGTAGAGGCTATATGTATCAAAGTCTCCAGCTATTTCAGTTTTATATTTTCATCCAAAAATCCCTTGCATCTGTACTGAGTGAGCGCACTCAGAGCGCAGTAAGTATTTTGAGCGAACATGAACCGTTTCCATTTTGGAAACAGTTGAACAAATCTTGCTCTGTGCTCATAAAAGCTTTAAACTTTGTTTAGTTAACAACTTTACCATTCCAAAAAAAGCAAGTTAATAGACTATGAAAAATGTAGCACCACAAATATATGTTATTGCTGGGCCAAATGGTTCTGGAAAAACTACATCTGCAAAAACTCTTCTCCCTGAATTATTAGAGTGTCACGAATATGTAAATGCAGATTCTGTTGCAGCGGCATTATCACCATTTAACCCAGATGCGGTTGCGATACAAGCAGGCCGTATAATGCTAGAAAGAATTCATTATCTTGCTGAGCATGGTGTTAATTTTGCATTTGAAACCACACTAGCTTCGAGAACGTTTATGCTCTTTTTAGAGCAATGCAAAGCAAGAGGTTATGAAGTTAACATTTTATTTCTTTGGTTACGTACGCCTGATATTGCAGTTCAACGTGTTAAAAGCCGTGTGGAGCAAGGTGGGCATGACATTCCGGAAGATGTTATTTTAAGACGTTACGATAGAAGTATAAAGAATTTTCTTATTGATTATACAAAAATAGCTACTAATTGGATGTTGTATGATAATTCAGAAAAGCATTCAGAGCTAATCGCTTATAAAATATCTGGCAATGCTATAGATATTGTTGATCGACAAATATGGCAATTAATAAACGGGGAGGCGGTAAAAGATGCCAATACTTAATGACAATGATTTTAATTTAATCGCTAGAATAGATTATGGTGTTAAAAAAGGAGCTGCTCAAGCTAGATTGGAGCACAAATTAGCTGGCAGGCCTATCTTCGTATTAGAGAATGGCAACGTTGTTGAAATACCACCAGACAAAATTGAAGTGGATGATAATTTATCCCCGTCACCAATATAAAGTGATGCGTAAAATTTTCTGGGAAGACCCCTATCAACTAAACTATCAACTACTGTTACCTTGGTGAATGGTGCGGAAGTATTGTTTGCTGAGACTATTGCATTTCATTTTCTGGAGGCCAGGAGAGCGATATCGCAACGGTTAACGGACTTTCTATTTTAGATTCAATAATGAAAGGCACAGATATTTATTATACACTTCCTGAAAACCATGGGCTGTCAGTAAATGATGAAATTGACATGCAATTGATTGGACGCGTAGAAATAGATTGATGCGATTACATTTTGCGTGTGAGCTGATCCTTGTAATAATCAATCGTATATTTGCTAAAAAATCTGTTACAGATGTGCTCATTCCAGAAGATATTGACGCTGTAGGAATTGTTAAAACAGGAGCACATATTGCAGAGGATAAAGCTCGCATAGAGTTTAAACTGGATGAAAACATTTCAAACCTATTTGCTGATATATTAACTGAGTATAACCGCATTATTGATTCTGATTTGCCAATAGTGACAGGATTTTTTGATGCAGTAACTCAGCGTAGATACTGGAGAATCGAAGGTTTTGCTACAGTGCCTTGTGGTGGCACACACGTTAGATCAACTACAGAAGTAGGGCATGTAGAACTGAAAAGAGAATGCAGAGGCAAGGGCGTTGTGTATTCCGATAGGATCGAACGGCGATTCCAGTATGAAGTCGAACGCTAATTCCAATTTTTCTCGAACATCTATTCCGATATTATCCGAACAGGTTA